>CALKCM010000001.1 GCA_938086785.1 uncultured Bacteroidia bacterium
GAAGTTAATTTCACTCGCTCCACAAGGAGATATTTTAAAGTAGTCAGTACTTGTTTTTCGTCCATTTCCGTAATTTCCCGTTGGACCCGCATGATCATACAAGGTTCCGTTTTTACTTTCTCCCAAATTCTGAGGACCTAAGTAAAATTCTGTAGATAGGATACACTTCACATATGCCGGTTTACATTTCTTTATACTAGCACCTAATGAATTTTCTGAAGTAAGACAGAAATTCCAATCACCAACCACATCTAACTCAAAGATTGGGTTTTGATCAGCATCATAATATACATTACTATCTGGATCGGTTATTTCCCATGCCCATACGTAAGGACCTTCCGAACTTAAATCAAACAACTGAACTTCTTCATATTGCTCTACCTCATTTGTAGAAGCTATAAAATCTGCTGTAGGAGTTGAAGTTGGCGCTACAATAGTCACCTTCTTCGTGATGGAATCTTTAGCACCGCAATAATCTTGCTTCAACTCTATATTATAATCACCTGGGGTATTCCAAATGGCTTCACCTTTGGCACCCGTTGTATTTACATTTACATCGGCTGAATTAAATATCCAAGTTTGAACATAAGCTGCTGCTTGCGTAGTTGAATTAAAGATAACTGAAGAACGTTCATAGTTTGGACCTGTTGGTATAACAAAATTAGCTACCGGAGGAGCTCCAACTTTTAGGTTAACTATAAAATCAACAGCACTACCATTACGGATAGCACCACATCCTCTACCTGAATTCAATTCTCTATCATTTGTAGCTTCACCTCTAAACCGAAGCCTAGAAGAACCTGCAGCAGAAAAGCAAGGAACAGTTATCGTGGCTGTTTTAGCAACTCTCGCGATATTGTTCAAAGGTCCACTTACCGGATCCATGATATTCTCAGCAGTTGAAAAACTACCATTTCTATCCGTATCTATCCATGCTCCTACTTTTGTATTCCAGCCCCAAGTATTATTCTGTCGAGCTTTAATCGTTATTGTAAGTTTTTCACCTGCAGTAATATCAAAAGCAGCACCCGGATTAGCTACAAAATTGGTACCATTGGTACAGGTTCCTGACCATGAAGCCAAAGTTTTACCACTGGCATCATCAATCGTAATATCAGTTAAATCTCCACCATCATTTCTACCACAACCCCAAGAGGATGTTGCTGAGCAGTACGTTTGAGCTTGGGCTATATAGCCAAAGCTACCTAAGAACAATAAAGGCAAGAGCCGAAGCCAAGCCTTAATACCTGTTCTAGGAATTTTTGTTGTTCGTGTAATTTTATTTTTCATGTAATTCTAATTTGTATTTTGTATTAAAAAATTGACTTAAGTTGAGTTTTAAAGTCCTAAGCATCCGCAAATTATCACTTTTTCTACAAAAAATCATAATAAATCGAAACTTTTATGTCATTTAATTGTCATCGAAAATCAACTATTGTCTCCTATTGCTTGTAAAACGTTGTGATTTTAAAAGGTTGCAAAAAAAAATCAAAAAAAAAATGATTCGAAAGACTTTAAGAAAAATAGGGGAAATCTCAGCTATTCTGTGTTGATGAAATTCTTACATAAAGTCTATCGAGTCTCTACATTTATTTATTAGATGTCTTAGGGTCACGATAGTTTCCAAATAGGCCTATCTGGCTTGCCTTATATGCCACCCACTCAAAACGTTCATAAAACGCTTCATGACTCAAGGCTTGCTCTAACCTTTAAAAAAAGAGATATTTACTCGTTAAGATTTATTTTTCTTGTAATCACAAATTGCAGAAAAAATTCCCCGAGCAGCATTATTTTGACCGGAATCACTTTTTAAAATTTTTCGATCCTCCTTGTTTGTTAAAAAGCCTAACTCTACAAGAACACTTGGCATGGATGCCTGCCACAGAACTAAAAACCCCGCTTGCTTAACTCCTCTTGATCTAATTTTAGTAAAACTAGGAGATTTCTTCTCCACTAAAGATGAGAATTTAGAACTTTCTGACATATGCGCATTTTGCACTAATGTAAATATTATTTCAGACTCTGGGGAATTAGGGTCAAATCCGCCATATTCTTCATTGGACTTATAATCTTCCTCAAATTTTACCGCCTCGTTCTCCCTTTTGGCTACATCTATATTTCCATCTTTTTTGTGTAAACCCATAAAATAGGTTTCGCTTCCATTAGGAGATGTACTGTTATTTGAATTGCAATGAATGGAAACAAACAAATCTGCGTTATTTTTATTAGCCAATTTTGGCCTTTCCCATAAATTAATAAAAACATCCGTTTTCCGCGTGTAAAGAACACGTACATCCGTAAGGCTGTCTTCGATAAGCTTGCCAAGCTTCTTTACCACTTTTAAGGTCACCTCTTTTTCCCAAATTTCATCGGCACCGTTGCATCCAGGATCTTTCCCCCCATGACCTGCATCTAGGACGATGGTCTTCAGTTCATCCACCCCACTATGAGGAATCTGATTAGAAAAGGAGGTTAAAACGAGAACGTTGAATAATAAGGCCAAGCTAAATATGAATAAATTGTTTTTACCTTTCTCTCTTATCCTTTTCATAATGCGTAATTTTGCCTCGTTCATTTGGTACTATGTTTGTATCAAAGGAAGTCTACGAATGATAAACAAAAGTGATTCCAAACTAAAATTTGTGCCCACTCTTATATTAATAAGGTGCATTTGTTTGGTATTATCAGTCATTCCCTATTCAATACTATCGCAAGAAACAGACAGTTCGTCTGTTAAATTGGACAACCCAAAATCGGGCTTAGATGAAATAATCTCATATCAAGCTGCCGACTCTTTGCACTACGATATCAAAGCCAACAAAGTATATCTTTATGGGATGGCAGAACTGCATTACGGCGATGTTGATTTAAAGGCAGGCTACATTGCCATAGATTTAAACACAAAATACATTGTTGCCACTGGAAAATACGACACCGCAGGCCTGTATACTGAATTGCCTGAACTAAAAGATGGGGACGATGCATATAAATCGGACAGCATGGAATACAATGGCGCATTGAAAAAAGGGCGCGTTTACGGACTAAAGCTAATGGAAGAGGGGGCTGTCGTTCATTTAAACAAAGTACTAAAGAATGAAGACGGAAGCTTTATAGGAGAACGTGGGAAAATAACAACCTGTGAAGCAGACCATCCCCATTTTTATTTTGATGCGCACAACATAAAAGTTCTACCGAATAACAAAGTAGTATTTGGTGCAGCTAATTTAGTCATAGAAGATGTACCAACACCATTGGCTGTCCCATTTGGAATTGCACCCATTAAAAAGGGAAGAAGAAATGGAATCTTATTCCCCAGCTATGGATTTAATCAATTTAACAACTCCTTTTACTTGCAGCAGTTGGGTTATTATCAAGGCTTGGGCCCTTATGCAGATTTAACGCTAAGTACCGATCTGTACTTTAGTGGAGATTTTAGAGCAGGGATAATTAGTAAGTTCAAAAAAATGTACAAGTATTCAGGTCAAATTGGACTGAGTGTAAGTCATTTTAATACTTCAGGCTTCGAAATAACCGACCCTAACTATGCACGAAGTTTAGATTTTGAATTAAATACTAATTTTAGGTGGGATCCAAAATTTCACCCAGGTCATAGTCTTGGAGGAAACCTAAATTTTAAAACAGCCGCATTTAATCGGTTAAATAGCAGGAATCTCCTAGCGGCAAACAACAACTTAGTGGTAAGTAGTTTCTCGTATTCCACCGCATTTTTAAAGAGAAAAATCGCATTTACCACAGGTATAAATCACAATCAAAATTTAGATACCAGGGAGTTTAATTTAACCCTACCATCTGTCAATGTTTCCCTAAGCAGTTTACAGCCCTTCAAATCAAAGAAAAGCGCTGGAAATAAGTGGTACGAGCAAATACGATTTAGCTATGTTACAGATGTTCGAAACCAATTAAGCACCTACGATAGTGTCCTATTCTCGGATATGGGCTTGCAAGAGTTCAAAAAGCTCCAAACAGGCGTTCGACATTCCATCCCAATTAGTGCCAACTTTAAAGCCTTCAAGGGAGCCATTAATTTAAGCCCGTACATTAATTATAATGAAAATTGGTTTTTTAAGAAACAAACACTGGTTCGAACGACAGACCCCAATAATTATTTGGATACCATCACAGAAAACTCCTTGTTTAGAACTCCATCTTATAATGGTGGAATATCTTTAACAACAAATATTTATGGTACATTTCAAAATTTGCCATTTAAAAAGATGAAAGCCATTCGTCACACCATTACACCCACTCTTAATTTTAACTATCGCCCAAAAATTGATGGGATTGCAAAAGACTGGGTTGGAACTTATGAAGACTCCTTTGGTGAAATAAGAAATTATAGTAAGCTTATTAGTCCTTTGGGAAATGCCAATTCCAATGCCGAATCTGGAAGTCTAAATTTTGGGTTCTCCAACAACCTTCAAGGGAAAAAACTGAACACCGATACAAGCTCCAAGGAACGGTATGAAAAAGTAAATATTATTAATCGATTTGATCTATCCAGTGGATACAACTTTTTGGCTGACTCTTTACAGCTGAATGACTTGGGCGTAGTGTTTAACACTAAACTTTTTAAAACGCTAAGCATCGATTCTAGGGGTTCATGGTCATTTTATGATGAGCAAGGAGGTAGAAAAATCAATGCATTCTTCATTAAAAACAATATCCGAAGACCGCTTCGATTTATTTATGCAACCGTATCGCTAACAGCACAGCTGAACCCTAGTCTTTTCAAAAAAGGAGAATCCGAAACACAATACGAAGACCGGTACTATAATTTTAATATTCCATGGAGCGTAAACTTTAACATGAACAATGACTTTAGGCCAGGCAAAGAATTAAACACCAGCCTAAATTTAGGAGGCAGCATAAATCTGACCGAGGAATGGGGAGCCAGTTTCAACACCAATTACGACTTAAAAACCAATACCATCAACGGAACACGAATTGATGTAACTAGAGATTTACATTGCTGGCAAATTTCCTTTAATTGGGTTCCAAGTGGATATTATAAAAGCTGGACTTTTACCCTAAAACCTAAATCGAATTTATTACAGGATTTAAAAATCCCCAAAAGAGGACAGTCAAGACCTTTTGCATTTGGCCAATGAGATTAGAAGAACATAAATTAAGAACCTTTGGGAACCAAGTATTTGAGCATTTAGGCTATTCTAAAGAAGAAGCGTATATCTGCACGGATGTATTGCTATCATCAGATAAACGAGGTATAAAAAGCCACGGATTTGCGCGCCTTCCCGGCTATATAAGACTCTTAAATGAAGGGAGAATCAACCCTTCTCCTAAGCTGAGTGTCCTTCGCGAAAAAGGCGGCACAGCAACCTTGGATGCCGATGGTAGCATTGGCCTGGTTAGCGCATCTAAGGCCATGGATTTAGCCATTGCTAAATGCCATAAACATGGCAGCGGGTGGGTAGCCATTCAAAATAGCAATCATTTTGGCATCGCGGCATACCACGCCATGAAAGCCTTGCCCGAAAACATGATTGGTTTTGCCCTTACCAATGCAAGTCCTCTTGTATCCATTGCAAACGGCTCTGATAGAGTACTTGGGACAAACCCTATTTGCGTGGCTGTCCCAAGCAATAAAGAAATACCCTTTGTATTAGACATGGCTACATCAGCAGTGAGCAACGGGAAAGTAGAAATAGCCAAAAGAGCCGAAGAAAACCTCCAAGGAGATTGGGTTCAAAACAGCCAAGGCGAAATTAGTAAATCCCCCTTAGATATGGAGAAAGGTGGATCCCTGCTTCCCTTGGGAAGCAGTATAGAAAATAGCCATTATAAAGGATACGGCTTAGGCGCTTGGGTCGATATTTTTTGTGGAGTGCTTTCCGGAGCAAACTACGGAAAATTCGTGCCTCCTTTTGTATCCTACCTCGCTCCTCTGGCTTCCATGCCAGGCAAAGGCATCGGTCATTTTGTAGGGGCTTGGGACATATCTGGATTTAGAGATATTTCAGAATTTAAAAATGAAATGGATGATTGGATCAAGCATATTAAATCAAGCCAAGCCATAGCAGGAAAAGAAATACTTATTCCCGGCGAGAAAGAACATTACAGCCAGTTAAAATCTGAAAAAGAAGGTGTTTTTCTAGAACCCAAGGTTTATGAAAAACTGAAAGATATAGAAAGCCAATACCAGTTAAATACTCGAATATGAAATCCAAACAAAAATCCAAAATCATCGTAAGTCTTCTCTTTTTTAGCCTTCTACTAGGCATCGGTTTCATTTTAGCCAGCCGCTTAGATAAGGAAAACCCGGTAAGAACTAGTGGTTACAGAACAGATTTTAATCCCAATATTGTAGATAGCATTGAGAAAAGAACTCAAGAAAAAATGGGGGTAAATCAAGATTAACGTGGCAAATTCAAACCATTGCCTCAATCCATCAAAGACTAACTCAAGTACTCTTTGAAAAGACGGAGCATAAATGGCCTGTCAGCAATCTTAGATTCCAATTTATCTTCAATAATTCGATCAATCAATCGATCGTTTTCAAAACCTCTATCCCAAGCTTCTTTATAGGTTACATCTGCAAAAGTAACCAACTCATACTGCGCTTTATATTCATCTTTATACAACTCAGAGAGGTCATGCTCAATGGCCTTTCGTGCCAAAAATTCGGGCTGACCCACCCAATCTCTCATTTCAGTAAAATTCTTTAATGCCAAATCTGCAATTGCATTTGCATTCTTCACCCTTCTCTCCTGGTACATTTCCAGGGCCTCCATCATGTTATTATCCGTTTCACCTAGACAAAAGTCTAGATCTGAGCAATCCTCAAAGCAACAATTCATTCCTTGCCCATAAAAAGGCACAATGGCATGCGCACTATCACCTAAAAGAGCTGTTTTTCCTCGCAGCCATGGGAACGTACGTATGGTTACTAAACTTCCAACCGGATTCTTCTCAAAATCGTCAAGTACATTAGGCATCACCGGCACCGCATCAGGAAACTGTTCAGTCACAAAAGCTTCTATCTCACTTCGCGTCTTTAAGTCATCAAACCCGGGATCCCCTTTAAACGGCATAAAAACAGTACAGGTAAACGTGGCATCTGGATTGGGCAATGCAATCATCATGAAGCTCTTACGAGGCCAAATGTGCAAGCAGTTTTTGTTCATTGCAAAGTCCCCTTCGGCATTGGCCAGTATTTCTAATTCCTTGTATCCGTGTTCCTCATATTTTTGCTCATAGTTAAATCTACCACTCGTTTGAAAAGCCTTTCTAACTGCGCTGTAAGCGCCATCTGTAGCAATAACCCAATCCGCTTTATCTTCTACGGGTTCACCTGCTTTGTTGGTATAACTCGTCTCTGCTTTTTCCAAATTTACACCGGTACAATCATGGTCAAAAAACATTTCAATGTTCTCCATGCTATCCGCCATTTGCAGTAACTTAATATTTAGTAAGCCTCTGGATACAGAGTAAATAGCCTGCCCATCATGCCCATAAGGCTGATACTTCAATTGACCCTGAAGATCATGCATCATACGCCCTCTCATAGGGATTCCAATATCCAATACTTCCTTGTCTAAACCCAGCTTACGCAGAGCCCTCAAGCCACGCTCACTAAGCGCTAAATTAATACTTCTCCCCCCCTCATAATCGCTTCCACGCATATCCGGTCGTTTTTCGTATATACTAACTTTAAACCCTTTTTTTGCTAAAAAAATTGCCAGTAAACTCCCGGCCAATCCTCCTCCTACAAGTGTAACTTTTTGAGACATAATTAGATCCGCAATCTACTATAAAAAGGAGATATATCCACATTTTATAATATGATATTGATCATCATTTATTGAACAAAAAAACGATTTTTATAGATACAATCTATAAATTCCAATCCTCATGATATAGATTAAAAAAAGGGTTTTCAAAGAAGCATAAATTCTTTCTTCCCTAAAACAGGAACAGAAGCACCCTTTAAAATATAGGCATATTCAAGATTTCGAATATAAAACAATCATCTTATCGAAACATTTTATACAAAATTAAGTTTCTGAACACAAGCTAAAGTGAATTGATTAAATTTGCGCCTCAATGAGTTTTATGAAATCCAAGATAGGAAAACGAATTCTTTTTATTTTAATCTTAGGGCTTGCAGCCCTTATATTTTGGAAGAATACAGATAGCACAGGTATGGGCTTGGATGACTTTAAAATGTCTCGAGAACAAACAAAGAAAATTGATAAAATTTTCATCTCACCCAATGATGCGGACAAGGGATATATCATCTTAACCAAAGAAGCTCCGGACCAATGGAATGTAACCAATGGAAAAGAAAACTATGCCACAGATACCCAATATGTATCTAGAATTCTAAATTGGCTATTGCCCCGGCTACAGGTAAAAAACCCGGTAAATGATGCCGCAGTAAAATACATTGAACGGGATATGGCTTTAAATGCCACCAAAGTTGTTTTTTACGATGGGGAGGAAGCACTCAAAACTATTTTTGTTGGAGGAGGAACCTCAGACGGATATGCTACGCACATGTATCTTCCTGGAAGTGACAGACCCTGTGTTGTTGAAATACCCGGCTTTGCAGGCACTCTAAATATTTATTTCAATACAGATATAAATAATTGGAAAACGTCGGTTCTCATCGATTACCCCATCAATGAAATCGCTTTGCTAGAAGTAGATTGGCCATTTACACCAGAACAAAGTTTTTCAATTTCCAATAAAGGTGAGGAGGCAAGTCTATACACCAAATCTGGACCGCTAAAAAATGTAAGTAACAATACAGTTTTAACCTATTTAAATATGTTCCGTAAATTGAGCAGAGAGAGCGGGGCCACCGTGGGCATCAATACCAATCCAGAAGCCAAGAAAGAGGTAATAGAAGGAGGCATTCTGTTTCATTTAAAAATTACAAGTACCAATGGAACCGTAGATAATTTAGATGTCTTTAGAAGACCTGTCAGCAGCGAAACCTATGGACTCTCAGATAAAGTAGGAAAGTTAAAAGATTTTGAAACGGATTCATATTTTGCCCGATTAAACAATGATTCCGACTTTTTTGTTATTCAGGATATTGTTTTTAATAAAATAATGAAACAAGCCAAGGACTTTATCCGAGAATAACAGTTTATGAGATTTGAAATTGCCGTAGTTTTAGGGTTTATTGGCTATGCGGGAGGTGGTCCTACTGCAGGTATTATTTGTTTCCTTATAGGGCTCGCCATCGAATACCTACAGCACTCTACAAAGGGTATGGATAGCAATTCAAAAAGTTCTAATTTTTCGGATAATCCCATGGATTTTGCACAATCTTTATTGGTTTTGGTAGCGCATATCATGAATGCTGACGGCATTGCTAAAAAAAGTGAATTAAGTACCATAAAACAATTGCTTTTGAGGACCTATGGAGAAAATAAAACGGCTGAGTTGCTTATAAAGTTAAGGTCCTATATAAAAAACCCCGTTCCCATTTTTGATACCTGCAGACATGCTCGTGGACAAATGGCCTATTCGCAGCGCTACGACATGCTAAAAGTACTATTTAGAGTAGCCATGGCAGATGGAGAAATAAGTGCTAAAGAGATTCAAGGATTGGTATTTATCTCCACTCATTTAGGGATTCAATCCGCAGATTTTTACAGGCTAAGGACCATGTATTATAGCTCTGAGCAATCAAGGAGTGCAGGATTTAGCAGTCAAAGTGCAACTAGCAATCACCATTATAAAACCTTAAAAATAGACCGAAACGCTACGGAGCAAGAAGCAAAAAAGGCGTTTAGAAAATTGGCTTTACTGTACCATCCGGATAAATACAGTGGTAAAGCTGAAAAAGAACAAGACGAGGCCGAGGAACAATTTATAAAAATTAAACGTGCCTATGATGCGATCAAAAGAGAGAAGGGCTGGGAATAATGAAATATAAAGTTCATGCCGCCCTATTTTTGGTAACCCTATTTTATGCCATTCTATTTTCATTTGCAGGTCAAATCATGCCAGACTATTTAGATCCTGGTCTATTTGTTTGGATGAGAATTGTAGTGGCTGCGCTCTTGTTTTATGGCTTGGTTAAGATAAAGAAAAAGTCTCCTAAAATTGACTGGAAAAAAGACGGGAAAGAAATAGCCTTATGTGCTTTTCTTGGAACTTCTGGAAACATGTTGCTCTTCTTTTATGGTCTGCGCTACACCCTTCCTATTAACGGGGCTGTACTCATGCTTTGCACTCCTATTATGGTGGCAATCATAGAACATAGCACCTACAAAATTCCTCCAAAAAAACTGCAGGTAATTGGGCTTCTTTTGGCCTCAGTATGTAGCTTTTTATTGATCAGTAATCGAGGAATATCTATTGCTCAGGGAGATGTATTTGGAGATGTTTTAATCGCCATAAATGCTGCTTTTTATGCCTTCTACTTGGTACGAGTAAAACCTCTTTTAAATAAATACAGCCCCAATAGGTTGAACTCAGCAACCTTTGGAATTAGTGTTCTTTATGTGCTTCCATTTGCCATATGGCCTGCCTTTCATACCGATTTTGGCGCGATTCCCATGGATGTATGGATCAAAATAATCTACATTCTCTTCTTTACCACATTCGTAGTGTATCAATTAAACGCTTTTGCTGTAAAAAACAGCACACCACAGCTTGCAGCCATTTATATTTATCTTCAGCCTGTTTTAGCTGGCCTAATTGCTATCTTCTTAAATAGAGAGCCTTTTTCAGTGGGCAAAGTAATTTTGGCCATTCTCATTATTTTGGGGGTATGGCTAGTAAATAAGTATAAGCCTAAACTTATGGATTTAAAGTAATTTCAGCAGTGCTCACTCGACTGCTTTTGTTTAAGGATCGATCCACTATGTGGCTCACAAACTTTACTTTTTTTGGCTGTATTCCAAAGGGAAACGCGGGAATATATAAGGTAATATCGCCATAAACCCACTTGGTTTTACCTGTTGGAGTTAAGCGCTGAATGCGTTCATGAAAGGCTATGGTATCTTTTGTAGGACTTAAAGGATTGGCCTTTTTAATAAAAAAACCGCCTTCTTCTACATAGTAATCCACAAATAGATTGTAAAAATAGGGATCAGTATATCCAAATGGGTAAGCTAAATTATCGTCTTCCAAGCCCAAGTCACCATCCCCATCTCGATAGCTCAAATAAATTTGGATAAGACTATCTTTGCCAGAGGAATCTGAAAGTACATTATACCCTTTCAATTCTAAGGAGGGAATGGGGTTTGAATCACTCTCTTTCTCGCAGCCGAAAATGACAGCTACCACTAAAAATAAGGATATAAGAGATCGCATTCTACTCATGGGAGACAGCGAATTTAGTACAATTTCTTTGGAGGTATATCAGAATCAAGTAAGGAATAACCCAACTTTTTTTAGGTGGTGCGAATTGACGAGGCCATTGCCAAATACCGCAGGCTTTCGGTTTTTGCCCATTCGCCAATTCAAAAAAGAAATAGTAAAAACAGGAGATTGGGAAATAGAGAAAATCTTTGAAAGCAGTTCTACCACAAATACAGGCATCTCCAATCATGCAATTGAATCCCTTTCTTTTTATGAAGAACTCAGCCGAAGAGCATTCGAACTGCATTATGGTCCATTAGAACAGTATCATATTTTAGCCTTGTTACCCGGATATATTGAAAGGGGAAATTCATCTCTGGTTCACATGGTAAAATCGTTCATGGACCAATCTAGAGGAGGTGATTTTTACATCCATAATTTTGATTGCCTAAACAACCAGTTAAATAAGTTAAATGAAGCAGGAGAAAAGGTTATTCTTTTTGGCGTTTCTCATGCACTCATTGATTTTGCCACGCAATACCCTCAAGGGCAGCCTTCGAATCTTACCATTATAGAAACGGGTGGTATGAAAGGAAAACGAAAAGAAATTCAAAAATCTGAATTGCATGAAATTTTAAAAACCCAATTTAATGTTTCAAGCATCCATGGTGAATATGGGATGACTGAGCTTCAGTCTCAAGCCTATTCCAAGGCCAATGGCGTATATTTCTGCCCTCCTTGGATGAAAGTAGTGATTACGGATATAAATGACCCTACAAGGCCTTTAGAAGCCAATAAACGTGGTCGAATAAATATTATAGATTTAGCAAATGTGAGTACTTGTTCTTTTATTGCCACAGATGACCTCGGATTTATTCGGCCCGATGGCACTTTTGAAATAATTGGGCGAATTCAATACTCGGACATTAGAGGGTGCAATCAAATGTATCAATAGAGCCTTAATTTATTACCAGTCGCTGGGTTTTACTTTTCGAAGAAACCATGATGTAAATTCCTTTTGAATAAGGCATTTGGATGGCTCCATTCCGTTCTACAGAAATACGCCTTCCATCCATGGCATAAATAATAGGGCTTAACAATTGGTGTTCCTCTGAAGAGATGAGCGCTCCTGCCTTTGCAAAAATAGTCGAAATACGAATGCTTCCTTTTTGAGGACTACCCGTACCTAAAGTAAAATCTGTTCCATTGTATTCCTCTATAACACGCTTTGCTTCTAAGCGTATGGAATCAATGTTTGGCGCATTGGGTAAAATAAAGTAACAGACATCCAGAACCGTGCACTCTCCCTTAGCAATATCCATGTTTGTTGAGCTTGCCACAACCGTTCTTTTTCCAATATTTTCATTATCCAACCAAGGTTCTTTTCCATTTTGAGTATCAGAAAAACCAGAATACACATAATTGGAAGGCACTGTTCCATCTACTCCGCTTCCGCCGTAGCTGAGCGAGGTGCCTCCTAACCACATGCCATTTGCGTAGTGATAAAATTCAGCGCTTTTAGTGGCTTCCCCAGAAACATTGCTTTTCCCTTCTACAATATAAATACTTGCGCCTAAATCCCTATTGCACAAAACATAGCCTAAAGCGGGCCAATTTCTTCCGTAAACGGCATCCACTTCCTGTCCATTTTTTATGGCCACCATATTTAAGATTGAATCGGACAACATTGCATCGTCTAAGGCATTTCCAATTTGACCATCTAAAATTGCACTAAAGCGAACGGATGATAAATCAATGAGCCCTCTATTGCATAGAGTAATTCTACAATACACTCGGTTAGCGTTCGTGTCCAACACAAAGTATTGCAAGCTAATATCTAAAGGTATTGGTGCAGATTTATACCCTCCTTTTCGAAAAGAATCGGTGGCTACCGACAACAGATTTCTTTCTCCCAACAAAAAAGGGAAGTCTCCATTTGAGGGATTATATATGCTATTTAAATCATCATCTACATACGCAGCCAAGGTTTTTGGAAAGCCCAATTGACTTATATTCGAAGGCCATGTTGAGATTTTATTTGGCAGCATGTAATTAATGTTTTGGTAGTTTTTGCGATGCGCCTCAACCTCTCCTTTTTCAAGGAGCCAAAAGCCTGGCCAATTCGCTATAAATTCGTCCCCCGTGGTATGTGCAGGACCTTCGACCCAATCGGATCGATCCGAAAATATATCCGAACCAATGCTAAAAGTATCTTTCCCCGATTTGATTCCAGTTACCCAAAAATTAAGACGCTTAAGGGCAATATTCCCACTTCCCCTCGGAAAAATAATAGCTGCATTTCTTAAATCTGTTTGACCTAAAGCATTAAAATTAAATGTACTAGACCTTGTGCTTAACTGGGCGGTCTGACTAAACAAACCAATTTGGATAAAACCAAAGGCAATGTAAAATGCAATCCGCATTAAAGATTAAAGATTAAACCAACTCCCATTCCAAATTTAGATGAATTATTAGTATTCAAAACGTTCTTAGAATAATAAGTACAGCTGTACATTGGTTCTACCAAGAAACTCCATTTTGGACCTAAGTTATAGGTCAGTCTCGCACTCAATTTATTTTGAATAACTAAGGAGTTACTTTGCTCATTCGTGGTATTTAGCACCTCAGAGGCATTAAAGACATGACCTGAATTAACCAGCAGTAAACCGGGCTCAAAAGTATATGTAGCTAGAATATTAAATACCCCAAAATCCTTCAATTTATATCTCAGGCCTAGCGGCAGGGATATGTATTCTGACTTATACACTAAGTCAGAAGTCCTGTTTTCTAGCTTGGTAGTATAAGAGGTATCGTAGGTGGTTACAATTCGATCTGGCAATCCTGGTTGAACAATAATCTGCTGTTTTGAAGTAATTAATTGTTCTTCAATTTTATTCATCCACTCATACTTTCCAATGCTCTCATTGAGACCATATCCTATTCCAGCTCCTATCTGAATTTTATCTGAAACCTCTTTAGAAAGCAAGCCCTGAAGAGCAAAATTTCTTTGATTTCCAGTGATAAACGCATCTTCATTAATTTGTCCGTAAACATTAGACCCTAGGGATATTACGGAAAACTCAATTTTCAACCCATTACTCACTCGAGGGCCATCCCCCTTCGTTAAACTTTTGGCTTCGGGGCTATCCAATTTTTCTGCATCTAAAAGAGCAACTGAATTTTTACTTGGCTTTGCCTCTTCTATTAAATCTGCTCCAGGTTTAGCATCAATCCTTGCAATATCTTTAGCCTCGGAAGAAGCATCTTCTTCTTGGACCAATTGAAGGCTTAAGTCTTTGGAAGCATCATCTTTGGTATCCGCAACTAATCCTGGCATTTCCTGATTTATTATCTCCTGAATAGGACGAACAACCTTCTGCGCCTCAAAAGTCCCCCGTTCCATTTTTTTGACAATGGATACTACCGGCTCAATGCTCTTTCTCTTATTCACCCTAAGAGCAGATACTCCTGCCGTTAACTTAGATTCCAACCCATTTAATTTTGCTTGCTCCTCCAAGGTCATTGAGCGTTCAATTGAGGCACTTTTCTCCAATAATTCAAGCTGATTATTTTTGGAACTAGCTGCCGCATTAGTATTGCTTTCAATGGTCTTTTTAAGTATTTTAGAATTGCCAATTTGTGCAGAGGCAATCGCTTCCGGATGACTCGCGTCAGAATGTTTATTTTGACTGTAACCAATAAGAGATGTCCCAATGATTAAAGCCAAACCTATGGCAATCATTGCTTTGGGATTCATCCATACTCCACCCGCTTTTTTATTTGTTTTGACAATTACCTTCTCAAAGGAAACTCTCTCAGACAACGGCGATTCATAATCCCCTAACTGATCTTTAAAATAATTTGTTTCACTCATCACATTGCTTTCCCCGTAACTTTCAACAACTTTTCTTGCAAGGCCTTTCTTGCTTTGGAGTATTGCGTACGACTTGTAACTTCTTTAATATTTAACACCTCAGATATTTCACGATGCGAATAGCCATCAATTGCGAACATGTTAAAAACTTGTCTATACCCATCTGGCAATTGACTCACCAATTTCATAATATCTTCGGCAGCTAATTTATCTGTTATTTTTTCATCATTGCCAAGATAGAAATCAACCTGCTCCAAGGAGCTTGTCGGCTTATGTCTTCTAATTTTATTCAGGCAATTATTAATGATAATTCTACGCAAATAGGTTCCCAACTTACTATCTCCTCTAAAAGAACCAATATTGTCGTATACTTTCACCATCGTTTCCATAAGTACATCCTCAGCTTCGTATGTATCCTTGCAGTATCGACGGCAGACCGTAAGAAGTTTTGGAGCATAGGTATCCCAAAGAATCTTTTGATACTTCTCGTCCCTGTTTATACACCCCTGAACCAATTCTTGGTCTGTCATTAATCTCTCTACAAATATCCATATTTTCCTAGGATTTATTGTTATAGGTCTTTTTGACACATAAGTCCTTCGAAATGTTGTACCCAAATCTATTTTTTTTTCTTCTTTTCTAAAATCAACCTAAACCATTACTTTTGCATGGTTAAAAAAAAATGGGATTGGATATCGAACAATTATTAGGAGCTGACGCAAATACATTGCTGAACCACACTTGTAAAACAATTAGCAAAGAACATTTACACTTACCTAGTGCAAATTTTATTGGAGATGTATTTACACAGACAAATCGAAGTACGCAGACTCTTATGAACCTGCAGTCTATATACGGACAAGGCAGATTAGGCAATACAGGATACATGAGTATCTTACCTGTAGATCAAGGAATTGAGCATAGTGCTGGTGCGTCTTTCGCTCCAAATCCAATATACTTTGATCCTGAAAATATTATTAAATTAGCAATAGAAGGGGAATGCAATGCAGTTGCCTCTACTTTTGGAGTTTTGGCCTCCTGTAGTAGAAAATACGCTCACAAAATACCATTCGTTGTTAAAATAAATCACAATGAAATTCTAAGCTATCCCAATACCTATGATCAAATCATGTATGGCAATATTAAAAGTGCTTGGAATTTAGGAGCTAGAGCCGTTGGAGCAACCATTTATTTTGGAAGCGAAGACAGCAACAGACAAATCATTGAGGTCGCCAAAGCTTTTGAAATGGCGCATGAATTAGGCATGGGAACAATCCTTTGGTGCTACCTAAGAAATCCAGGCTTTAAAAAAGATGGCGTAGACTATCACACCGCATCAGATATTACCGCGCAAGCAAATCATCTTGGTGTTACACTGCAAGCAGATATCATTAAGCAAAAACTACCTACCAACAATGGTGGTTACAATGCTATAAATTTTGGTAAAACGCACGAAAAGGTATACTCTGAATTATCATCAGACCATCCAATCGATCTATGCCGATACCAAGTAGCAAATTGCTACATGGGCAGAGCTGGCCTTATAAATAGTGGTGGCGAAAGCAAAGGAGCGGGAGATTTAGCCGAAGCCGTAGCAACTGCAGTAATTAATAAAAGAGCCGGTGGTTCTGGTCTTATAAGCGGTAGAAAAGCTTTCCAAAAACCAATGGATGAAGGTGTTAATCTCTTGAAATCTATTCAAGATGTTTACCTTGATTCAAATATCACAATCGCTTAATTTAGCGACTTTTATAAAGAGTATTAGATAATCAGGCTCCATGACCGAAGAAGAAAAGTGGTATAAGCGAAAACTGAGTGGAATTCTTACCAAAACAAAGGATAAGAAAAGTACCCCAGATGGTTTATGGGAAAAGTGCAAGGAATGCAAAACCTTGGTTCCTTCAAAAGATTGGATTCGCAATTTATACGTTTGTCCAGAATGCAACTACCACGAAAGAATTGGGAGTAGGGAATATTTTAATCTCTTATTCGAAAAAGGTAAATATACAGAACTAGCCACAGGAATTACTAGCGGCGACCCCCTAGAATTTGTTGATTCTGCTCCGTATAAAGATCGCGTTCAAGTTGCTCAGGCAAAAACTGGATTGGAAGATGCGTGTAGAACAGCCACAGGAAAATTAGGAGAAAACAGAGTAGTGGTATCCTGCATGGATTTTGCCTTTATTGGCGGAAGCATGGGATCTGTTGTTGGAGAAAAAATTGCCCGAGGCATTGATTACTCCATAGAACATAGACTTCCCTTCATCATGATCTCTAAAAGCGGAGGCGCTCGAATGATGGAAGCTGCTTTTTCTTTGATGCAAATGGCAAAGACGAGTGCTAAATTAGCGCTGCTTAATAAAGCTAAACTCCCTTATATAAGCATTCTTACTCACCCCACGACAGGTGGTGTCACAGCTAGTTTTGCAATGTTGGGCGATTTCAATATTGCAGAGCCCAAAGCACTCATTGGATTTGCTGGACCTAGAGTTATAAAAGAAACCATTGGCAGGGATTTGCCTAAAGGTTTTCAAAGCTCGGAGTTCTTAGTAGAACACGGATTTTTAGATTTTATTGTGGATCGCAATGATATTAAGAATAAGTTAAATACCCTGATTAAGTTAATTAAGCAAAAGAAAAAATAGTATGAATTTTCCAGATAATTTAAAATACACAAAAGATCACGAATGGGTTTTAGTGGAGGGCGATATAGCCACCATTGGAATTACAGAATTTGCTCAAGGTGAGCTAGGAGATATTGTTTTTGTTGACATTCCATCTGAAGGCGAAAGTCTTGCGGAAGCCGAAGTCTTTGGCACCGTAGAAGCAGTGAAAACAGTAAGTGATCTTTACATGCCTGTTTCGGGTACCGTTACAGAAATAAATGCAGCTCTAGAAGATAGCCCAGAGTTGATTAACTCTGAGCCATATAGCGAAGGATGGATGGTGAAAATAACTATTTCTGATGCAAGTCAACTAGACTCCTTGATGAGTCCATCGGACTATGCTGATATGGTTAGCTAAAATTTTTTACGAAAAAGAAAATAAAAAGCCTCAATGAATTGAGGCTTTTTTTATGAGCAAGTTTTTTTTTAAATAGAAGCCCCCTAACCTATCATACTAGATCAAACTGAATTACCTTTGAAGTAATGAGATATGTATCATTGCTAATAATGGCTTGTCTTAGCATTAGTTTGGCTAAGTGCAACCCACCAGTCCAAAAAAAGAACCCTAAAAACATTATCATCATGATTGGTGATGGCATGGGCCTAGCGCAATTATGTGCAGGTTACGCTCTAAATGGACAGCAATTAAATATTTTTGAAATGGCACAAATCATTGGTCTAAGTAATACTGCCAGCGCTGATAATTTTATTACAGATAGTGCCGCAGGCGCCACTGCAATGAGCACTGGGTTCAAAACGAATAATGGCATGATTAGTTTTTTACCAGACAGCTCAAGCCCAAAGACTATTTTTGAGTTCGCTAAATCAAATCGAATGAAAACAGGTCTTGTCGTTTCTTGTGCCCTAACTCACGCCACTCCTGCATGTTTTTATTCCCATAGGTACAACAGAGAAATGCATGCGGATATTGCTTCGGATTTCTATAATGGAACAATAGATATTGCCGCTGGAGGAGGATTTCCTGTATTTGACACAGCAAAATTGCAAAACCTAGGATACCAAGTAACTGTGGGAAAAACACCAGTTCCAACTGGTTCAAAATACATAGCGTTTTATGATACCTCATTCCATCCGGCACAAATAAGTGAAGGAAGAGGCTCTTTTTTAACAGATAACACCATGTTATCCCTGAATAGATTAACAAATGAAAATGGCTTTATGCTTATGGTGGAAGGAAGCCAAATTGATTGGGGTGGACATAATAATGATGGAGATTACGTGGTTAAAGAAATGCTTGACTTCGATTCCTGTGTGAAACGTGTGATTAACTGGGCTGAGCAGGATGGGGAAACCTTAGTAATCATAACAGCCGATCATGAAACAGGAGGACTCGGACTGATGGGTTCCGATTCTTCAAGCACTGAGCCGAAGCTTATGTTTCATAATACTCACCATTCTGGTATTATGGTTCCTGTATTTGCATTTGGGCCAGGAGCAGAAAAGTTTCAAGGAGTGTATGAGAACACAGATATTTTTTTTAAAATGAAAAATTTACTAAATCTTAAGTGAAAAGCTTCGGAATAATTATACCATCCCGATATGCAAGCACTCGTCTGCCGGGTAAGCCTTTGGAAGATATACATGGGAAAACACTAATTCAGCGGGTATTAGAGAATGCATCTACTATAAAAGCTGCCGAATTTGTTATTGTTGCAACCGATGACGATCGGATATTTAACCATGTAAATACCTTTGGTCAAGCAATAATGACCCAGTCCAATCACTCCACTGGAACAGATCGTATAAGAGAATGCCTCGATCATTTAGATTCCATTCCTGATATCATCGTGAACATTCAAGGGGACGAACCTTTTCTAGACCCTAAAATTGTAAGTGATTTAATCGCTTGTTTTGATCAACCCGAGTGCCAAATTGCAACGGCCTATCATCTGATAAGCCATGAAGCAGCAAAATCAACAGATACCGTGAAGCTTGTGAGCAGTGAGAAAGATACTGCGCTTTATTTCTCCCGTTCGGTCATACCGCATAACACTAAAGAAATAAAGAAATACAAAGCTCACATGGGAATATATGCTTACCGAAGTACTATCCTGAAAGAGATCACAGCCCTTGCACCTAGCTCTTTAGAATTATCTGAATCTTTAGAACAGCTCAGATGGCTACAGAATGGATATGCCATTCATTGTGTTGAAAGCAAAACTCCTGGCATAGGAATTGATACACCGGAAGACCTGAGATTAGCACGAACAAAATTTTCAAATAATAATTAGATAAGTCATCCCTTATCCTCCACTTTTCATTAAGTTTCTTTTTTTTTAAGCAAAATTTACTATATTTGCCGTATAACTAACAAACGTTAGTATGTAATTGCAATGAACAGAAGAGAGCAAATATTTCAAACTTCCATAAAACTTATGAAAAATAAGGGGTATGTGGGTACATCTATGAGAGATATTGCATCTGGCATGAGCATTGAAGCAGCTAGTTTATATAATCACATCAAAGGCAAAGAGGATATCCTAACGGATAATTGTTTTGAATTGGCGAATAAATTTATTGATAGTTTAAATACCATTTTAAAAAGTGATGAAAAGCCTTTGGATAAATTGCATACTTTCATTAGTAACCATGTAAATATATTGGTTGGAAATATGGATGCAGCCCATGTGTTTTTATATGAATGGAAGCACCTTAGCGAACCTCATTACAGCAAGTTTTTGAGTATGAGGGATGAGTATGAACAGGGGCTAAGAAGAATTTTAAAAGATGATGAGTCCAATAATAATTTTGAAAACAGCTCATACAAAATGGTAGTTATTTCAGTGTTATCCTCCTTAAATGCCATTGAACAATGGTATAAGCCAGATGGTGAGATTAAAGTAGAGGAACTCTGTAACATTCTCTCAAAAATATTAATAAACGGAATTAAAGAATTATAAATCATGTACGGAAACGCATATATAGACCCAAAGAAAGCAAACTCTAGCCTAGTAGACGGCGAAAACCCAGAAAAATTAGCTGAGTTTGAAGCACGTATTGCAAGAGGAGAAAAAATAGAGCCTAAAGATTGGATGCCTGCAATGTATCGCAAGCAGCTTGTTCGTATGATCGAGCAACATGCACATAGCGAAATTATTGGTTCCTTGCCTGAAGGAACTTGGATCACTCGTGCTCCAGGCTTCAGAAGAAAACTTGCGCTCATGGCTAAAGTTCAAGATGAAGTTGGACATGCTCAACTCCTTTATAACGCAGCAGAAACTTTAGGAAAAAGCCGAGAAGACATGATAAATGACTTAATTAGCGGTAAGAGTAAATACAGTAATGTTTTTAACTATCCTGCCAAAACTTGGGCAGATAGTGCTGTGATTGCCTGGCTAATTGATGCAGGAGCTATTGTCAACCAACTAGCAAACAGCAGAGGCAGTTACGGTCCATATTGCCGAGCATTAGAGCGAATCTGTGCAGAGGAATCTTTCCATTTAAAATATGGTCATGACAATGTGGTCTTTTTGGCTACAGGAACCTCTAAGCAGCGCGAAATGGTGCAAGATGCCTTAACCCGATGGTGGCCGCCAATCATGCATTTCTTTGGCCCCTCAGATAAAGATTCTGTTCACTCAGAAACCCTCATGAGGTGGAAAGTAAAAATGGCTTCCAATGATGACATGCGTCAGCAGTTCCTCAATATGTATGTTCCAAAAATATGGGATCTAGGATTAACCCTTCCAGATGCAAATTTGAAAAAGAATGAAGAAACCGGCAAGTGGGATTACACAGAACCTGATTGGGAAGAATTTAAGCGTGTAATTAACGGAGGAGGCCCTTGCAATGCAGAGAGACTAGCTGTTCGAAGAACTGCTGAGGAAAATGGCCAATGGGTGCGCAAAGCCTTACTCAAAGAATCGGAAACGTATGTTACACCCTTGAGTTAATGCAAATATGAAAATTGTTTCCTTAGACCCTCGTGTAAATCGTTCCTCCATTAATGAAACAGAGGAATCTGTAGTATTAAAAAAACTGGATCAATTTCAGACTTATGAAGTATTTGCCCAAACAAAAAGAGGCGTGCACCATGTTCATGTAGGTTCTGTTCATGCAGCCAATAAAAAAATTGCTGTGCTTTTTGCAAAAGAACAATATGCTCGCAGAGGAAAATGTGTGAATATTTGGGTGGTTAAAACATCTGATATTGCAACTACAGAATATGAAGACTCAGATATTTTTGATACCCTGGACGAGAAAACTCATAGAAATCCAGAGTCATACAAAGTGTTAAATAGAATTAAAGAATATAAAGAAAGGACCTCAAAGTAATGGAACTTACCGAAAGACACGTAGAAGGACTAAAACACCTGTTGTATAAAATGGCTGATGATCTATTAATTATAGGCCACAGAAATAGCGAATGGACCGGTATGGGGCCAATCCTAGAAGAAGACATTGCCTTTAGCAGCATGGCCCAAGATAAGATTGGACAATCCTTAGCTATTTACAATATACTCCACGAAATGGGGGAACAGGAGCCCGACACAGTTGCTTTTACCCGCAATGCGTCAAGTTTTCATTGCTCTCAGCTGGTGGAACAGCCCATTGGAGAATATGACTTCTCATTGGTAAGGCATTTTTTATATGATTATGCAGATGCAATTCGTTTTGATATGTTATCCAATAGCATTTTTGAACCCTTAGCCATGGTATGCAAAAAATTTAGAGGAGAGTTAAAATATCATACGATGCATGCCAATATTTGGATTAAAGATTTGGCCGAAGGAAATGAGGAAAGTAAAACTCGAATTCAAAATGCCCTAAACAAAGCGTATCCGATGGCCCTAAGTCTTTTCGAACCGAGTGAGTTTGACAAAGAACTCAGTGAAGCAGAAATATTTTCTGGTGAAGCGAAATGTAGAACCATTTGGGAAAAAGAAGTGGGTACCGTCATATTAGAAGCAGGACTGGAGATTCCGCAGGTGTCAGATCCAGAAGAATATTATGGAGGAAGAAGTGGTAAACATACCGAACATTTGCAACCTCTTCTTGATGAAATGACCGAAGTTTTTCAAATAGATCCAACGGCTGATTGGTAAAATGACACTCACAGAATCGCATATAACAACCCTTTTAGAAGAAGTAATGGATCCTGAGATCCCTACAATCTCTATTGTAGATCTTGGCATTGTTACGGGTATTGATATAGAACATGATGCTGTAAAAATTACATTAACACCTACATTTAGTGGCTGCCCTGCCCTGAAAATAATGGAGGAAATGGTAGCTGATAAATTGAATGGAGAAAATATTAAAAATGAAGTAATCACTAGTTTTGAGAAACAGTGGAACACTAATATGATCTCAGAAAAGGGTTTAGAGGCTCTTAAAAAGCATGGATTGGCCCCACCGCCAAGACATAAAGGATATATAGAGTTAGACGTGCTAAGCGACACCCCTTGCCCTTTATGCAATTCAAGAAATACCACCATGCAAACCCCTTTTGGCCCAACCTTATGCCGAAGCATGCATTACTGCAAAAATTGCTTGAATGGGTTTGAAGGATTTAAACCTGTTTCATAATTCGAGAGACATTTAAAACTGCAAAATACCATGAATCTCATGGATAAAAAAAAGCCTTTTATCTAGCGATAAAAGGCTTTTTTTACAGATCAATAAAATCTAATTTTTATCTTATCTTCTTCTTTTCTTGCTCTTTTTGTTAATACCAGAGCTTGGAAGTTTATTGTATTTCTTTCTGCTGTTACCAACAGGTGCGCCAACTCTAATCATGGCACATCTAAAACCGAGAGAACTTGTACTCTGCTTCTCATCAAGGAATCTTCTTGTACCAGGTGAAGCCCAATAGTTTCGATCATTCCAAGCACCACCTTTGAAGACGTGAGCTTTGTTGTTTACTAATGACGTTACTCCATATTCATAAGTTAACTCATCGCTATAGTAATCTTCATCTTTAAAACCAATGTTATCTGACTTCTTATAATTTCTTCTATTTACATTCTCTTCTTCAGTAACGTTTCTAAACTTAAGTCTCCCCAAAGAATCCTTATCGTCTAAATAGCCATACTGGTCAAGTTGAACCGTTTTGAAGACATTTCCTCTATACGGCATAAATTCACTGTAATCTTCTAATGAAAGTGGACGATATACGTCTAAAACCCACTCGCTTACATTACCAGACATATTATACAAACCGTAGTCATTTGGCCAGTAAGAGTAAACAGGAGTAGTTATAAAACCGGCATCGTTAAGACCATCTCCGGCAATACCACCAAAGTCACCTTTACCTACCATTACATTCATTCTAATCTTACCTCTATCTTCTTCTGCACCATCTTTTACACGTATGGTATAATCGTTCCAGGCATATATTTTATTTGCTTCAATATTGTTGAATTGAGTATTTCCAATATTTGCTTGTGCTGCATATTCCCATTCTGCCTCCGTAGGCAATCTGTAATCAGGCAATAATATCCCATCTTCCATGGCGGCATGGCCACGAATTTGTTTTTTCTTTTTCTTTTGGCGATAATCTCTAAGTGGAGATTTCTTTTTGAAGAGCTTCTTTCTATTGTTCACCTTAGTAAATTCATACTGATTGGCTAAATAAGCTCTTGTGTTCATGTTATTGTCTCCGGATGCATCCAACATCACATCAAAGTTCACTACACCTTCACGATCTAAAATCATTTCATTTACCCGATCGGTTCTCCAAGCGGAGAAATCATTGGCTTGTTTCCAACTAATACCTACCACTGGATAGTCTTGATATGCAGGATGTCTAAAGTAATAGTCTACGAATGGCTCATTGAACCCTAATTTATTTCTCCAAGCTAAGGTATCTGGCAAAGCAGCCCATCCCACTTCTGGATATTCTTCGAATACTCGTTGAACCCAAAATAAGTATTCGCGATAGTACACATTACTTATTTCTGTTTCATCCATGTAAAAAGAATTGACGGTTACTTTACGTTCCACACTACTGTGATCGTACAATAAGTCATTTTCTGTTGAACCCATAACAAAGGATCCCCCTTCTACAAGAACCAATCCCGGTCCTGTTTCTTGACCCTCATAGCGGTTTTTCATAAAACCTCCCCACTTGGGGCTATTGTATGCTTGGCCAGTGATACCACTGGTACTTTTTTGTTTACAAGAAGTAGAAGTTAAGGCGAGTGTAATCACTGCCATAACCAACCATTTTGTTCCGTATAAAAACTTATTCATTTGTTTCATATAACGATATATCTCTAGCTATTATTGTGCAAATCTAATTTATTTGTGCCTAAAATGTGCATTCATGGTACATTTAATGTGAATTAACCCTCTGTCAATCCTAAAACTCCGGACATTTGAGAGGTCTAAATGGTTTTCGACCTGGAGGAACACACCAGTCAACGGTCGCACTTATTTCGTGACTACTTGGAATGGCTGAACGACCATCACTTACGGTGAAATCGTAACTATATCCAAATTTAAACTTCTGATATCTAAACCCAACCAACGCAATAATTGCATCTGAATTAGCAAATTGACCAAACGTTTGACGGTACCATAATCCTGATACAAATGGCCCTTTGTTTACATAAAATCCAACATTCAATTGGGAGAAATTTCGCTGACGCATGAATAAAAAATTAGGTGAAATATTCGCATCATCAAACCTATTCTTGGTTAAAGGCAATACAGCCCCTCCATGAAAAGTGTAACGTATAGGTAAAACTTCCTTGGGGTTATTATAAAAACTCCAATTGGGCTGTATCACATTGTGCGCTGCAAAGCCTACATAAAATTTCGAGGAATATCCAAGCACACCCGCATTAAAGTTTGGGTAATTCACATTTGTTGATGGAAGATTTTCACCCGTAGGATTCACAAATCCTTGTGTGGCAACAATTTGATCGCCCCATTTCAATTTATTAGGATCAATACTCTTGAAAGAGTAAGCTCCTTGTAAACCAAATCTCATAAAGAAAGGATTTCTTGACCTTCTCCCACGAAGCGCCAAAAGATACGAGTAGGATCCACTCACCGTAGTAGTGGTTAACAGACCTGAACCGGCTACATCTCTAAAAACAGATGCACCAACCCCACCTCCTATAGATGGCATATGCTGATCCCAACTTGCTCCAAAAGTTCTAAATGTTCCTGGCAAACCAGGCCATTGATTTCTGTAGTTTAAAGCGGCTCTTCCCGCGGCATACCCTTGCTCACAAACCGCTGTACCAGTAAAGGCTGGGTTTGTATATACCGGGGATGCATAAAACTGGGATAACTCAGGATCCTGAGCCTGTAAATTAGCAAACGACGCAAAACTCACGATTCCTAATGTTAGTTGTAGCAGTTTTTTCATACCTATATCTTGACAAAATTACGAAATAAAACGTTGTCTAACTTAAAAATATTACTTAAAAGTCATTTTTTTTATTACAATACCTTGAAAAAAGGCCTAAAATATAATCTTACCTTTGACGTTAGTTAGGTGTAGCTGTAAAATGAATAAAAGTCAAAAGTTAAATTTTTTGCCCCAGATATAATGAAACAGAGAATAATCCAATTACTTGTTTTATCCGTCCTTCTTTTAGTGACTCAAAGAGCACATGGACAGAACTCCCCCTTAGCAGAGGGGAAATGGCATCAACTTAGTGTTGTCGAAAATGGCATTTATAAAATTGATTTTCAAGATTTTTTAAACATGGGATTTAATGTCTCAGAATTAGAGGCCGACAAAATTCAAATCTTCTCTCACCATGGAGGAATGCTTTCCGAAATAATAGACAATAGACCCTTGGGATTAAGAGAAATCTCTATTGAAGTGGTCGATGATGGAAACAATAAAATTGATGGAAATGATTACATTTTGTTTTATGGGGAATCGCCAGATAAATGGGAAATAAATGGAACGGATTATAGACATAGTAAAAACATCTATTCCGATGCATCCAATTATTTTATAACTATTGGATCAAATACGGGCAAACGAATATCAGATATCCCAAGTCTAAGCAACCGACCAACAGCTGTATATACCGAATCTGACTATCTTTGGTTCCATGACATAGATCTCGTTAATCCCGCGCACATGGGCAGATCTTGGGCTGGAGAATCCGTTGGTTTAAATAGCAATTCTTTGAATTTAACGTTTAATCTACCTAAGAACCTTAAAGATACAGCTGAGATTAGAACTCAAATATTTAATGTAACTAATGTGAGTAATTCTACCATGAAATACTCTATCAACGGAGCTATCAGAAATGCTACCTTAGTTCCCATCAATAAAGACAGCTACGAATACATTAAGCACTTTCAGTCCTTTACTTCCAACATTAGTTCTAAGAGAATTGACTTTTCCTTAGATATCTTTAAATCCAACAATCAGTCCCATGCTTTCTTAGACTATATAGAACTTGAAGCAGAGCAAGATTTACAGCAAATCGATGGTTTTACTCTCATTCGAAAAAGAGAAGCCAGCAAGGAGAATGAAGTAGAATTTGCCCTTTCTGGAATTTCGACTGATTTTAAAGTATGGAATCTTGAAGACCTCTTCAACATCCAATCTCTGGCACTGAATCTAACGGGGACCTCCGGATATGTAAATTATAAAAATGACTTTAACCCTTCCAAATTGGCTTTATTCTCAAGCACAGATTTCAAAAAACCCATATTTCAGGGCGCTGTAGCTAACCAAAATATTAGTGCTGAAGAACCTAAAGAGTTAATTATTATATACCCAGAGGAATATGCTTCGGTAGCTGAAGAACTAAAAAATTACAAAGAATCGAAAGGCTTGAGCACTAAAATAGTAACACCGGCTAGTATATATAGAGAGTTTAGTACGGGACAGCAAGACATAACAGCTATTCGAGATTATTTGAGAAATGAGTATCTCAAAACAGGATCAAATGGAGAAAAATTAACCTTTGTACTTCTCTTAGGTAGCACTTCATATGACCCCAAGAATCGTTTGCAGAATAACACCAACCGAATCCCCAACTACATATCTCCTTACCATCAGAAAACGAGCAATTTTGTTACAGATGACTTTTTTGCCTACACTGCGCAAGGCGCTGGCATCCCTAACACGTCCAATAGGCTGAACAAAATGAGTTTTTCCGTTGGACGAATTCCTGCGAGAAAAGTAGAGGAAGCTCAAATTTTTGTTGATAAACTGAAGCGATATAAAAGCCCAAGCTCCCTAGGTCCTTGGAGAACTAACATTGCCTTTGTAGCCGATGATATAGATGAGAGTTTCGAAAGAGACTTCCATTTTGATTCTGAATTTGCCGCTGCAAAATTAGATGCCCAACACCCCCAATTTGGGGTGAATAAAATATACATGGATGCCTACAAGCAGACGTCTACCGGCAATAAGGAGGAATACCCAGATGTGCAAAGAGATCTGAATTTCAATGTTCAAAATGGCTGCCTTTTTATGAATTACATTGGCCATGGAGGAGAAAGGGGATGGGCACAGGAATCTGTTCTCGACATTCCAACCATCAATGGCTGGAAACAACCCAATGGAAATTACCCCGTTTTCTTTACAGCCACTTGCGAATTTAGCCGAAACGATGATCCATCCATTCAAAGTGGCGGAGAAATGGCTCTCTTTAATCCAGATGGTGGAAGCATAGCCATGCTAACTACTACCCGCTTGGTATGGGTTTCTGGAAATTCAATCATCAATAGAAGCTTTTGGGATAAGTATGGCTTCCCAGATTGGAGTGAATCCGATAAATCATTGGGAAGCATTTATAAAAAATTAAAAAATCGACCATCTGTTACCTCCGAGGATATGAAATTTAGTCTGTTAGGTGACCCTAGCATGACTCCTAATTTTCCTGAGAACAACATTGTCCTTGACTCTATAAACGGAACATACATATTGAGTAGCACAGATACTTTAAAAGCGTTTTCTCTGGCCACCATTAAAGGCCATGTAACGGATAAAACGAATAGTAAGATGAGTGATTTCAATGGCGAACTCTGGGCTACTATTTATGACAAAGTAAGTCAGCTAAAAACATTGAATAATGACAATGTGGGAGGAGAATTGC
Organism: uncultured Bacteroidia bacterium; assembly: GCA_938086785.1. Lineage (GTDB taxonomy): Bacteria > Bacteroidota > Bacteroidia > NS11-12g > UBA955 > CALKCM01. The sequence goes on from CALKCM010000001.1 coordinate 28,887, forward strand.
CCTACAGCTTACGGAACAGTGTAGTTTTTAAAGGAAAAGTAGACGTTATTAATGGAGATTTTACCCTGCGATTCGTAATACCAAAAGATATCGCTTACAATATTGGTGCAGGACGCATCTACTTGTATGCTCATAACACCATTACCGATGCTGCCGGCTTTAGAGATATTTTAGTTGGTTCGTCCATCGATAATACGAATACGGATGATGAAGGACCAAAAATTATTCCTTTAATGAATGATTACAGCTTTAAGAATGGAGATATCGTCAATAAAAACAGTACCATTCTAGGAAAGATATCAGATGTAAGTGGAATTAATTCCACAGGTAACGGGATTGGGCGAAACATATCTGCAATTATCGATGAGGGTACACCGAACGAACGAACATTTAATTTAAACAACTACTTTACCTACGATAAAAACTCATTTACTCAAGGAGAGGTTCGCTTTCCAGTGGAAAACATAAGTGTGGGGAAACATCAATTAAAATTAAAAGCCTGGGATATTTATAACAATTTAGGAAGCGCTGAAACGAGTTTTGAAGTGGTAGATGACCAAAGCTTAATCGTGTCAGAGCACCAGCCATTCCCAAATCCATTTTGGAACACGGTACAGTTTAAAATTAAACACAACTATGCGGGACAAGATTTAAATGCTCAATTATTTATCTTAAACAGTCTAGGTGCTGTTGTATCTAAAACCAATGTTTCTTTAAAAAACACAAGTCACGTCGATTCCCAATTAGAATGGGATGGGAGGACTCAAAATGGAGGTGCTGTTTCCGCAGGCATCTACTTTTACAAAGTTATTCTTAACTCTCCAAACGGGGCTACAACATCCTTTTCAGGTAAAATTGTCAAAAAGAATTAATTCAAACAGAATAATTTAGTTTTTGCGCCGTTTCAACCAATACAAAGCCTGTAAGTTTCAATAATTAGCTTAACCAGTTTTTTATATTAAATTTGCCTTCATTTCAAATATGAATAAATATTTCATCGCATTAAGCGCAGCAATCATAACAACCTCTTCTGCTAAAGCCCAAATCAATAGCTCAAAGCAGATTTCAGGTCAAATAAATACGGTTACTACCATGGTTCCCTTCTTAGGGATAACTCCAGATAGTAGAATGGGTGCTATGGGTGAAGCAGGTGTTGCCTCTTTTAAACCTGATGCCAACAGTGTTTTTTGGAATGCAGCTAATTTAGTGAATGCAGAAAAAAAGTTCCAATTAGGATTATCTTATCAGCCTTGGCTTGCTAAATTAGTTAAAGATGTAGGACTAAGTTATTTATCGGGGTACTATAAATTAAGTGATAAGAGCGTGGTCGGAGGTAGCTTCAGATACTTCTCTCTTGGAGATATCAATTTTACGGATATAACTGGAAACCCAACGGGTAACTTTAGACCAAACGAATTCTCCATAGATGGTATGTACGCTCTAAAATTTAACCGTAAATTTTCTATGGGTGTAAATTTGAGATACATCTATAGCAACCTTCTGGGCAATAGAACAAGCTCAGGGAGTAGTTCTAACCCAGGTACAAGTATTGCTGGTGATATTAGTTTGTTATATAAAAGCAATGTAAAAATAGGTGGAAAAGATGCCCGCTGGCAGTTTGGTACCAATATCCAAAACATTGGTTCTAAGATGACCTACACCACAAGTGAAAAGAAAGATTTCATTCCGACGAATTTAAAAATTGGAGCTGGCCTAGAATTAGACATTGATGATTTTCAACAAATCAACTTTCTCTTTGATGTAAACAAGCTTTTAGTTCCGACCCGTCCATACTACCTGAAAAACTTTATGGGAGGCGACAGTTTAGATGCAAATCAAAACTTGGTATTTCAAGGTCAAGATCCAAACGTAAGTCCCCTTCAAGGAATGGTACAATCATTTACAGATGCCCCAGGTGGAGCAAGAGAAGAACTAAATGAATATACCTTTTCATTCGGCATGGAATATTGGTATGATAAGAAGTTTGCGCTTAGAACAGGTTTGTTTTATGAGGCAGCAACGAAAGGAAATCGAAAATATGTGACTGCTGGTGTTGGAATTAACTATAAAACGCTTCAGATTAATGGAGCGTATTTAATCCCTCTAGTTTCTCAACATCCATTGCAAGGACAACTTCGTTTTTCTCTAATTGCCACATTTGGCGAAGACGAATAGCAGATACGTTCTGCAAGCCTTCAAAGAAATTGAGCCTTTTGATTTTTATTTTAGGTCTAATGAATAGATTGGATACAAGTTATGAGTTGGCTCATAATATCTGCTTCTCTTATAAATAAAATCCAATTGCGCTCTTGAATTAGCTGCAAACTCCGGATCACGACTCTTTTTATTCAAAAAAGCTTGTTCAAGTGTTGCATCCTCGCTGAGCAATTTCTCAGCTAAATCCTCAAAAACATAAGAACTAAAGCCTTCCTTCTGCATCAGAACCCCATCAAATTCATTCCATGCGAAATAGGAATCAGGAGATTCAGGTTCGAGAGCCAAACCAATAAATTGCGCTAATTCTTGGTTCATTTTAATGATATAATCTGTCCTTCTAATATTTCTAAAAATAAGCGTGTCTCTTGTTTTGATATTGTAGTGCAAATAATGACCTTCATAAGGAGCGCTAACAGTTTCATACGATTCGATATACTTTGCCTTCACAAGCATAGTAGTATCCATGCCCACTCTGCGCATGTGCACTCCATTAATCTTTAATTTTTGAATAACAGACTCCCATGCCATTGGAATTATATATACACTAGGTAAAGTAATGCTATCTAAGGGATAATAATGGCTGAAGTACGGAATAGTCATTTTCAAAGGCTGAGACCGATCATAATACAAGCGATCCTTGCCGGTTACCTTTGATTTCTTATACCCAGATTTATATCCCAAAAAATCAATAGTGCCATAATTAAGGGTATCGAGTTCCCAATGGGGATATATTTTTTTTACTCCATTCCTTCTACTACTTGCTTCTTTTTTTGCAGCTCGTATTTTCCCTGAGTTACTTGCTGCTGCAATCATCATTTGCTCCATATAAGCTTTGGTCGCCTCTACCCTTTCTGCAAAAGGCTTTAACATGTGCGTTTCTACAGTGAATCCAATACAGTTATGAAGGCCTGCAAAACCAGTTGCGTACCGACCGGATTCCCAAAATGCAACAATCCCATTATCCGGAGTTGCTTTCAAACTTTGAACATAAGGAGCATTAGGCCAGCCTTTTTCAACAAGCTTATCACTAACAGTCTTTTCGAGCTCCTGAGCGATCCCTCTTAAATTTCTGTGCAACTTCTCTGGGCGACTTACAAAACTGGTTAAAACATATTGATAATCGGCTCCATTGCTCGTATGGTTATCTACCATGATATCAAACTTACTGTCTGAGAAAAATTGAACGAAATTTTGTGCATTCCTGCTATCCATCTTAATAAAATCCCTATTTAAGTCAAGATTCTTAGCATTGCCCCTAAACCCCACTTCCACAGGACCATTTTGATTTGCCCTACTACAGCAACTGCGATTGCTTGTTCCTCCCACATTGTACTGGCAGATAATAGTTAATCCCACTCTTTTTAAAATCGGTTGCCACCTCCGGTCTGAAACAAGCTCTTTTAGAAGGAGCATACTCGCATCTACCCCTTCTGGTTCGCCAGGGTGAATATTATTATTTATGAGCATTTTTACGGATTCAATATTCGGATCTGAATCGGCGTACCTGCATACATAAATCATATCTCCATTATCACCCCTACCCATGGAGTCTAGAACAAATTCTTTATATGTATTCGTAAAATCTCTATACCATGAGACGCACTCTTGATACGTAGCAGTTTTTGTTTTACCTGATTTTTCATAGGGCGTAACCTGCGCCTTTAGCGCAAATGAAAAAAGCAATCCAATGATATATATATTCGTCTTCATTATCTAATTCGGTTCATACTTGCCAACAGTGCCTTATCCCTACGAATCGCTCTCAAGGCTAACAAAGCAAACAAGAGTGGCAGCAAAGCCAACGCAAAACCGGGCAATATCCTTAACTCTGTACGCTCTATTATAGATATGTTGATGAAAGGGTAAATGAGAACCAATAAACTAAAGAGCGTTGTTAAACGGACTGCTTTTCGCTGTAAATCCAGGTTTTTAAAAAAGAAAACACTAAGAAAAGATATCAAACACAAACTTCCCAAAAGAAGCATATAATAAAGCTCTGGAGTTTTTATTGCTTCGCCGGTTGCTGAGGAAGAAATTTGATACTTCGTACCTAAACTCAATGAATTTATTTCGGGGAATCCTTGAATTTGAGCATAAGGTATATTTATAAAAATTAGCAAAAGTCCGCAAACGAAAATGCCGAATAAAAAGAGTGTTTGAACACGTTGAATCATATCACAAAAATAGGGATTAGAACTAAGCCAGAAAATTCAATAAAATGAAGGAGTAAAGTTTACTCTTGAACTTAAGAATCACACCTCTAATTCTACAGCAATTTTTTAGATGCTTTTAAAACAATAGAAATGACTGTTTTTTTATTGGGTATACTGCCACGAACAAAAATATCTCCCTTGTGATATTGTTTTACAATGCGACTAGCTAAAGATAAACCCAAACCCCATCCTCTTGTTTTGGTCGTAAATCCGGGCTTAAATATTGTTTTAAATCGATTGGATGGAATGCCCGACCCGTTATCTTCAATATTAATAACTAAGTGGTTATTCTTTATGTATGACTGACAAATAATACGGCCCTTCCCTTTCATAGCGTCAATGCTATTTTTAACAAGGTTCTCTATAACCCAATGAAAAAGGTTGTTGTTGAGGGGCACATAGATTGGATCAACCCCGAGGTCTCGAATAATCTCTACGTTTCTGCCAAATCTTAAATCCATATAATCAAGAACCGCATTAATCTGACCATTTACTTCTGTGATTTCTAATTCTGGCTCACTTCCGATTTTTGAAAAGCGTTGCGTAATTACTTTGAGACGATCGATATCCTTCTCCATCTCCTTCACTGCATCGTTGGGCAACTCTCCAAGCTCAAGTTCAAGAAATTGAATCCAACCCATTAAACTGGAAATGGGAGTACCTAATTGGTGTGCCGTCTCTTTTGCCAATCCTACCCAAACTCTATTTTCTTCTGCTCTTCGACTGAAAGAGAAAGCAAAATAGGATACAAGTACAAAAAGACCCACCAGTGCTAGAGCGTAAAAGGGATAGTTTTGTATGCGTCGTAAAATATTACTTTCGCCAAAGTAGACTTTTTGGTTGGTTAAATCGATGAGTATTGGTTCGTTTAATTCCTTAAAGGAAGATAGTTTTTTCTTCAAAAAATGTATTGAATCTTTTACATTTTCCAAGTCGAGATTGATATAACTCAATATTTCATCCGATTCATTTACAACCAATGCTGGAATAGTTGTATTACTTTTAACTACTCCTGCCGCAAATGTTAAATCCAATTGATCTCCATCCTCTAAACCACCTGCAGTTAACTGTGTAATCGCACTGGCCCATATCTCAATTTTCTTCTTTTCTTCAAAGGCAATTTCTTTGGCTAATGCATTACTAAAATAAAGGGTTAATGCACCTATAGTGATTGCCATTAATAAGAGCAAAAACTTTAAATACTTTTTTAAATCATAGGTATTCACGTGCCTTTCAAATGTACTAATAAATTCGTAATTTAATTAAAAGGGATATCCAATTCCAATGGTAATGGCCGTTTCATTCTCGATATAATCCACAGAAAGCATATTGTCGAGTAACCAACGGCTTCCATTTTGCTTCGTTGGATCATGCAAGGGCCAACCCCAATCCAAGCGAAACAAGAAAAAACCAAAGTCAAACCTGGCTCCAATTCCCGTATTAAAAGCCATTTCTTGCAAATAGGTATCTGGGTCAAATATCCCTTTAGTTCCCACCTGAGTATTTTTATGATTCACATTCCAAATATTTCCTGCGTCAGCAAAAATAGCCCCGTAGAACAAATCCTTTAAAAGAGTGAACCTATACTCTGTGCTTGCCTCTATAAGTAATTCTCCGGCTTTATCAATAATATTGTTAGATGTGGGCTCATCACCCGGACCTAATCTTCGCGGGCGCCAGCCTCTTAAACTGTTGCTTCCCCCAATAAAAAAACGCTTATCATAAGGCAAGACATTAGACTCCCCATTGCCAAAAGGAATTCCTATGCCCGTATTGACTTTAAAAGCTACTGTATTAAGTTCATCGATGTCTTTCTTAAATCTCATTTCAAACTCAGCACGAACATATCGGCTCAGGCGCACTCCAAAAATTGAATAGGTCTTATTTGAGCTAAAATTTGGATCGTTGAGCGCGCTCAGCCAACGCAGCGCATTGCCACTGGTTTCCATGGCCGCTCGAACATATAAATTATTATCTGTACGCTTAAAAAGATTGGTGCTGTGAACAAAGCCAATTTTAGAAGCAGCAATGAACAATGGAGTAAATAAAACTTTGGTCGCAAACGCAGCATTAACAGCAGTTAAACTAGCCAAGAAATCGGGATCTGCAGTACTGTTTAAATACGAAATCTCAAGCGGTGTATAGAGTAAAGAAAGCCCTGGTTTCTGAAATTGAAAAGTGATACCTGCAGGAATAGTTCTTCGCTTAAAACTGGGGTTTTCCTCAAATTGATAGGAGGCGGAAATAATTGTTTTTCTTGTATGAAACCGAGTCCTACTCGTTAACTTATTCAGTAGGTTAAAATGGGGCAAGACCATGGATGCATTAAACCCTTGTTGTAAACCGTACCTCAAATCATTAATGTTATCTCTTTTAAAAATAGCTTCGGCAGAAGTAATAGAACCTAAGGTTAATTTCTCTCCGTTTCCAAATAAATTTCGATCTGAGAAACCGAGCAGCATGGCCATACCAAAACTTCGCTGATTTGAATTTACCGTAGCTCCTAAGTTACCCTGAGGGGAATACAAACCCTGTGGCTCCCATTTAACTCCCAAGCGATGCAAGGCTCGACAATAAATACTTACCCGCACTTGATGATTAAGAGTATCTGGAGTTGCCCTTACATCCACATAATTAAACAATTCCATTTCCAAAAGCGATTGGTAAGTCTGTTCAATACTTGTTTGACTGAATAGTGAGTTGCTATCTGTATAAATGAGTTTGGCTATTGTACTAGGATTGATGGGATAATGATTCAGAACCAATCGTTTATTTGCATAATTGGTTTCTTGCGGCCATTTTTTCTTGTTTAAGTATGCATCGCCTACATCAATGGTTAAAGTTGGAGAGGCAAAAGTATAAAGTTGATGGTTGGTATTTAGGGCGGGTCTTGCAATATTCAAATAGACCTTACACTCCCCTCTAAGGTAGGCGGTATCCAACTCTAAATTTATATAAGAATCATCAAAGGCATAATATCCTTTATTCCTCACCCTCTTTGCAATTTCCTCCCGCGCCTGAGTAAATGCGGAGATACGGGCATACCCTTTCTTTGGAGTAAAAACAGTGGATTCTTGTCTCAAGGAATCGCAAATATTCGTCACCAATTTTTGGATTTGTGTGTCTTTACTTTGAATAAAAAAATCGTTTATAACAAATGCTTCTTTCGGTTTAGATATGTATTTAACGATGGCTTTATGGCCCTTAATCTTTACCGAGTAATCCACTTCTGTTCTAAAGTATCCATTATTGAATAGGTAATTTTGAATATTAGAAACGTTTAGCACAATTTTACTGGTATCCAATAGCACAGGAGGCTCACCTTGCTTTCGCAAAGACTTTCTCCATTTCTTCTTATCACTTAATTCAGGTGCTTTGCTTTTTGTTCCAAGGGAATAAAGCCACAAGAAAAAAGGCACTCTGCCTAAAAAAACCCTTCGGTTAGGCTTATACAGCACTTGGCTTTGAATCTCGTTGCTAATATTATAATCTATTAAACGATCCGATTTTACCTCAAACTTATTCTTGGTAAGTATCTTTTGGCCTTTTGGAATCGTTTTACGAACACCACATGCGGAGCCCAAAACAAATATTGTAAGAAGAATCCAAAATCTTCCAAATTGAAGGCGATATTTGCAGGGACGGTATGACCTCATTTCATTCGCTAAAGCATATAAAATCTTTACATTTCAGCAAGTTCAGGCAAAAATATAGCCAATTCATTATAGAAGGTTTAAAAAGCGTAGATGAATTAATCCACAGCGACTACGAAGTTCTTGATATTTTCGCTACAAAAAGGTACTATTCGTCCTTCGAGGGGCATGCCAATGTTCATCTATTAAGCGACAAGGATTACGCCACTATCAGTCAGTTTAAGACTCCAGCAGGCATTCTTGCAAGTGCCAAAATAAAAGGAGATGAAGAACATAAAATCCTTGATAATGAACGCATCACATTATTGTTAGATGGGGTTTCAGATCCCGGAAATTTAGGCACTTTAATTCGGACTGCAGACTGGTTTGGGATTACTCAAATTATTGGAAATGAATCCTGCGCAGATTTTTACAACCATAAAACCTTAAGTGCAACCATGGGTAGTTTTACGCGGGTCAATTATAAGAGAGGAGATTTGGCTCAGCTATTGGATGGCAAAAATAGCTATGGGGCTTTTTTAAACGGAGACGAACTCTCTAAGGTATCTATTAAATCACCTGCTTATATCGTTATTGGCAGCGAGAGTCATGGCATTTCTATTGAAGTAGAAAAGCATATTAAAAACAAAGTTTTTATACCAGGTGCAAATACCGCAGAGAGTTTAAATGCATCCATTGCTGGCGGAATATTAATGCATGCCTTCTTTACAAAGTTAATATAGCAATATAAGATTTAGACTTAGATTTTATATTTAAGAATTTCTGTAATTCAAAGTAAAAAACAGTGGGCATCCTCTTAGAAAACTGAGTAAATATTCGCTATATTTGTATGTGTTGAGCCTTGGAAAATAGCATTAAACATAAACTCCACTTATTCATACGAAAATTTAATCTGAACATTCTCGTTCGTGGAGTTCTAATATCACTTGCACTGCTCTTAGGCTTATATCTTTTGCTATCCATTGGGGAGTATACCTTCCACTTTGGGAAAACCAGTAGAACCATTCTGTTTTGGGGATTTATAACTGTCCTTTTTACGGTTTCATACTTATGGATTGTTAAACCTTTGCTTACGTTATGGCGATTGCGCAAGAGCATTGATGAAAACCAAGCTGCCTTAATTATAGGAACTCATTTTAAAGACATTGAAGATCGCTTATTAAACTTATTGCAATTGGAATACGCTCTTCCAACATTGGCATCTTCCTCTTTAGCCATGGCAAGCATCGAACAGAAAACAAAAGAGCTCAGGCCTATTCCTTTTCATAAAGCCATAAATATAAGAGTATCAAATAAAAAATGGTTTCGCTTAGCAGCCATACCCATTCTCCTTATTGGCTGTACATTAATCTTCCAAAGCAGTATTATAACAGATGGTACCAAACGCATCGTTGCCTTTAACGAAGATTTTCCTATTCCAGCCCCTTTTGAATTTATTCTTGAGAACAAAAGCCTTCAATATTTTGCGGGAGATAAAGCCCTTCTTATGTTAAGGACCGAGGGAAAAGTGTTTCCAAATGAGGTGTATGCCAGTCTCAACGGACAAAATTTTAAAATGAAGAAAGACTCCTTCGGGCATTTTTCTTTTGAAATCGAACAAGTCAAAAAGTCCTTAATACTGCAATTTGAAGCCGCAGGTTTTACCTCGAAAAAATATACTTTGCAGGTAAGAAATTTACCCCGCCTACTGAAATATTCCATAGCTCTCAATTACCCGAAGTATACGGGTAGAAAGAATGAAAAAGCAACAAACGCTGGCGAACTAAGCATCCCGGAAGGAACACAAATAGTTTGGGACATAATAGCGAAAGATGCAGAACAAGTAGTAATAAATAACACGAGCCTTAAACCCAACTCTCAGGGAATCGTTCAATTTTCGCAACGTGCAAAGACCAATACATCTTTTTCTGTTCGATTGCAGAACAAGTTAGGCTTTGGCAGAGACTCAAGCCGCCTAATCATAAATGTAATCCCTGATTATGCACCCAATATTCAGGTGGAGACCATCGAAGATAGCAGCGCCCTATTGCAATATTTCTTTTTAGGCAATGCTGGCGATGATTACAGAGTAGATAAAATTAATTTTTTATATCGCTATTCTAAAACCAATGATATCAAGAAAAAAAATGCAGGGGCCTTTTCCTTCCCTATAAATATAATCCCCGCCCAAGAAATTGGCTTTACCCATGCGATAAACCTAGGAGATTTAGGAGTCTTGCCTGGAGAAGAAATAAGTTTCTTTTTAGAAGCTTGGGATAACAATGGTATAAGAGGCCCGCAAGTCACTCGAACTCCTGCCCAAATTCTAAGGAGAAAGACTGCGATAGAGGTCAGAAAAGACGCAGAAAAGAACTCGAACCTTATTAAAAATTCCATGGCAGGAGCTTTAAAAAGAGCAAATGCGCTAAAGAAAAAAAGTGAAAGTATTGATGACCAACTAAACAAAAGCAAAAGCCTTAAATGGCAGCAGCAACAAAAATTAGAAGACTTTTTAAAGGATCAAGAGAAACTCAATAAATCTCTAGAGAAGATAAAAGAGAATAACGAAAGACTTCAAGAACAAAATAAGGATTTCATGCAGCCCGAAAATGAGCTATTGGAAAGACAAAAGAACTTAAATAAAGCCTTAAATGAACTCAAAAATCCAGAATTAGATAAGCTGCTGAAAGAAATAGAAAAGCTCTTGCAACAAAATGCATCCAAAGAACAGATTCAAAAAAAGATGCAGGAACTGCAGAAACAAAATCAAGAGTTATCTAAAAACATGGATGCCCTAAGAGAGCAGTTTAAACAACTTCAAATGGAACGTATGCTGGAAGATCAAATACAACAGCTCGACAAACTCACTAAAGAACAAACTAAACTAAAAGAGAATACAACCAAAACAAATAATCAAACGGAGAAACTTGGCGCGGAACAGAACAAAATAAAAGACAAGCTAAATGAACTTAAAAAAGAACTAAAAAAGGTTGATGGACTCAATAAGGAATTAGAGAAACCAATGGATCTAGACATGGGTAAACAAGAAGGAGATGAAGCGGAAGAAGCCATGGATAAAGCCCAAAAAGAACTAGCAAAGGGTAAAAAGAAAACGGCTGATAAAGAACAACAAAATGCGCTTGACAAGCTAAAAGAAATGAGTGATAAGCTCAAGGCAAGTTTACAAAAAGCAAGAGAAGCGCAAATGGTAGAAGACTATAAAAGCACACGCGAATTATTAGATAACCTCATCCATGCATCCAAAGAGCAAGAAACTATTTTTACCGAACTCAACACCATGAAGGAATATGGACCAAGGTTCGTCGCACTAAACACACAACAAATGAAAATTCGTGAAAAGTGTGCCCTTTTAGAGGATAGTTTGCTCGCCTTAGCCAAGCGACAGCCTATGGTAAGCACTTTTATATCACGAGAAATGAACCGCATCAACACGCACATGGACGATGCATTAGATCATTTAAAAGAACGAAATTTAAGAGCGGCTGGAGTGGAAGAGCAGTATGTTATGACCGGCATTAACAATCTGGCGGTCATGTTAATGGAAAGCATGCAAAACATGCAAGCCAAAATGAACAAAGGGAAAAAGAAAGGAAAGGGAAAAGGCAAAGGAAAAGGAAAGGGAGATGGAAAAGGGAAAGGAAAAAATGGAGGAAAAGGCAATGGAAAACTTAGCGAAGGTCAAAAGAAACTTGGAGAAATGATGCAAAGAATCCAACAAGGGAATGGCAAAAAGGAAGGGAAAGGAGATAAAGGAAAAGGGCAAAAAAGTGGAGGCAAATCGGGTTCAGGAGCCTCCGGATCTGGATCGTCTAACTCCTCTAAGTCTGGCTCTCGACTAATGAATAAAGAATACGCACAGATGGCTTTAATGCAGGAAGCACTTCGCAGAAAGATTGCGGCCATGAAGAAGCAATTGCTTAATGAAGGCAGGGTAAATGAGGCTAGAAACCTTCAGAAGGCTGAAGATCTAATGGAAATAAATGAGAAACAACTCGTGAATAAAACCATTGACAAAAAAAGTCTCATGCGTCAAAAAGACATTCAAACACGACTTTTGGAACATGAAAAGGCTCAGCGAAGTCAAAAACAAGATGATAAACGGCAATCCGAGGCGCCACCTCAAACAATCATAAAAATACCAAAGGAGTTTGAAAAAAAGGTTCAGGATCAAAAAAATCAAAAAGAGTTATTGCGCAAAACCAGCCCTCAAATGGGCGATTATTACAAGCAAAAAACAGATCTTTACCTACAGCAAATTAGATAATATTCGGTGTTTTTAAATATTCTCCGATAAATTTCATTTAAACCATTCTAGAAATTAGAAAACGTTGTATTTTTGCAACTCCTCTACTCATAATTTCGGGATGTAGCGCAGCCTGGTAGCGTACTCGCCTGGGGGGCGAGGGGTCGTGGGTTCAAATCCCGCCATCCCGACAAAAGTCCGGACATTTTTATGTCTGGACTTTTTACTTTTTCAACCGTATGAACAGGAGGCCTGAATGAGTAATATCTTCCACAAAACTCAAAAAAAACAATACATCAGCTTAAATAAGAACCCTAAGAGGTAAAAAAATGAACTTTTATACCGGATTCAGTGAACTTAACCATCTTTCAATAAGGCAATTTTAAAGTTGCAAAAAAAGTAAAAAAATATTATTATTGAATCCAATATTGGAATATATGCTCTAGTCAATTATCCCTCTAATTGACTCTATAGAGCATTGAATCATTAAAGACAAGAATCATTAAAAAATAGTTGAACCAAATAGAATTTCATTTTGTTTCCAAAAATACTCAAACCAAAAACCGTAGAGCAATTCCTTATCGATGGAAATATTGTAGAGGTTCCTAAGAGTAGAGTATCTTTTAAACTTTGGGAAGGCGTTCCATTTAAACATAAGCCAAAAGAGCTTCCTATATTGAACTTTAAAGGAAAAGCTATGTTTGCACAATTAGCCATTTTAAACCTGCTAAGCAAACACGGCTGGAATGTGAGTTGGATAATTGTTCAGGAAAAAACACCACTCACCCCCATTTTTCTAAATCAATGGATTGACCTTCCTCTAAAGAATCAAATAAACCAACCCATTTCGGAATCCTATATCAGGGAAACTCTTAACGAAGTAGCAAATACAAATAATGGCAACTTCATGGGATGTTGGGATTTATTTGCCTGGAAAGACGATGGTTTTCTTTTTGTAGAAACCAAACAATCTAAAATCGAATCCATAGAAAGTTCTAAGAATAAATGGATTAAAGCGGCCTTCAAATATGGCCTCAATCAAGATAATTTTCTAATTGTGGAATGGGAAGCGAAGAATAATATTTAACATTCGTTTCGCATATGCTCCTGTGGTTTTTTCTTCCTTGGCATTCTTTAGAAGAGCAAACCTTATCCCTGATACAATACTCTGCACAATCATCCCCAAAATACCCACATTCCTCTGTAAATTAAGGAAGTATTTTTACCTTGCAAGTTAAGATATATGCAGTTTTCTCACTTACATGTACACACCCAGTTCTCCTTACTCGATGGAGCGGCACCTATTAAAGGTTTAGTTGCAAAGGCAAAGGAAGATGGAATGCCTGCCCTAGCTATTACAGACCATGGAAATATGTTTGGAAGCTTTAAGTTTTTTAATGAAGTAACCAAAGCCGGACTTAAACCCATTATGGGTTGTGAATTCTATTTGGTGGAAGATAGACATGTAAAAAGCTTTAGTGGAGGAAAAAGAGATAAACGATTCCATCAACTCCTGCTTGCCAAAAATCAAAAAGGCTATAGCAATTTATCCAAACTCTGTAGTCTCGGTTATTTAGAAGGGCTTTACAGTAAGTTTCCGCGCATTGATATGGAATTACTCAAGCAGTATAGCGAAGGGCTTATTTGCACCACCTGCTGTATTGGAGCTCAAATTCCACAAGCCATTTTATTTAAAGGCGAAGAAGAAGCCGAAGAACTCTTTAAACAATGGCATGGTATTTTTGGAGATGACTTTTATGTAGAGCTCCAAAGACATGGATTAAAAAATATTGATGGCACGGGATTGAGCCAAGAAGACATTAATCAAACCCTGATCAAATTTGCCCGCAAATACGATGTTTCCATTATAGCCACCAACGATTCTCACTATGTAGAAAAAGACGATGCCAATGCGCATGATATACTGCTTTGCATTAATACGGGAGAGTTTCAAAGCACGCCCAAAGCAAGCAATGAAGGCAGTGGAAAGGGTTTTCGATTTGGTTTTCCGAATGAAGAGTTCTTTTTCAAAACTACAGCCGAGATGGAAGAACTCTTTAAGGATATTCCAGAAGCCTTAGACAATACCAATAAAATTATTGACAGCATTACGACTCCCCAACTAAAAAGGGATATTTTGCTGCCTGCATACCCCCTCCCACCAGAGTTTAAATCGCAAGAAAACTACCTGCGACATTTATGCGTCGAAAGCGCCAAGCGCAAATTAGGAGGCAGCATACCTGCCAACTATGCAGAGCGCCTGGAGTTTGAATTGCAAACCATTATTAATAGTGGTTACGAAGGGTATTTCCTTATTGTACAGGATTTCACTACCGCAGCCCGAGAAATGGATGTTTGGGTAGGGCCCGGCAGGGGATCAGCTGCAGGGAGTTTAGTCTCCTACCTCTTGGGAATCACCAATGTAGACCCTGTAAAATACGACCTCCTGTTTGAGCGTTTCTTAAACCCAGAAAGAGTAAGTATGCCCGATGTAGATATCGATTTTGAGGATAGAAACAGAGATAAAGTCCTCGAATATGTGGCAGATAAATACGGTCATAAGCAAATTGCCCAAATTGTAACTTATGGAACAATGGCCGTAAAAAGCGCCATTAAAGATGTAGCGCGAGTAAAGCAACTGGAATTGGCAGAAGCCAACCGCATTACTAAATTAGTTCCTCTAAATTTAAAATTTAAAGATATTTTACATACTCCAATAGAGGAAGTAAAGAAAAAGATAAAACCCGAAGAATTAGAAGGGCTTAACGAAATACGCAAAAGCTACTCAGAACAAACCCCTTTAGGCGAAGTACTGCGTGATGCCGAAAAACTAGAAGGCAGTGTGCGAAATACAGGAGTACATGCCTGCGGTTTAATTATTGCACCAGAGGATATCACCAATATTGTTCCAGCCTCGGTGAGTAAGGATTCCCCCTATCAGCAAGTGCAATACGATGTAAAAGTGATAGAGGATGCCGGCCTACTAAAAATGGACTTTTTGGGCTTAAGCACCTTAAGTATCTTAAAAGATACGGTAAACCTTATCAAAAGAAACCACGGAATATCCATTGACTTAGATGAACTTCCGCTGGATGACAAAAAGACCTACGAGCTCTTTCAGCATGCCGATACCAATGGGGTATTTCAGTTCGAGAGTGATGGAATGAAGAGTCATATGCGTAACCTTAAACCTACGCAATTTGAGCATCTCATTGCCATGAACGCCCTGTATCGTCCCGGACCAATTCAATATATTCCTAACTTTATCCGCCGCAAAAACGGAGTAGAAAAGGTAGAGTATGACTTGCCCGAATTGAAGGAGTACTTGGAAGACACTTTTGGGATTACCGTATACCAAGAGCAAGTGATGTTGCTTAGTCAAAAGCTGGCAGGCTTTAGCAAGGGTAAAGCCGATGAGCTGCGAAAGGCCATGGGTAAAAAGAATGCAGAGAAGATTAATGAGCTCGAAGCCCTCTTTATGGAAGGAGCCATAGCCAACGGATATCCAGAAGATAAATTAAAGAAAATTTACAATGACTGGAAGGAATTTGCAGCCTACGCATTTAACAAATCCCACAGCACCTGTTATGCGTTAATAGCCTATCACAGTGCATACTTAAAAGCCAATTATACCGCAGAATTTATGGCCAGCCTTCTGCAAAATAGCATAGGCGATATAAAAAACATTACCAAATATATGGGCGAATGCCGCCGGATGGGCTTAGACGTTCTGGGCCCTGACCTAAATGAAAGTCAGAGTGAGTTCTCTGTAACACCAAAAGGAGCCTTGCGTTTTGGCCTCGGCGCCATCAAAGGAGTGGGTGGTGTAGATTATATTTTGAAAGAACGGGAAGAAAATGGCCCTTTTAAGAATGTGTTTGACTTAACCAGCCGAGTAAAATCAGTGGCCGTAAACAAGAAAAATTTAGAGGGGATGACCGCTGCAGGAGTTTTTGACTTCGACCCCGATATTTCGCGAGAAATGATGCTTTTTGCCGCCGAAGAAGGAGGCAATTCAGGCATTGAAATTGCCATAAAATACGGATCTAAAGTACAGAGTAACAAAGAAAAAGGGCAATTTAGCATGTTCAGCGATAGCGATGATGGCTTTTCTGAACCAGAACCAAAACTAAAACCTGTAGCTAACATGCCACTGCTTGAAAAACTGCGCATGGAATACGAGGTTGTTGGCTTATATATTAGTGAGCATCCAATGGACCAATATCGCTTAGAATACGAAGTATTGAGTTCGCATGAAATATCGCAATTAGATGAGGAACTTTCCTTGAATAAGCCATTAAAGTTTAGAGTGGTTGGGATGGTTAGCGAATCCAAGGAGCTAATGGCCAAAAACGGAAAACATTTTGGGGCTTTTACCCTATCTGATTATACAGGTAATTCAGAATTTAGATTATTTGGTGACGACTACCATAAAATGAAACAATGGCTTACCAAAGATTATTTCATTGTTGTTTCTGGAGAGCACAGTGCCAGCAGGTACGATGCCAATAAATTCTACACCAATATTAAAAGCATTGCCTATTTGCCAGATATTCATGAAACGAACCTCATAAACCATGTAAAAATTGTTTTAACCAACTCAGATCTTAGCGATAAAGCAGATGAGAATATTGAGGTAGCGTCTAGCCTTCCCGCAGCAGATATAGCCATAGATATCGATGCAGATGCGCCATTAGAAAATGAAGAATTAAGCAATGCTCCACTCATCTTTAAAACCAAGGGCACCGATTTAATAAGCCATTTAACCAGTTTATTTAAAGACTATCCTGGAGAAACTCCTGTGTTTGTAAATTTCATAGATGTAGATGACAATTTAAATATCAGCCTACTGAAAAGCGAAGGAGTGGAATACAATGCTGAATTTCGACAAAAACTAAAAGATTTAGGCGTCGATTTCAAGGAAAAACTAAATGGGAATTGGTAATTTATGAAAGTCTCAGGTTTTACCATAGCCCGAAATGTGGTTCGCGCAGATTACCCAATTAAAGAAGCTGTTACAAGCATTTTACCACTATGCGATGAATTTGTGATTGCCGTGGGTAAAAGCGAAGATGATACCTTAGCGTATATCAAAAGCTGGAATATTGATAAGATTAAAATTATTGAAACCGTTTGGGACGATAACCTCCGCGAAGGAGGCAAAGTATTGGCAGACGAAACCAATAAAGCTATGGCAGCTTGCTCCTCAGATTCTGATTGGTTATTCTACATTCAAGCGGATGAGGTTATTCATGAAAAATACCTTCCTTCCATCAAAGAATCCATGGAGGACAATTTAGCGTTAAAGCAAATTGATGGACTCTTGTTTGATTACTTGCATTTTTATGGCACCTATGATTATGTGGGTGACTCCCGCCGATGGTACAGAAATGAGGTGCGCGTAGTAAGAGCAAACCAAGGAATAATATCCTGGGGCGATGCCATGGGGTTTCGAAGTGCTGAAACTCAAAAACTTCAGGTAAAACATTGCAAATCTGAAGTGTATCACTACGGCTGGGTAAAACATCCCAAACACCAGCAGCAAAAACAGAAACAGTTCCACCGGATGTGGCACAATGATACCAAAATGGAAAAAATGGTAAGCAAAGCAGATGAATTCGACTATTCTGAAATAGATTCCTTAAAGAAATTTGAAGGTACCGCCCCAAAAGTAATGGAGCAGCGAGTGCAATCCATTAGTTGGAGCTTTGATTTTGATTTGAGTAAAAAGAATTTTTCACTCAAATCAGCCGCACTATACTGGTTGGAAAAACAGACCGGATGGCGCTTGGGGGAATACAAAAACTTTAAAGAAATTAAGTAAATGTTTGATGTAGCTGTAATTGGTGCTGGCGCTGCAGGATATATGGCAGCTATCACTGCCAAACGAGAAAACCCGAAATTGCGCGTAGCAATTATAGAAAAAACATCCAAAACATTGGCCAAGGTGCGTATTAGTGGAGGCGGCCGTTGCAATGTAACCCACCAATGCCACTCCATTGCAGAGTTAAGCAAAGCTTATCCGAGAGGAGGCGCGTTTCTAAAACAAGGATTTAGCCAATGGGATGTGCAAAAAACCCTCGATTTTTTTAAGGGTCTGGGAGTAGAAATTTATGCCCAGGAAGATGGGCGCATGTTTCCAAAAAGCAATACATCCGAAACTATTGCAGCTGCCCTTGAAAATGAAATAGATTCCATTGGAGTTAAACTAATTACTAGAGAGGCCATTAACCAACTAGAACTCATGGAAGATCATTGGATATTGCATACTAAAAACCAGAGCATTCCATCAAAAACAATTGTTTTGGCCATGGGCGGTTTTCCTAAGGCGCGGGATTATGGCTTTCTTGAGAAAATGGGGATTGAAATCACATCTCCCGTTCCGAGTTTGTTTAGCTTTAATATTTATGACCCCGAATTACGCGAACTAAGCGGCCTTTCCGTTCCCAAAGCTCTCGTAAAAATAGATGGCGAAAAGGAGTGGCATGAAGGAGCCGCCCTAGTAACCCATTGGGGAATTAGTGGCCCCGCAATTTTAAAAAGCAGTGCCGTGCATGCAAGAGCGCTCTTTAACCAGGAATACAATTTCTCTTTTCGTATGAATTGGCTCGGCATTTCTGAACAGGAATTTGATACGGCTTGGACTAAAAAACTCAAAAGTGATCGGACCAAAAAAATGAAAAACCTCAACTTTGATTCCATGCCACAGCGATTGTGGGAGTATATATTATATACCTCTCAGATATCGGAAGACCTTATTTTACTTGATCTAAGCAAAGCGGCTAAAAACAAATTGAAGGAAAACGTACTTCAAATGCCTTTAGAGGTCGAGGGAAAAACTACATTTAAGGAAGAATTTGTAACGGCAGGTGGCTTGGCTCTCTCCAATATTAATAAGAAAATGGCTTTTAGAAGTTTGCCTGGCTTATTTGCCTGTGGCGAAATACTTGATATTGATGGCATAACAGGAGGATACAATTTCCAAGCTGCCTGGACTACAGGGTATTTGGCTGGGCTAAGTGCTGCAAACCATTCCCTATAACCCCCAGACCAAACCAGTAAGGTCAATTCCTTCCATAAAGATGAACCACAGCTTTTCTGCGCGATCGATTTTTTGAGTCGTACCAAAAAATCACTTTATTTACCACTCGCTTGTTCCCTTTAAGATCAATAAGTCTTGAGCTAGAGCCTCGGCTGAAGTGATGCTTTATATTTATTTCCTGTCGGCTCCCATTTCCATAAACCACAACCATGCGATGCATATTTAGTGTTCCATGCGTAACATTTAGTTTTAGCTTAGTAAACACTCCCCTGCTGCTAGTAACACGTATGACATCTTTATCCAATCCAAAATTGACTCTTTGATTTCCCAAATGCTTCCAATTTTTTAGATACGGATTGGATTGAACGGTAAATGAGGAGAATAAGCCCATGACCGCAATGGTTAAGAATGTAAATAAGGTATTTTTTTTTAATGGTGCTACTATCATAATGCTTCCTTTCTACATTTTTGTCTTGCAAAAGAGAGTAAGGTTGCATGCAAAATGAATAAAAATTCAATTTTTCCTAAAAAAAACAGGGTAATGCCATCAGAAATAGCATCAAAAAGATAAAATAAAGGTCAAATGAGTAACTCTTGCACTTTAGGTCTAAAATGAGTCCTATTTGAATGAAATAATTAAAAAATCATGGTTTCTCTGCTCAAAATTGAAGAAAAAATAAAATAGTTTAAAAAACAGTCATTTTCGTCTATTTTGGTCATTTTTAGTCCAAAAATGATGAAAAAATGGTATTTTTTAACAAATATGGCGTTTATTTGCCCCACAATTAGAAATAAGACATGGAACTTAAAGAGATTCAAAACCTCATAAAATTCGTTTCTTCTCAGAAAGTAGACGAAGTAGAAATTGAGAGAAAAGACTTTAAACTAATCATTAAAAAGAACCAATTAACCGAGGCCCCAACGGCTCAGGTTGTTCACATTCCAGCTGGCAATCCTGCACCTGTTGCACCTGCTGCAGCAATTCCTGCTGCGCCAGCAGCGCCTGCAGCTGCAGTTCCTGCTGCAGAGGCTCCAGCGGATGCAAACTTAATCACTATTAAATCTCCAATGGTAGGTACATTCTACCGTTCTACCAATCCAGAATCTCCTGCATTTGTGAATGTAGGTGATGCGGTAAGTAGCGGGAAAGTGGTTTGTATTGTAGAAGCCATGAAACTATTCAACGAAATTGAATCTGAAGTTTCAGGAAAGATTGTTAAAGTATTGGTAGATAATGCAACCCCAGTAGAGTACGACCAACCGTTATTTTTGGTTGAACCTTCATAAGAAAGGAGAACTCCCATCATGTTTAAAAAGATATTAATTGCCAACAGAGGTGAAATAGCGCTGCGAATTATTCGTACCTGTAAAGAAATGGGTATTAAAACAGTAGCCATTCACTCTACGGCAGATGCCGATAGTTTACCTGTAAAATTTGCTGATGAAGCCGTTTGTATTGGTGGTCCACAAAGCAAGGATAGTTATTTGGACATGCAAGCCATTTTTGCGGCTGCAGAAATAACCAATGCGGATGCGATTCATCCAGGGTATGGATTTCTCTCTGAAAATGCAAAATTTAGTGGTTTATGTCGCGATCATGGAATTAAGTTTATAGGAGCCGCTCCTGAGCATATTGATGCCATGGGAGATAAGAGTAATGCCAAGTCTACTATGATAGCCGCAGGCGTTCCCTGTATACCAGGAACCGAAGGTTTGTTGGATAGCGTAGAAGACGGAATTGCCATTGCTAAAGACATAGGGTACCCCGTTATTCTTAAAGCAACTGCTGGTGGCGGTGGCCGAGGAATGCGTATTGTTTTTAAAGACGAAGAAATGCAACCTGCTTGGGATAGTGCCAAGCAAGAATCTGGCGCGGCTTTCGGAAACGATGGCTTATATATGGAGAAATACATTGAAGAGCCCCGTCATATTGAGGTGCAAATTGCAGGAGACCAGTATGGCACGGTATGCCACATGGGAGAACGCGATTGCTCCATCCAAAGAAGGCATCAAAAGCTCATTGAAGAAGCTCCAAGCCCTTTTGTGACTCCAGAGTTACGAGAAGAAATGGGTACGGCTGCAAAAGCAGCAGCAGCGAGTATAAAATACGAAGGACTAGGTACCGTTGAATTTTTGGTAGATAAGCATCGCAAATTCTATTTCATGGAGATGAACACACGTATTCAAGTGGAACATCCCGTTACGGAAGAAGTGATTAATTTTGACTTAATTAAGGAGCAAATTCAAATTGCTGCGGGCGTACCAATTAGCGGAAAAGACCATTACCCTACTAAATGGGCCATGGAATGCAGGGTGAATGCCGAAGATGTATACAGAGATTTCAGACCTTCGCCAGGTAAAATTTTAGAACTAAATAAGCCAGGTGGACACGGTGTTCGTATTGATTCGCATATTTATGCAGGTTATTCCATACCCCCCTATTACGATAGCATGATAGCTAAAGTTATTGTGAGTGCGCAAACAAGGGAAGAATGCATTGTTAAAATGAAACGTGCCTTGCAGGAATTTTATATTGATGGAATTAAAACAACCATTCCATTGCACTTGCAATTGCTGGATAATGAAGATTTTAAAAGCGGAAACTTCACCACTGCATTTATGGATACCTTTAAAATAAAGTAAGTATAAATTACACCTATAGCTAAAGGAGTGGAACGATGTTTCACTCCTTTTTTTATTTAGCATTTTATATTTGAAGATTTTCTAGGGTCGTCACCCCATGTATTTTTGGCCCGCGCAAGAATCTGCCCTAAAATTGAGCTAAAAGAGCCCTAAATATGCTTAAAAGACCATTGCTTGGC
Organism: uncultured Bacteroidia bacterium; assembly: GCA_938086785.1. Classification (GTDB taxonomy): domain Bacteria; phylum Bacteroidota; class Bacteroidia; order NS11-12g; family UBA955; genus CALKCM01. The sequence continues at coordinate 51,077 of CALKCM010000001.1, forward strand.
ATACAAAACGAGTAAACTTACTTATTTTTGGAAGCTCATGGAAAAACTAAAACATATTACTCATTTCATTTTTGATATAGACGGCGTACTTACTCCAGGTACAGTTTTAGTTACGGAAGAAGGGCATATGCTTAGAACTGTGAATATTAAAGACGGATACGCCCTTCAACATGCCATTAAACAAGGATTCAAAGTGGCCATTATTAGCGGTGGAACCAGCGATGGGATGCGCAAACGATTTGAAGGATTAGGTTTAAAACATATTTTCCTCGGGCAAGGGAATAAGGTAAAAGCCTTTGAAGAACTCAAAAATATTTGGGGAGTGGAGAGTAAAGATATTGCGTATTGTGGAGATGATATGCCGGATTATCCTTTACTCAAGCAAGTAGGCTTATCTAGCTGCCCCAGCGATGCAGCAACAGATATAAAAGACATTTGCGAACTCATTATACCCCATAAAGGTGGAAATGGCTGCGCAAGGTTTTTACTTGAAAATGCAATGAAACTGCAAGACTCTTGGATGAGTAATGATACCTTTAGTTGGTAGATTCTCATCTCTTGTATAATTATGAAATAGAGGAAACAAAGCATTTAAGAAAAGCGCTGCTGAACAATTAAGTAAATAAGCTCCTCCTTTCATAAACCCAAAAAGAAGTACATTTGTATAACATATGAATCTAAAAAATTGGATGGGAAATGTAACCTTGGCTGGTTTGGTTGGAGCAATAGTAGTTTTTATTGCTTACATGGCTTTGGGTTGGTTTACTAACCATGGAGAGAACATTAGCATGCCTAATCTTAAGGGCGTAAAAACAGAGCAAGCAATCGTTACTTTAGAGAATCTTGAGCTCAGAACTATGATTATTGATAGCGTGTATCATGGAGATTTAACCAAGAATACCATTGCTAAACAAGATCCAGTGGCGGGCACCAACGTAAAAGAGGGACGAATCGTTTATCTTACTATTAACTCGCTCGAAGAACCAAAGGCATCTGTCCCCCAGTTGGTAGACAAAAGCTTTACTTTGGGAAGAGCGCTGCTGAAAAGCAGAGGCCTAAGCCTTGGGCAAGTGATGTATGTTTACGACTCTATAGGACATAACCTCATTCTTGAACAGCGTTTTGAGGGTTCTTCTATAGAAACAGGAACTAAATTAAGTAAAGGTTCGTCCATTGATTTGGTCATAACCACAAATAGAGAAAGCTTAGTGAAAAAGCATGATAGCAATGGCTTAGTCATGCAAAAAGATTCTTTAGGCAACCTGATGGATACGGAGTTCAAAAAACGCATGGAGCGACTAAGAAAAATGAAAAAACTCGGCTTAGAGAAAACAGATGCCTTGCCCTTAATAGAGGATTAAAAAAAGAATAGCTCCCTTGGGAGCCATTCAATATTCATTCAGCGAAGTTTAACCCACAAAAAAATTATTTAATAGCAATCCTTTGCTTTTGTGCCTTTGGCGATATTGGAATTCTAAGCTCTAAAAGACCTTCGGTAAAAGTGGCTTTACCCTTTTCTGTATCTGCCTCTAAGGGAAGGGTGAATTTTAAATCAAAACTTCCGTATCGAATGGATGTGCTCAACACTTCTCTGTTTTTATCTTCCTTGCTGCGCCTGCGCTCTCCAGATATAGAAAGAGTGCTCTGCTCTACGGATAGTGATACATCCTCTTTAGCAACTCCAGGTAATTCAATGGTTAGTTGATATTCTTTCTCTGCCTTTACCCACTCGTATTTTGGATTGTATGCCTTTTTAGAATGGCTGTGATCAAAAGTTTGGAAAGCCTCATTTAATAAATGGTCTACTGCATTTGGATTAAATAAATCCATGGCCATGTGGTACGGTGATTTAACGATTTTCATTTTATTTAATGTGTTCATGAGAACATAGAATCAAATGAAATACCAGAATAAAAGATACGCGCCCTTTTAAATCATAAATAACAGCATATAAGCAATTTAAAAAATAAAAGGAGGAATTGCAATATATGTCATTATGGCATATATGTTATAAAAAACCAAAAAAAAGAAGACATTGTGTCTTATTTCTTCGCTTCAATTACTAAATTTGGGGAGAACAATACGCCTTTGGTGCTTCGTGCTGTGGCAAATAAAAGAAGTTGCAAGCGAAATCGCATCATGGCGTAGGTAATCTTCCTCAAAAATTCTTTGAGAGGATTTGCTGTTCTCATTAAACTAGGCAAAACCCTAACCTGAGCAAATCCACATGATAGCATAACCTGCTCGGCAGAAGATTGGTTCATATAGTTCTCATGGGTAAAATCGCCATTGGCAAAAACAGTTGCCATGGGGGCATCCAGATTTGGAGTTCTAAATAAAACCCGGCCTTCAAGCTTTAAACTTTCCCTCATATTTTTTAAGAAACCGACCAACTCTGTTTTGGTAAAATGCTCAATAATATCCATGCCTAAGACCACATCACACTGCACTTCATTTTCCTTGATATACTCAAAAAAATCTTGACAATGCACATTGGGAACGCCCATATCTTTGGCAAACTTCACTTGCTCCGGACTCACATCTACTCCAAAAGCATTGGTGTATCCTGCATCGGCTAAGACAGAGAGCATGCTGCCACTTCCACAGCCCACATCACATATTACCGCATTCTTATCTACTCCTCTTAACAAGGGTAAAATTTCCTGCTTAAATTGCTTTTTTTCAATATTAAACTGTACCTGCTTATCTCGCCTTGAGGCTCTCCCACTCTGCGTAGTGTGATAATTTTGGTATAAGGTATCCCTATATTCTGTACTCATTAATTAATGATAAACTCTGTTTGTGTGCTTCCTGCAAAAATACCTACACCATTGTTAATATTCGTAAGTACTTGTGCGGGCTCCTGAAATATCCCACCGCTCGGCTGATAATTCTCAATGGATTGCAAGTAGTAGTAATAATTGCTTTCTAAATTATCCACTATAATTTTAAACTTGGGATTTTGTCCTGCAAAGCCAAAAGGAGCGTATAAACGTATCATTTGAGTACTTCCATTAAACAAGTCATCTTTCAATAATACATTTCCGTTTTGATTTCTTTGGGCTGCATTGGCTATATCGGTATCTACAAAATCTAAACTGGCTTCTTCCCACTCACTCAATGAGGTGCTCCAGGTGAAAAATGTCAAACGATAGAAGTTCCTTACCGCTCCGGGATCTTTAAGAACAATATCAACTCCACCCACAGGAAATCCTTGATTATCAATTCCAATAGAATCTTTAAAAACGGTTCCATTTAAATCTATAATTTGAGGCATACTTAGCTTTGATGTGGCTGTAGGATAGCCTGGTGCATCCACCACTAAATCGTAATCTATACTTGGTTGCAGCATAAATGTGCCCAAGCTGTAGGTTTTAAAAAAGATATCATACTCCAATTTAGCGGTATCCGTTCCGGCAATAATGTATGTTTTTGCATTGGGAACAGGCGGAAATGAATCCGTTCCATTAATGGGTGAACTTAAAGTGACCCTTACGCTAGGCGATTGCAAATTATCGCCGAGCATATTTACGGTTAATCTAATTTGCGAATTCACGTCACCTAAAGGGAGCTCCTTGGTACACGAAGTAATAAGCCCTAGAAAAATAACGGTTGCAAAAAATAGTTTTCTCTTTCTCATATCTAAAATTTTAGTTTGTAGTAAGCACTTGGAAGAAAAACAAAGGAATATCGCCCATCAAAGGCACGAACGGTTTGGCCAGGACTCGCAGAACTAATAACCTCTCCGGCATACATATTTGCTCTTGCATTAATATTGTAAATGTGCACCCCCCAAAACTGCTGAACGGCATCCATACTATATTGTATAGGATTAACAGCCCTTTCAAAGCCTACATCAAATCTAACGTAGTTGGGCAAACGGTAATTATTGCGCTCTGCATAGTCAAATACTTTGTTTCCAAAGGCATCTAAATACACGCTAGACGGAAGCGATACAGGGTTACCCGACATAAAAACAAAGCTGAAGTTATACGTCATTTTTTTACTGTGTTTATAGATCATCTGGGCAGATAACTTATGTCTTCGATCCCAACGAAAGGGAAATCTCTTTCCAAAATTAATGTTCTCAAATACGCGAGAGCTGTTGCTGTATCCATAAGAAGCTAGGCCACTTACTCTTCCATATTTTTTAACTAGCATTATTTCTGCACCATAGGAAGTTCCTTTTCCCTGCTCAAGAACCAAGGTCCAAAAATCTTTTCTTGTGTTTTCTACTTGTACTCCATTTTGCTCACTTAAGCCATCGAACCATTTATAGTACAAATCGGTATTTACCTCTACGCCAGGAGCCACTGGGAAGTAATACCCTAAGGTTGTTTGCCAATTCCTCATGGGCTTAAATTGATCACTGCTACCTATCCAACCGTTCTGAGGCAAGGTTCCAGTAACGCTGCTTATTTGATGCATTCCTTGGTTCGAAGACCCCAAACTAAACTTCAACCCATCGGTTTTTCCAACGGCTTGACTAATAAGCAAGCGTGGTTCTACTCGAACAAAGGTTTTATTTTTCCCCATAAAGGTCCAAAGTCGACCTCCTAAATTAATGGTAGCTCCTGTGGAAGAGTGAAACTCTAGCTCGGTGTATAAGGTGTTCTCTATGGCATTCTGATTATTGATCTTTCCTGCTTCTTCTTCTCTTGTTTGCCCACTGTTATTTGAGGATAAGAGCCTTTCTACACCAGGAACAAACTGATGTATTACATGCTCTGACCCAAACCTGAATAGACTAAGGGTACCTATGGTTTTTTGAAAGTCTGACTTTACAATATAATCGGTGATTGAGTTAAATAAATCGATTTCAAATCTAGCCTTTTGCAGACCATTGGTATCGTTAACCTCTCGTTCTAAGGACAATGAATTGGAGAATTTATATCGGCTCAAGCCGGCTGTTACTTTTGCTTGCGTGCTAGAATTTAGCATTTTGGCCCAGGAAATTCCGGCCAATGTATTCTGATACTGGTAGCCCAGTTTAAATTCATCTATTGTGGCACTTCCAAAGGAATCTCTATATTGTTCTGTAAGATTAACTCCGTATTTATCTCGTCCATTATATATCCATGCAGAGATGGATGTTTTCGCATCGGGTCTATGCGTAACTTTAAGGTTTAAATCATGAAAATTTGCGATCAATTCTTGATCTTGGTTGGATGAAGAAACCAGAAGGTCTAGCCAACTCCTGCGGACACCCATGCTCATGACTGTTTTTCGAGATGGATCTAAATAACCATCTAGGGTGAGGTTAAAGCAGAGTGGATTAAACTCAAAATTTCCTTTGAGAGTTTTTGTACTTCCTTCCATATAAGAAACATCTAATACACCGCCACTTCTTCCGCCAAACCTTGCTGGAGCAACGCCTCTGTAAAATTCAAAATCTCTAATTAAACCGTGGTTATAATTGCTTAAAAAACCAAAAGCTCTGCCCAATCCATATACGGGCAAGCCATCCATCATTTGCAGGTTTTGATCTGCGTTTCCTCCACGTACATAAAGTCCAGCCATGCCATCTACCCCCATTTGTACTCCAGGAAGGTTTTGCAAATATTTTGGCAAATCCTGATTACTTGCAATACTTTGGTACTCTTTAATGAGGGATTGACGCCCACTGGTATGTGAACTTCTGTAATCAAACCGGGCATGATAGAGTACATCTAAGGTGTCTGTACTATCCCAATCCAAAGGTTCCATGTAAAAGTCTTTTTCAACCGCTCGGTATACTTTGAGCAACATTTTCTGGGTTTTATACCCATCTGCAGTGAGTGTAATTTCGTGTTTTCCGCTTCCTACCGCTAATGAATAATAGGCACTTGAATTGGTAAAGGTACTCAATGCCGACATGGAGTCTGTTACCAATGCGCCTTTTACAACTTCTCCGCTGGCTGCATCCCAAACATGGCCACTTAAGGCAACAACTTGGGCATTTGCCTCTAAAGCAAATCCACACAGCATTGCATATACAATCTTATTCAGCATATTTAGGCAAATATAAGACAGACCGCAATGGCAATTGCCATGCTAAGGTGTAATAATGCTCCTGCAATGCCTCTATAGGATAACAGAGTATATTAAATTCTCGCTCTTTCGTGGGTTGTACAAAAATCCTGTAATAATCTCAAATCATCATTTCAAATTATGCGTACATTTGCCATTGATGATTTACAAGCACAATTGCCTGCATTTCAAGGGGCACATTCCCTGTGACCCTCATAAGGAAAATGGATACCATTGCGATGGTTGTCCTGCTTTTGCTGAAATAGAAAAGAAGATACTCATTATTAAACTGGGTGCCATTGGTGATGTTATACGTACCACGCCTTTGGTAACGAAGTATAAGGAGTTGTATCCCCATGCAAAATTTACATGGATTACGCTTTCCCCTGCCATTCTTCCAAAAAATGAGATTCATGAAATTCTCCCCTTAAGTATTGAAACGGTACTGTACGTAGAGAATACTAAATGGGATATTGCCATTAACTTGGATAAGGAGAAAGAGGCCAGTGCATTAATGGCAAAAATAGAATCCACAGAAAAATATGGATTTACCCTCAAAGACGGGGCTACAGTTCCTATTGATGCTAGGGCAGAACACAAATATTATACGGGCTTGTTTGATGATGTGAGCAAAGCGAATACATTGAATTATTGTACCGAAATATTTGACATTTGTGATTTGACCTATTCGGGAGAAAAATACCTGCTGGACAATCACTCGGATAAGGGGTTTAGCTGGCCAGAAATTGATTCATCAAAAACGGTAATAGGCTTAAATACGGGCTGCGGCCCTCGCTGGACCACTCGTTTATGGAGCATAGAAAATTGGGCTAATTTGGCCAAAATACTTCTAGCTAAAGGATACCAGGTGGTGCTACTTGGTGGTGAGCAAGAAGATGAACGCAATACATCTATTGCGGCCTTATCAAATGCGCAGTACTTTGGATATTTTAGTTTGGCTAAATTTATAAACCTTATCGATCAAATGACTTTGGTGGTTACTCAGGTTACCATGGGCATGCATTTAACCTTGGGTCTTCAAAAGAAAATTGTATTAATGAATACCATTTTTAACCCACATGAATTTGATCTTTTTAACAATGGAGAACTGATTGGTCCTGCAAAGGAATGTAAATGTTTTTACCGAGGTTCTTGTATTGATGGAGAAAGCTGCATGAGCACCATAGAGCCAACGGGCATCTCCGATGCGGTCGATCGAGTTTTAGCCATTTAAGATTATTAAATCAGATTGAATAATAAGTTTTGAAATTATACAAAAACACTTAATTTTGCAGCCCTAAACGGCGCGGTAGCTCAGATGGTTAGAGCACAGGATTCATAACCCTGAGGTCGGCAGTTCGATTCTGCTCTGCGCCACCAACAAAGGTAAGCCTCACAGAAATGTGGGGCTTTTTTATGGCATCTACTCTCCTTTTGCGTTTCACCCGGTTTTAAAGGGCAAAACCTTAAAAATAAAGTGTTTTTTCTTGTCTAAGCCCCCAAGCTAATTTAGGACCAAATCGCCTATGACAAAACGAGCGTATTCAGAAGGTCTTCTTCTGAGTCGTAAAGGAACGCTTTCTTTAAAAAATGAAAAATCACGAGACATCTAGAATCTTGAAATGTATATACTTCAGCATCTAAGTTACCCTTCTTAAGGAGGGTTTCTAGATATGAATTGCGCTCACCCTTATAGGTTTCTATACCCTTTGCAATATGCTCTTGTTTAACTAGGATTGGCATACTTCAAATATAGACTTTTCCCTTTGGGTTTATTCCTCGAAACGAAATCCTTTGAGCCCTGCTTGCTCCCGAATAGCTGCAGATATCACCTGACCTAAGGTCATTTCCGCATTGAGTTCTGGTTTTTTCTTGCGTTGTTCTAAAACATACGTGTCTCGCAAATCAGAATACACTTTTATGAATTGCGTACTCGAGTCCCTGTCTGCTTGATTTGCGGCTACAATCTGTTTTTTCTCTTTTAAGGTCTTGCCCTTTAATTGCTCTGGAAGATCCTCGTTTTTTAGCGTTTTTAGGGCATTCGTATCCAAAGCAACCTTTGAATTGATATCCCATTTTGCGCTATTTTTTTGGTAGACGTGTTTTTTAGATTTTGAACGCACCCGATCGTAATAGGCTTTTTTACTGGCGTTCTTGTTCACCTGATCACTCTCTAACTGAACAGACTTATACCGACCCCCTGAAGAACCATAAGCCCAGTAGGTGGCGTTTAATTTTCTATTATATACTTCTATTAGGCTATCATAAGGGCTTGGAATAAAGCGATCGGTCTTATTTGCATTAATCCAAAAATATTGTCCTTTCGCAATTTTGGCTGCATCGGCCCATCGCTGCCCGCGGCCGGTTCGTTCATCGCCGCAATGAATGGTATTTACCACAATGCCATTTTCCATGGCATTGGTACATGCATCCACATAACTTATTGCTCCTTGGGTAAAGGTCTCATTGCCTGCAATAAAAATTACTTTGTATACCGAATCTTCTTTCAACCACAGTAATTCCTGCTGTGCTTTACTGATTACTTGACCACAGTTCTCTACACTGCCACTGGTGCTTAGCGCAAACAACACTTGTGATATGGTATCTACATCCCCATTAAACTCGACTAATTTATGGATAAAACCACGCTCCTCCCTATCCTGATTTCCATAGCTGTAAAGAGCAATTTCAATATTGGATGGGATTCCATTTTTATGTGCTTTTGACACTTCGTTCACCACCGCCCAAAGTTCGGTTTGAGCCTGTTTAATTAGCCCGCTCATGCTGCCACTTACATCGAGCAAAATGGAGAGTTGAATGGTATTTTTTGGTTGATCAATCGCAGAGGATTGAGCGTTTAAATGACTGTAAAAAAATAAAAAACTGGCGCTAATAATTAAACCTTTCATATGCTATCTATACGATGATGCTTATATAGGTAAACGAAATTTTTGAAAAAAAATTTGGCAATGGTTCCTTCCAAACGCCAAAGCTGAAGATTCCATGCTTAAAAAAATACGGCATTCGTATATTTCTACTAACTTTGTATTTATACTCATGAATCCGAATTTAGACCCAGACAAGGAGCATTTAAACCTTGGCGAGAAGGAAGTGGAGAAAGTCCTCCGACCTCAGTCGTTTGAAGATTTCTCGGGGCAGCCTCACATTCTCGAGAACCTGCTCATCTTTGTAGAGGCAGCGCGCCAACGGGGAGAAGCTTTGGATCATGTGCTTCTGCACGGCCCTCCGGGCTTAGGAAAAACAACCTTGAGCCACATTATTGCAAATGAATTGGAAAGCAGCATGAAGGTAAGCAGCGGTCCCGTGCTGGAAAAACCAGGAGATTTAGCTGGCTTACTCACTAATTTGGAAGAGGGAGATGTGCTTTTTATAGATGAAATACACAGACTTAGCCCAGTGGTTGAAGAATACCTGTACAGCGCAATGGAAGATTACACCATTGATATTATGATTGATAGTGGTCCAAGTGCGCGCAGTGTTCAAATTAATATTAATCCGTTTACCTTGGTTGGAGCTACCACGCGAAGTGGTTTGCTCACGGCTCCCTTGAGAGCACGATTTGGGATAAATTTTAGATTGGAATATTACAACTCGGAAGTTTTGAGTAAAATACTCCTGAGAAGTGCGCATATTTTGCAAACACCTATTAAGGAAGAGGCGGCCTATGAAATTGCGCGCAGAAGTAGAGGAACTCCACGAATTGCGAATGCTTTGCTACGAAGAACAAGAGATTTTGCTCAAATTAAAGGAGATGGTACGATAACAGTAGAAATTGCAAAAATTGCTCTGGAGGCCTTGCATGTAGATGCCCATGGCTTGGATGAAATGGATAACCGAATTTTAGGAACCATTATAGATAAGTTTAAAGGAGGTCCTGTTGGATTAACGACCATTGCTACTGCTGTAGGTGAAGATGCAGGAACTATAGAGGAGGTGTACGAACCTTTTTTAATTCAGGAAGGGTATTTAATGAGAACCAGTAGAGGAAGAGAGGCAACAAAAGCAGCCTACGATCATTTGGGGAAGAAGGATTTAAAGCCAAATCCGGGCTTGTTTGAGTAAGTACTCGCGATTATTAATAGTAGGACTTAAGGAAGGCAAAAATGGGCTTTTTTATGACTAAGCCTAAGACATGAAACCATATAATAATGGCTATGGGGAACAGAATGAAGCTGAGTTTGTTTAAATCCCAAGCTTCTGCGAACAAACCGTGAATGATGCGTTCAAAAGCTCTGGATAATCCACAACCAAAACATTCGATATCCAAAAATTTCTTTGATGGGCAGATAATTGCACCTCCATCAAAATAACGAAAGGGCAATGCCCATATCACGAAAGGTGATACGAGTATTGCCCATTGAAATATATTTTTTAGTAAAGTTTTAATTATTTGTTACCAAAACAGTGAATAATTGCGTGAATTAAACCTGGAAGTCCACACAATAAAGTAAGTATTAAGTTGGTTGTTACTTTTTTGGTCCATTCGCTTCCTTCACTCAAATAAACAGCAATAGTCGTTCCAAAGGGAACTAATAGAATAAGAAGAAGGTAAATCAATTTACTCGTATCATCAGACTTTGCATTTTTAATGTTTTTCTTAGCTGTTTTAACAGCTTTTTTGAAGGCTAGTTTCTTCACTCCTTTTAAGGAAGGAAGAACTTCTTTAGCTACATCATCAATGGCGCTAACTTGAGCTTCTGCGGTCATTGCTTGGCTGTTCTGCTTGGTTAAAACAACGCTTTCTAACTGAGGAGCAGTGGCATGGGCTACAGCTTGTCCATCTACCACAGTTTTGGCTTCTAAGGATGGCGTTTGCACGCTTGACCAACGTTTCTCAAATTTCTTTGCTTCTCTTTCTGCTTTGGCTTTTTGGCCTGCTTCGTGAGCTTTTTGATCGTCTTTATTGAAAAGACTAATGTTGTAACCTGATGAGTACCGCTTCTTTGCAACGGTCATGTTGCCTGCACATGAGGCTAAAAATACCACTAGGGTACAAATTCCTGTAATTTTAATTAATTTCATAAGTAAGGGAATTTACATTCAGAATTCTGAAATGTCAAATAATAGCAACAAATATCAACCTGGTTTGAAAAATAATTATGCTCGAATCTCTAATTATAAACAGCGGAAATTATTCCTAATCAAGCATTTTTAATAATGAATCCAGTTCCATTTTACTTGGCCGGTATTGGCAAATTCCAGGCTAGGCACAGGCAATCGAATGTAATCGGTTAGTTTATACAAGAAATTAATTCCCTTATGCTTGCTGTGTAAATGGGACAATGAAACACTGGGGCTAATATAGAATTGCCGGTAACGCTTAATATAGGATAGGTCTTGAAATACCCCTTGCTGATCTGTAAATGTATTTTCTTGGCCTCCAATCATTCCTTGAGCTCCATAGCCTAATGAAAAACCCAACCACCTCGGGCCCTTATTTTTGAAATTAAACAAATTGGGCTGAAAGTTTAACCAATAGGTTTGGGCATTGTAGTCTTTCAAAAGCCTTTCGGGTAAGGATCTGCCCAATACATTGGGTCTTTTGACTGCCAAATTGGAAAGCGAAGCAGAGAACCGAATGGGAATTTTAACCTTTCCAAACAATCGTCGCTGGCCCCAAGACCAAAAGGCTCCAAAAAAATTAGCTCCGATATCTCCCATACTGGCACCCCATTTTTTACTTCTACCATCGAAGTATTCAATGGTGGTTTGGAATGCAAGTGAGGTGACAAGGCCTAGGTTAGCAGCCTCTTTGGGACTATAGCCTTTTGCATGGAAATAATCGCTGGTGACCTCTGATAGAATAAATGAACTATAGGCATGACCTGCTTTATCCATTTGCAACCATTGTTTATTGTCGTTAAAGAAATGAAAACCTGTTTGGTCCTTTTTATTATACCAGCTGGTGTAAAGCAAAGCATGGGTTCCAACACCAATTGCGCTAACTGCAATAACACTCCGAGTTCTTTTGCGCTTTAATGAATCTATAGATGATTTTTGATGGGTTTGCGCACTCATCAATACTCCTTTGCAAAAAAGAAGACTAAGCCAAAATACTATTTTTTGTTTCATCCAGTATTTTAAAAGCCTCTCCGCTGCTGGGCGCCTCGGCATACACTCTCAATACTGGCTCGGTTCCACTGGGTCGTATCATAACCCAAGAGCCTGTATTCAGACGGAATTTATATCCATCGGTATCTTCGATACTTTCAATTTTATAGGCTCCAAAAGAATTGTAAGCTCCGGACTGCGCGCGCTCAATAATGGCTACTTTTTTTGATTCCTCTAAATGCAGATCGTACCGTTCCACGGCAAAGGAGCCTGTAATTTCATAGACATCTGCAATAAGTTCTTTCATGGTTTTACCCATTTTGAGGCAATATTCCATCAAAGCTAGGCCCATCCAAATGCCATCTCTTTCGGGGATATGTCCTTTAATTGCAATTCCGCCGCTTTCCTCAGCTCCAATCAATACATCATCCTCTACCATATGCGTACATATGTATTTGAATCCAATTTTAGTAGTAATTGTTTCTAGCCCCATTTCTGTGGCTAGTACTTGAATTTTATCACTGACGCTAAAAGATTTTACTACTTTGCCATTGTACCCCTTTGCACTTACGAGGTATTGCATTAAAAGTAAAATAAGATGGTGACTATCTACAAAATTTCCATCGCCATCAAAAAAACCAATTCTATCTGCATCTCCATCCGTAGCCAAACCGCAGAGATAATCGCCCTGACTGATGGTTTTTGAAATTTCCTTTAAGTTTTTTGCAATGGGTTCAGGAGCTGTGCCGTTAAAACTAGGATTAAACGAACCATTTAAGACCCTTGCAGTTGGAATGAGTCGTTTAAAAATATCCTGTCCAGCACCGTACATGGCATCATATATAAATTTTGTTCCATTGGATCTTAACAAATCTAAATCAAAGGCAGCAGCAGCTTTTTCAAAATAAAGATCTTCAAAAGAGCTGAACGTTATTTTACCCTCAGACAGTGCCTCTTCAAATGAGGTTTTATCTTCAACGCTTTCTGGAATTAATGTTTCTATTTCTGCAACATCTTCTGGAGAAGCTGGACCTCCATAAGCGGCCTTTAATTTAAAGCCATTATAAGATGCTGGATTGTGACTTGCGGTAAGAACTATACCTAAACCTGCTTGATACTCATGGGCTGCCATCGATACCATGGGAGTAGAGACAAATTTATCTGCAAACAAGACTTCTATGCCAAAATCTACAAAAACCTCGGCTGCAGCTTTGGCAAACATGTTGCCACCAAATCGGCAATCATAGCCTAAAACAATTTTTTTATTAGCTCCGGTATTCACCATCCACTGAGCAGTACCAGCACTCACTCGCCTCACGTTTTCGACGGTATAATCTTTGGCAATAATTTCACGCCAACCATCTGTGCCAAATTTAATTGTATACATTTTTCTATTTATTCTTCTTTCGATAGGATTCTACAAAATAAGTCAACCTACTCCAATCATAGGTATTAATTCCTTGCAGATACCAATCGGATTCTTCTTCAGGTAAAGGCACACTATTCAGTTCAAGCAGTGTGTAGTTAAACTTTTTCCCTCTCAAAACATCGTCAATGCTATTAAAATTAAAAATAATATCCCAGTTGAGTAAGGTTTCTAATGACACCGGGTTGAGGGGCTTACCATTTATGTATATGAGGAGTTCTTGTATTTCAGAATTTAGCCCCCCTTCATTAAATTTACTGATGTGTTCTACCACTTCAATTCTGGTTACAGCCACATCGCTCTTAAGAGTTAAGTAATCAAAGTACTTTTCTCCTCCAATATTGAGTAGCACTTGTTTGTTCTTATTTAAAAAACTAGCAATATTGGTATAGATCAAATTACCTGTTTCTGTAGGTTCACTGATTCGTTGCTGAATCAAATATTTAACACGCTTATTTCTTTTGAATGGGGCAAGCGCCTCGAGCTCTTTTTTACCGTTAAACGCTTTTTTGCGACACTGAATGCTTTTGTAAGGCTTCGCTTTAAAGTCTTTGCGACCAAACTGAATGATATTAAAACGGTATCTGCGAGAGTACATCGCTTCTGTAATATTCATCCCTGCATTCCCATTTTCGTTCATATGCACGTTCATTGCACCAAAATGAGACCAGGCTTCTTTGAGGTCTACATATCCGAGGCTTACGTTCTCACCTGTATTTGACTTTGCTACAAAGGATATTCCAACAATAGTAAATAAGGTTCTTCTTCTATTGCTGGTCCAATACTCATGAAAGAAAACGTCTTTGACTTTTTTAAAGTCGACGGAGCTGCTTCTTTCAATCGCTCTTAAAGAAGAGACCGATATTCGACTTTCTTTTCTGGGTGAAAGATAGAGGCCTATTTTTTCTTCAATGATTAATTGATAGGCGGCATTTAAGATTTCTTTACCAATATTAAAACCATTGGTATCTAACTGTTTCGACTTATCAATATGAATAATAACAGGCTTGTCCGTATAAGCGGAAAGCACATTGAAACAAAACAAAAATACAAATATGCTAAAAAGCCTTTTCATAGTATTTCTATACGAAAGCATTTTCACCTGTTATTTCCATCCCTAGAATGAGCAGGTGAATATCATGAGTTCCCTCATAGGTAATTACACTTTCTAAATTAGCCATATGTCGCATTTGAGGATACTCTCCAGTTATTCCCATACCTCCAAGAATCTGACGACTTTCTCTAGCGATATTAATGGCAATTTCTACATTATTTCTTTTACACATACTAATTTGAGCAGGAGTAGCCTTGCCCGCATCCATTAATTGACCGAGTCTCCATGCCAATAGCTGACCTTTGGTGATTTCGGTAATCATTTCGGCCAATTTCTTTTGTTGCAATTGGAACCCTCCGATGGGTTTTCCAAACTGTTCTCTTTGCTTGGAATATCTAAGCGCAGTGTCATAGCAATCCATGGCAGCACCCAAGGCTCCCCAACTGATTCCATAACGCGCACTATTTAAGCAGGTTAGCGGCCCTTTTAGACCGGTTACATTTGGCAGTATATTGGATTTAGGAATCCGTACATTATCAAAAACTAACTCTCCTGTGCAACTGGCTCTCAAGCTCCATTTTCCGTGTGTTTCGGGAGTTGTAAAACCTTCCATGCCTCGCTCTACAATCACTCCTTTTACTTTTCCTTCTGGATTTTTTGCCCAAACAACCGCTACATCGGCAAAGGGTGCATTGCTAATCCACATTTTGGCTCCATTTAATATAATATCATCCCCATCCTCGGTATACTTGGTAGTCATTCCACCTGGATTGCTTCCGTGGTCGGGCTCTGTTAATCCAAAACATCCGAGCATTTCACCACTAGCCAACTTTGGCAAAAATTTATGTTTTTGCTCCTCACTTCCAAATTTATAAATGGGATACATGACTAAGCTGCCTTGTACAGAAGCCGTACTTCTTACGCCTGAATCGCAACGTTCCAATTCTTGCATAATAATTCCGTAAGTGGTGTAATCCATTCCTCCACAACCATATTCCAAAGGCAACTGAGGGCCAAAGGCACCTACATCGGCCAATTGCTTCACCATATGCTGCGGAAATTCGGCACGCTGTGCGTAGTATTCTATAATTGGAGAAAGATCTCGTTTAACCCAGTCTTGAACGGAGCCTCTAATAAGCTTTTGCTCTTCGGTTAATAAATCATCAATCCCATAAAAATCAGGGGCTACATATTGATCCTTGCCACGATTAGCGGCATACAATTCGTCTAATGTCTTTTTGGCTTCCATTTTAGCAATGGCAAATTTACTTAATGATAGAGGAGATACCCAATTGTGTAATGAATTGTCTTAAAAAATGTTCATTTCTTCCCGATCTGGCAAAATAGAGGCAACAAATTAGTCTTTTTCTATAAATGCGAAACACAGCTTTATCGTTCCGTAGTCATACCTGCCTTTAAAAGCCTCGTAAATTAACTTTGAATTTAACCGGCCATCTTTACTGTAAAACTCCTCTTTGGCTTTGGCCTTAAGCTCCTGATATTTACCTGAAATATCGCCAAAGGTTTTGGCATCTGGCTTGTAAGCAGTTATATCCACCTCCTTATACTCATCTGCTATGCGCAATACATGGCCTTGAATGGTGGTTAATGCCATGCCTCGTTCTTCTACCATTTCATCCAAGCTTTTGCCTTCCTTCATGAGAGCAATGGTTTGCTCAAAGGTGTTCATTTTTTTCTCTTTGGCCTTTAACTTGGCTTTATTTTTCTTAATTTCCTTTTTATTGGTAGTACCTCCACTAATAAGAATATGACGCTCAAATTTTCCTTGCAATTCAGCATCTTTGATTTGCTCACTTTCCAGGCTAAGTTCTGCAAACCTCAGGTCTGCTTTGGCCGCTAATGAATCTACTCTTAATGCAGTTTCGTTGAGCCCTAATAATTTTAACCCATTTAAATGCTGCAAACGAGATAACGCCACATAGCCCTGCCCCGGCTCAAAACTCTTCCCTAAATCAATCTCTGCCGCCTCTAAAGTCATCCCTTGGCTTTTATGAACGGTGATAGCCCAAGCCAATCTCAATGGAACTTGATCGAAACTCACAATGGCTGCTCCTGTTTCATTTGTTATTGACCATTTTTCTGGCTCTGCAGTCACTTTTCTTCGATTAGACAGTTGTACTAAGGGCCATTTCATACCTGTGTCATCTGGAACAAAATCTAAAATGCGACCCAAGGAACCATTCATTACCCCAAGCTCATGATTGTTTTTTAGAAACATGACTTTAGCTCCAATTTTAAGTTTAAGATTATCCTTAACAATCAAGGACTTTTCAAAAACTTCCATTAATTTATCATTCCCTTTTTTGGTGGCTTTAAAAATGCGTGCGGTATTTTCAATTCTTGCCAGTTCTTCTTCATTGATTCTATCAACATCAGCATTATGACTATACAACTTTGTTGGCTCTATTTCATGGATATTGGAAGCAGTTCCTTTCAAAGTGGCAATGCTTTTTTCCTTCACTGCTCCTTTTCGAATCTCATTTAAAATTTCGTTCAATTCATTATCCGACTGACGATACTGCTCTGTTAAATAGCAAACCGTAGGACTTGCTTCCTGCCATGCCTGGCTCATAAAAGCAAATTTATCTCTACTTAACTCTGGGGTTCTCGTTACTGGAGGCAGCTGAAAAAAATCTCCTGCAAAAACAACTTGCATGCCACCAAAGGCTTCCCTGCTTTTTTTTAATGCTTTTAAGACCGTATTGACCATGTTTAATTGATTTCTATGCAACATGGATATTTCATCAATGATCAATATTTCAGTATTCTCGATTCCTTTCATCAAATACTTTTTGGTCTTGAGATTCTCAATATCTTTCGGGGATATGGAATCTTTAATTCCAATGCCACTCCAACTATGAATAGTGATTCCATTCATGTGTGTTGCCGCAATACCGGTAGAAGCAGTAACCGCTACAGGAACTTTATGCTCCTTTAACCATTGAATATATGCATTTAATGTATACGTTTTACCGGCACCTGCGCTCCCTGTTAGAAATGCATTTTTTCCAGACTTTAGAATATCGAGAGCTTTATCTTGAATCATATATAAATAGAAATAGAATTAGTGAGGTCAAAAATAACCCTAGAAATGGAGCTATCTATTATTTCTATGTGCTTTTTTATATAAAAATTAAATTAAACATAACTAAATGATATTTTTTACATTGTAAAATTGGTGCAATATTTAATCATATATTTATCATAAACAATTTAAAAGTAATGATATGTGAACTTTATTTGCAAATAGATATGAAAGCATACAATATCATAAAATTAAGTATACTAAAACATTTAAACTATTTAAAACACTTTTGCTTCCTTTTGTTGTTATTTACTGAATCTATTAAAGCTCAAGACATTTATATAAAGGGAAAGTATGTTGAAATCGGCATACATCCTGCGTTTTCATTTGGCAGCAGTCAAATGCCTCCGGCAAATCTAAACTTACACACACGATCCAATTCAAACAACTTAGGCTTTGTATGTGATTACGATAAAGATGGCTGGACAACAGGCAGTCCAGCATATATGGGAGATTACTTTACCCCAGGAGACCCTGTGGAGGGATGGGGCATTCAATGGAATGATACGATAAATAAACGTAACTTTCCAATATCCGACTATGAGCCAAGATGGGATATTGTAAATTCCAGATTTATTCAGACTGCACATGAATCAGAAATAGGAGCTATTTGGGAAGCCAATACAGACAATGGTAACAATCAAAAGTTATCTATAGAACATATCTTAACCTTAGATACAAACTCAACCTTCTTTACTGTGACTATAAACATAAAAAACATAGGCTTAGAGAAACTGAGTAATTTAAAATATTGGCGATCATTGGATCCAGATAATGAGCAACCCTTAACAGGAGACTACACGACAATCAATAAGATTGTAAAACAAGTGGGCTACAATGGGAACAATGATACTGCTTTAGTAGAAGCCCGGGGGCCTGTTCATAATATACCTTTATTCTTAGGTGCAATTGACTCAAGAGCTAAAGTTTCGAGAGCATACTTTATTAATTTTAATCCGAAAGATATTTTGGACAATGCAAATGCTCCTGATACGGGATATCTTGCAGATAGATCTATTAATATCGCCTTTGAACTTGGAGACATTGATGTTGGCGAATGCAAAATATTCACCTTCTTCTATGGTTTATCTGACCGAGATATTAATAAATTAGAAATCCCTCTTAAAAATGACTTTTCATTAAATCAGAATATTATTGCAGCGAAAGAGATCTGCGCAGATTCTCTAGTAACTTTTTATGATTTCTCCTCGGGGCCAGGAAGCCAATATATTGCTAAAAATGAATGGGATTTTGATAATGATGGAGTGTATGATAGAACTGGTGATTCCGTAACTTGGGTATATGAATCATTTGGCCAACATTTGGTAAACAAACGAATTACCTTGTGCAACAATGCAGTTCATGATACCGCCATTTATGTAAAAATAAATCCAAGTGTAAAAGCACAATTTGATGTTTTTGATTCGACTTTTTGTCGAAATATAGATACCGTTATTTTCATAAATAAATCTACTTCGAAGGCTAGCTTGTCCAATAGATGGACGCTGGAAAATGGCTCAATACTTACCACAGATCATATTCTCCGAAGATTTAGCATAGATTCTATATACAGTGTAAAGCTTTTTTCTTACAATGACAGTGGATGCATGGATTCCACCACCTTTTCCGATACCTCTATTGTTCACCATGTTCCGGAAGTCCGCTTTTCAATCAAAGACAGTTCAAGATGCACGAATGAACCCTTCTATTTCACCAACCTTTCGAGTATAGCCTTAGGTGGCATGATAAACACATGGGAAATTGGCTCTATTCTAGAGGAAGAAGATTCCTTTCACTTATCCAATATTATTATTGCCCAGGCAGATACCTTGAATGTTAAATTAGTTCATGAGAGCGATTTTGGCTGCTCAGACTCTATCAGCAAAAAAATCATAATTCTACCCACCCCCAAAGCTGGCTTCACATACTCTGCCAATCGCTTGTGCTCTAAAAACAATGCCATTGTATTTGAAGACACCTCAAAAGGGAATGACCAAATCACCCATATAGAATGGGATTGGGGGGATGGAAGCATAGATACTGGCCAGAGTATAACCAAAAGCTATGCCTCTGCAGATACTTTCTCTATATTGCATAGCGTACTTAATAGTTATGGCTGTCAAGACACCGGAAATCTCGAAATAATTATCGATAGCATGTCCTTGGCAAACTTCAGCATCAATGATGCCAATCAATGTGAAAATGAAAATAGCTATACTTTCACCAATCTTTCGAGTGCCCATTATCATCCTTTTGAGAGCCGTTGGCTCATTGGTGACTCCGCAATAACCGATTCAACGAATATTGCTGGCTTTAATTTTACCAAAGCAGACTCCGTGATTATTGAGCTTACCATCAGCAATAGTAACGGATGCAAGGATACGATGAGTCAATTAGCCATCATTCTTCCTTCGCCAAGAGTACATTTCACCATTAATAAAGACTCGCAATGTTTTAACAATCAAAATTTTGAATTGACGAACACGTCGACCTTAAAGTATGGAGGGGCCAAACAGGTTTGGAAATATGAGACATTTGAGGATACTGGCATGACAACAACCTTAAAAAAATACAATTCGGATGGAGACTATGCCATACGATTAGTAGTACTTAGTGACAGCAATTGTGCTGATTCATTAGAAAGGGAAATTTTCATCAATCCGGAACCTATTTTAGGGTTTTCCATCAATGATTCGGCCCAGTGCTTGGCTGGAAACAGTTTTAGCTTTACGAATACAACTCAATTCAAAAACGACCCAGCCATTTTAAGCAGATGGACTGCGGAAGACCTCAGCAGTTTGAACGCAACAGACTGGCTTCAGAAATCGTTTACAAAGGATGATACATTTAATATAACTCTACATATTGAGACAAGACTTGGCTGCATTGACAGCATAATAAAAGAAGTCATCCTACACCCCAATCCCCAATCAAGTTTTACCATAAACCAGGATACACAATGCTTTGCGAGACAGTCTTTTGACTTCACAAACACTTCTGTAGTTAAAAACAATAAGCCCATGACTTATTTTTGGGATTTGGGGGATGCAAGTAACAGTGCATCAACTCATGTAAGCGCCCAACAATATTTGACAACAGGTAACTTTAGGGTGTTCTTAGAAGCTAAATCTGATTTAAATTGTATAGATACATTGAGTAAAGTGATTTCTGTACTTAAGACGCCTGTAGCTAGATTTGCAATAAGAGACTCTAGTCAATGTTTACATGGCAATTTGTTCTTCATGGACAACTTATCTACTGCAGATATTGGAAATGTAACGAGTGTGTGGGACCTTCATGATGGGACTACATATACCAGTGATAGCATTGGCAACAAAAGCTTTGACCGCGATGGCAGTTATCCCATTCAACTTATTGTAGAGGACGACTATACTTGTAAAGATACCTTTGAGAATTATGTTATTGTACACCCACACCCGGTAGCCATTATACAAGCAAATAACACCTGTATTAATGAACCATTTAAAATTTCTGCTGCTTCTATTATTAAAAATACTTCTATCATTAAAACTACTTGGGATTTTGGCGATGGCACTCAGGCAAGTACGAGCAACCCAGTTAAGTATTTTAGTAGTGCAGGAGAATACAATGTGCGCCTAACAGAGGAATCTAATCAAGGATGCAAACACGATACGAGCCAAATGGTAACGGTTTGGGCCAAACCGAATGCACAGTTTAGTAGTACTAAGTTTAGGTCTACTGTCCAAGATGTTGAATATCAATATTCTGATCAATCAACGACAGATATTGATTGGTGGCTTTGGAAATTTGGTGATGGACAAACGAGTACCTTAGAAAACCCACTCATTACATATTCAGATACGGGTACGTACTTCACACAACTTATTGTTCGAAACACTAATGGATGTATAGACTCTTCAATCGCAGGACCTGTATTAATTGCTCCCGATTTTTTCTTACATATCCCAAATACATTCTCACCCAATGGAGATGGCAGAAATGAAACTTTTGGTCCGGTAATGTCTCCATATTTTATTAGCTACACGATGGTTATTTATAACCAATGGGGAGAAAAAATATTCGAAAATAAAGATGGAAGTTTTTGGGATGGAGTTTACATGAACAAACGAGTTCCTCAAGGAACCTATGTATTTAGCCTGTATGCGGTAGATATTTTTGGCAAAAGTCATACAAGAAAAGGATCTCTATACGTTCTACGGTAAATTGGTTGCTCTCGGCAACCCATTCATATATCTTCTTTACCTTCGCATGAGGATTTAAAAGAACTCTTTTGGAAAAAACCATGCACATAGGTCTCGAGGGTATAGTACTTAATGCCAAGACGGCTTACTTTGAATGGGAGCGAAAAATCGGCGTCCAACTTACTATTGACCTACGTATTACCCTTAATAAGATACCCCATTCTCTATCGGACTCTATCGATTACGTAAATGTACATCATATTTTAAAAGAAGAGTCTAAGATAGAATACCACTTGCTCGAAGAACTATCTCAAGTTATTATTCAAAGGATACTTGAGGAAAACCCACAAGCTAAAAGCGCATATATTAAAATTAGAAAGCCCTTTTTGCCCCTTGCAAATTACCAAGGGAACGGATCCGTTATTGAGTACTCCGAAAGTCGGTAAATAGAAATAACTTCTCTTTTCACTACTCCAGATTTTTATTTTTTTCCAAAAAAAAATACAAGTCAACTTATGTCAATCTTTAATAACATATTTAAATAAAAATATAGCGCAACCCTTTGTATTACTGAGTTTATTTTCTTACTTTGCATTTGACTTATGTTGACATTTAAGCTTACTCAAAGCATACTTAAAGCCCAAATAAATAAATGGGGCAGTATTTTATTGCTCTTAACCCTTCTTTTTAATGGAACATTGAAAGGACAAGATATATTTTTGAGAGGAAAATATGTTGAAATTGGTATTCATCAGGCCTTCTCGTTTGGAAGCAGCGTAGCTCCTCCTGCAGGTCTAAATTTGCACCATAGAACTAATAATGGCAATGGATTGGGCTTTGTTTGTGATTATGATAAAAATGGCTGGACCTCAGGAAATCCAGGTTTTATGGGAGATTATTTTACCCCAGGAAATCCTGTGGAAGGCTGGGGTGTTGAATGGAATGGTTCGATCAACAAGCGGAACTTCCCAATAGCCTCTTCATCAGCTAGTCATGACATTTTGAACTCAAAATTTGTCCGAACTGCAAATGGGTCCAACATCGGAGTTATTTGGGAAGGGACAACTTCTAATGGCGCTAATCAAAAAATGTTGATCCAACAAACCTTAACCTTAGACACAAATTCTACTTATTTTACGGTAACCGTAAATCTTAAAAATACGGGCACTCAAAGGCTGACAGATGTTAAATACTGGCGTTCTGTAGATCCAGATAATGAAAAAGTCTTACCCGGTTGCAACTATAAAACCAACAATAAAATTTTAAAACAAGTGGGATTTAATGGAAACACGGAAAATGCTTTGGTAGAAGCCCGGGGACCTGTACACAACGTGCCTATTTTCTTGGGCGCCATCGATTCAAGAGCCCTTGTTTCTAGAAAAAACTTCATTAATTTCAATCCCTCTGACATCATCTCTAATGCGGAGTCCCCCGGAACTGCGACTTTGGCTGATTTATCTATAAATGTTGCATTTAGTGTTGGAGATATTGATGTGGGTGAATGTAAAATATTTACTTTTTTTTACGCCTTATCCGACAGGGATATTAATAAAGTAGATATCCCTCTAAGTAATGATTTTTCATTCAAGAGAGATATTTTTACTACCAGAGAAATCTGCACTGATTCCCTCGTGACTTTTTACGATTTCTCTTCAGGACCAGGAAGTCAATATATTTCTAAAAATGAGTGGGACTTTGATGATGATGGAATATTTGATCGAACAGGTGATTCTGCTACGTGGTCCTATTCAACATTTGGAAAACATGTAGTAAACAAAAGAATCACATTGTGTAATAATGTCGTTTTTGACACGACTATTACCGTAGATATTAAACCGAATGTTCATGCCTCATTTGATGCTCAAGACTCTACATTCTGTCGAAATATAGATACCGTAGATTTTAAAAACACCTCTCGCTCCGCAATCGCATTACTCCATGAGTGGAGATTAGAGGATGGCTCTAAAATAAACACTACGAATTTGCAACGAACATTTCCTAGTGATTCTGTTTACCGAGTAGAATTAGTCTCCTTTAATAATAAAGGATGTCGCGACTCTGTCACCTTAACTAAAAGAGCAATTGTCCATCATATTCCTGAGGCGAATTTTTCCATTAAAGACAGTTCAAGATGTAACAATGATTTCTTTAACTTCACCAATCTTTCCAGCATTGCCAGTGGCACAATGAAAAGCACCTGGACGATAGGCGCTGTTCTTGAAGAAGAAGATTCGGTGAACTTAACGAATGTCATCATTGCTGTTTCAGATACCTTAAACGTTAAACTAGTCCAAACCAGTGGTTTTGGATGCAAGGACTCGGCGAGTAAAGTAATTATTATTCTGCCTGCTCCTGTATCAGATTTCACATTTTCTGCCAAGCGCCTATGCTCTAAAAACAATGCTTTCATATTTACAGATTCATCTACCGGAAATGATCGAATTACCCGTATGGATTGGAATTTGGGAGATGGAAGCTTAGATACTGGCCGGCTTGTAAGCAAAAGCTATTCTAGCGCAGATACATTTACGGTAAAGCACACTGTTTTTAATAATTATGGCTGTCAGAACACCTCAAGCCTTGAAGTCATTATTGATAGCATGCCAAAAGCATCTTTCAGTATAAATGATGCAAACCAATGTGAGAATGAAAATAGTTATACTTTCACGAATCTTTCAAGCACACATTATGGCACTATTGAAAGCAATTGGAAAATTGGCGACTCTCTGGTAAATAACACAAGCAATGTAGCCAACTTTAAGTTTGCCCAGGCAGACTCTGTTGCCATCGAACTGGCAATTAGCAATGTTAATGGATGTAAAGATACCGTGAGTCAAATGGCTATTATTCTTCCTTCACCAAGGGCCCGCTTCACCATCAATAAAGATTCGCAATGCCTAAATGGCCAAAATTTCGAAGTAGAAAACACCTCTACTTTGAAATATGGAAGTGCAAGTCATGTATGGAAATACGAAACATTTGAGGAAACAAATGATAAAATAACCTTAAAAAAATACAGCACAAACGGAGATTATACCATCCGATTGGTGGTTCTAAGTGATAGCAATTGCACGGATTCTATCGAAAAAGATATTTTCATCAATCCGGAACCTGTTTTGGGCTTTACCATTAACGATTCCTCGCAGTGCCTAGGTGGAAATATGTTTGACTTTACAAACACAACACAATTTAAAAATGACCCCTCCATTTCAACTAAATGGACTGCCGAAGATCTGAGCAGTCATACCGGAACAGACTGGCTTAATAAGTCATTTGCTAAGGATGACACCTTTAATGTTACCTTACTTATAGAAACCCGACTTGGATGTAATAATAGCTTAACAAGAAAGGTTATTCTAAACCCCATGCCTGTGGCCTCCACTAGCGTAAATGATACGGGCCAATGTTTAAATGAAAACTATTTTATAAACCAATCCACAAGCACCATTAAGTCCGGAGTTTTAAATCGTTATTCATGGAATTTTGGAGATGGAACAACCCGAGCAGGAGCTACTGACAGTGTGCATCACAGATTTTTAAACCACGATACCTTTACCATACAGCATATCGTAAGGAGTGCTTTAAACTGCGCGGATACAACTTCTGTTGTTTACATTGTTCATCCTAGCCCGACGGCCTCATTTACTGTAGCAGATACCTTTATTTGCTTCAACTTTCCTTATAACTTCACCAACACGAGTACTATTCCTCAAGGAGCCTTAAATTATAAGTGGGATTTAAATGATGGAACCACCTCGGATAGTGTAGATATAAAAAATAAAATCTACGGCAGATGGGGTTCATATTTCCCAAGGCTTGTTGCTACGAGCAATCTTTTATGCAGAGATACTGTATCTCTAAGAGTAGAAGTAGCGCCTAAACCAAGTGCTAGCTTTAATAGAACTACAGATAGTGCGCAGTGCCTTAAGGCTAATACTTACTCGTTTCTAAATACCTCAACTGTAGATAGTGGAACCATTGTTTCTAACAAATGGAATCTTGGAGATGGAAGTGCAATAGTTGAGAATCAGCATTTGAATGATCATAATTATGCACGGGATTCTACTTATACGATTACCTTAATTATAGAAAGTAATCAAGGATGTATTGACACAAGTACAAAGGTGGCCAGCATATGGCCGCAAGCAGATGTATCTTTTACTACGAATGACAGTGGACAGTGCTTTAACGATCAATTATTTAACTTTACAAATCAGTCAAAAATTAGCAAGGGCACGCTCAGCTATCAATGGATATTAGGGAATGGGAATATAGATACGACAGACAATGTGATTGGGGAGAAATACGCTATTGGGGCAAGTACCGTGCGCCTGATTAGCACTTCTAATAGAGGATGTAAGGACACCTTAGACCGAAGAATAATTGTTCACCCAAATACTCAACCTAATTTTGATATTGACACTTTATTTGGCTGCTTTAAGAGCAATCAGTTTACCTTTGATAATAGGAGCACTTTGGCTGATGGAACTATGGATATACGGTGGGACTTTGGGGATAGTACATTTAATATTATCGCAAATACGGTTACCAAAAAGTTTAACAGACCAGACACTTTTACTATTGAACTGATGACGGCAACGAATATGGATTGTTTCGATTCAATCAGTAAATCGGTTGTTGTGCACCATGACCCAAAAGCTAATTTCTCTTTAAATACTGATCGATTCTGCTTTAATAACCAGCAGTTCTCTGCCTTTAATATATCGAGCATTGTATCAGGAACGGAAACTGCACGAATCCATTGGGGTGACAATACACAGGAACCTATTGGAGACACCTTAGTTCATATCTATGCCCGGACAGATTCCTTTACAGTTAGTGTGGTAAGCACGAGTGATAATTTGTGTAAAGACACCATGGATTTATTCGTCATTGTTGACTCTATGCCAACCGCAGACTTTGTGATATCTCAAGCAAATCAATGTTTTACTGGTAATGATTTTAGATTTACCAACACCAGTAGCAGTCATAGGGATACCTTAGCTCATAGCTGGCACTTAGGAGATGGAACCACTTCCACCCTATCAGATATCAATAGCAAAACTTATGCAATACACGACTCCATGATCGTAAAATTAGTCGCTACCAACATTTTCAGCTGCATGGATAGTATAAGTAAACCAATCATTGTATATCCGCAACCAGAAGCAGCATTTTCCATTTCGGATGATAGGCAATGTTTCGACCAACATACTTTTGATTTTACAAATACGAGTAAAGCTAATGTGGGTGTAAATACCACCCAATGGACCTTTAATTTCGGCTTATTAGATACCAATACAGATGTTACCAATTGGACTTGGATTACCAGCGATACTTTCGCGGTTCGCCAATTAGTAACTAATTCTAGTGGATGTATTGATTCGCTGGTTAAACAAATCATCATTGACCCTGAACCTACTGTGGCCTTCGCAATCAATGATAATCGCCAGTGTTTTGATAATAATTCGTTTACCCAAATAAATCTGAGCACAGCTAATGTTGGGACCAACACTTACCGTTGGGATATGGGAGATAAAACCTCATTAACAAGCACTGACGTGGTGAGTTATTCTTATGGAACTTTTGATAGTTTCACAATTAAATTAATTGCTACAAACAGCGAAGGTTGCGCAGATTCTGCAAGTCAGCTAGTTATAGTAGACGAAATGCCCGAGGCTATCTTTACAATAAATGACGTTGAACAATGCCTGCGATCCAATAATTACCAATATACAAATGCGTCTACAACAGCATTTGGCAATTTGGCGAATACGTGGACATTGGAATCCCTTGGAAGAATTAATCGCGTAAATATTGATACCAACTATGCTTCTTCTGACACCTTTTCTGTTAAGCTTATGGTGGAGACAGCAACGGGGTGTTTAGACTCCACAACTAAAGAAGTAATTGTACGTCCAATGCCTACGGCTAATTATACTATTTCTGATGTAGCGCAGTGTTTTAAGAATAATACGGTGGACTTTACAAATACATCAAGTATAAAATATGGAATTCTGAACCATCAATGGTTCTTAGGAGATGGAGATACAAGTACTTCTGAGAATATCACAAATAAAAACTTTGGTACAGTAGACACCTTTTTTAATAAATTAGTTTCTATTAGTGCCTTTGGTTGCGATGACACCATAATAAAAGAGGTATACATTCATCCTAATCCTCAAGCGAATTTTACCATTAATGATAATGATCAATGCTTTTCTAAGCAGTCTTTTAATTACACCAATACCTCGGTGGTGCAGTACAACAGGCCCATGACTTTTTCATGGAATTTGGGTGATACTCGCATTAGGGCATCTACCAATGTAAATGCCTTGCAATATGCGACAGCAGGTAATTATAGGGTACTCTTAGAAGCTCGGTCTGATTTGAATTGTTTAGATACGCTAAGCAAAGCAATTATTGTACTTAGTAAACCTGTAGCTAGCTTTTCAACGAGAGACTCGAGTCAATGTTTAATTGGTAATTCGTTCAATATGGACAATACCTCTACTGCAGATATTGGAACTGTAACAAGTGTGTGGACTCTTCAAGACGGGACAAGATTTACCAGTGATGATATAAATAACAAAAGCTTTGATCGCGATGGCGTATACACTGTTCAACTGATTGTTGAGGATGTTGCTACTTGTGCAGATACCTTTGAAAATAATGTGATTGTGCATCCACATCCTGTGGCCATTATACAGGCGAGCAATACTTGTATTAATGAACCCTTTACAATTTCTGCCGCTTCTACTATTAAGAATACAGCTATTGTTAAAACTACTTGGGATTTTGGCGATGGCACTCAGGCCAGCACAAGTAACCCAATTAAATATTTTGGCAATGCAGCGAACTATCTCGTGCGCCTAACAGAAGAATCTGATCAAGGGTGCCAGCACGATACGAGCCAAATGGTAACGGTTTGGGCTAAACCAAATGCAGGATTTACGAGCACTAAGTTTAGATCTAGAATTAGTGAGGTTGAGTATCAGTATACAGATCAATCGACAACTACAATTGATCAGTGGCTGTGGGAATTTGGTGATGGACAAATCAGTAATTCTCAAAATCCATCAATTACCTATTCGGATACGGGTACATATTTTACTCAATTAATTGTTCGAAACAATGATGGCTGTTTGGATACGGCACGCATTGGTCCTGATTTTATTGCTCCTGATTTCATATTGTACATTCCAAATGTATTCTCACCCAATGGGGATGGAAAAAACGATGCATTTGGTCCAGTCATATCTAAATATGTGCTTAGTTATAATATGGTCATATATAATAGATGGGGACAAAGGATGTTTGAAAGCAAGGATGGAAGCTTATGGGATGGAAATTACAATAACAAATTAGCTCCGCAGTCAACATATGTTTTCAGGATTTCTGCCATAGACTTATATGGAGTAATACACACCAAAGAAGGGCCTCTGCATCTCTTACGATAGCAAGCTCTATACTTAATAGCAATACCGTAAGAAATATGTCTGCCAAGAGTAAATGAACTATAAAAAAAATGTTTAAGAGGAGTGGCTCTGGTGAAAGAGAGCCATTCGAAATACAAAAAAATATTATCAGCCATTCTTTAATATTATTGAAATGGCTGTGTAATTGAGTGCAGCATAAGGGTATAAATACGTATAAAAAGACCTGTTACTTTTATTGCCAAATTCGGTTTTTTTTTTATATAAGAAGGCTTACTTTTGCACCCTTAATAATCAAGAAAAAGTAAAGATAATGTCCAGTAAAGGAAAAATATCCCAAATCATTGGCCCCGTTGTCGATGTGAGCTTTGAAGACGCTCTTCCAAAGATTTACAACTCTCTAACTATCACACGAACAGATGGAAACATTGTGGTTTTAGAAGTACAGCAGCACTTAGGTGAGAACATTGTGCGTACGGTTGCTATGGATTCTTCGGAAGGATTGCAGCGTGGCATGGAAGTTACAGATACAGGTAGCCCTATCAAAATGCCCGTTGGTGAAGCCATTCGAGGACGTTTAATGAACGTTGTTGGAGATACCATCGACGGAATGAAGGAGTTGAGCAAAGAAGGTGGTAGAGCAATTCACCAAACGGCTCCAACTTTTGAAAACTTAAGTACAAGTGCTGAGCCTTTATATACAGGTATCAAAGTAATTGATTTACTAGAGCCTTATGCAAAAGGTGGAAAGATTGGTTTATTTGGTGGTGCCGGTGTTGGTAAAACAGTACTTATTCAAGAATTAATTAATAACATCGCCAAAGCATACAGCGGAGTTTCTGTATTTGCTGGGGTAGGTGAAAGAACCCGTGAGGGGAATGATTTATTGCGTGAGATGATTGAATCTGGCGTAATAAAATATGGTGAAGAATTCGTTAAGAGCATGGAAGAAGGCGGATGGGATTTGAGCAAGGTTGACTATGATGAGTTAACTAAGAGTCAAGCAACCCTCGTTTTTGGACAAATGAACGAACCTCCAGGTGCACGTGCACGTGTGGCCTTGAGTGGTTTGTCTATTGCTGAATATTTCCGTGATGGAGATGGCGAAGGACAAGGAAAAGATATTCTTTTCTTTATTGATAATATTTTCCGTTTCACACAAGCAGGTTCAGAGGTTTCTGCCCTATTAGGTCGTATGCCTAGTGCGGTGGGTTACCAACCAACACTTGCTACTGAAATGGGAGCCATGCAAGAACGTATTACTTCAACAACGAGAGGTTCTATTACTTCAGTTCAAGCGGTATACGTACCTGCGGATGATTTAACAGATCCAGCACCAGCAACAACTTTTGCTCACTTAGATGCAACAACAGTGCTGAATAGGAAAATTGCTGAACTTGGTATTTACCCAGCGGTTGATCCTTTGGATTCTACTAGTCGTATTCTTTCTCCCGATGTATTGGGTAACGAACACTACAATTGTGCACAGGCAGTAAAAGAGTTATTGCAGCGATACAAAGAGCTTCAAGATATTATTGCTATTTTGGGTATGGATGAATTGAGTGAAGAAGATAAATTGGTTGTACACCGTGCAAGACGAGTACAGCGTTTCTTATCTCAACCTTTCCATGTGGCCGAGCAATTTACAGGCTTACCGGGAACTTTGGTTGATATCAAGGACACCATTAAAGGTTTCAAAATGATTATGGATGGCGAAGTAGATGAATACCCAGAGGGTGCATTTAACTTGGTTGGAACTATTGAAGAAGCCGTTGAAAAAGGAAAGAAAATGCTTGCTGAAGTAGATTAAAGAAATGCAAGTAGAAATTTTAACACCAGACGAAACGCTATTTGCCGGTGAAACTGAGATGGTTTCTTTACCAGGTTCAAATGGAAGTTTTCAAATACTGAATAGTCACGCCCCTTTAATTGCAAATTTGGCAAAAGGAGAAGTTCGAATTGGCGAGGGAAAATCTGCAACATCCTTTGATGTAAAAGGAGGATTAGTAGAAGTATTAAAAAACAAAGTAGTTGTTTTGGTTTAGATATTTAACACATACTAATTGAGGCCGAGCAGTGATGTTCGGCCTTTTTTATGCACCTCTTTTTACAGGAGCAATCTCTAAGAAGTTGCAAGTGTATACCTAAGGCTCAAAAACAGCTGTACCCATCCGAACCATCGTACTTCCGCAATTTACAGCTTCTTTTGCATCTCCACTCATTCCCAAGCTTAACTCAGTAAAGGCTTTCCCAAAAGTGGGCTTTAATAGATCAAAAATTCGTTTAGACTCTTTAAACTCGGCAGTAATTTGTTCTTTATTCGTTGTATTGGTTGCCATGGCCATAATTCCAACAAATTGAATATGCGTATAAAACTCCGGAGCAAACCCATCAACAAAAGAGAGGAGCTGTGCTGTTTCCCAACCAAATTTTGTTTCTTCCTGCGCTACTTTCAATTGAAAAAGCACGCGGATCTTTCGACCTTTTTTTGCAGCTTCCTTATTAATTGCATCCAATAATTTTACACTATCTACAGAATGAATGGTGTGAATAAAAGGCACGATATACTTCGCTTTGTTGCTCTGTAAGTGGCCAATGAGATGCCATTGTATATCCTTGGGCAAGACCTCTACCCTCTCGAGCAAGGCCTGCACGCGATTTTCGGCAAACATGCGCTGCCCTGCATCGTAAATTGCTTTGATATGATCTACTTCTCTATATTTACTAACTACTAACAATTGGGCCGGCGAAATCCCTTGCTTCAAATTGTCCAAGTGTGTGCGTATGTTTTCCAATTCCATTACTTTTGTACTGTGTTTAAAAAGCTAAGCAAAGTTACATTAATAATCATGGTGATGGTGGCCTGTAATTCGGCACCTATAAGCAATGCTAACATGTCAAAAATCATGTATGATGTAATGATTATGGAAGCGGGCAACCAAGTAAAATACAATTATGGCCTTTTACCCAAAGCAAAATGGAAAGGGGATTATATCACTATTGCGGCCAAGCATAATATGAACACAAATAAACTAAAGAAAGCTTTTCAATTTTACTCAAAACATCCCGATGAGTTTAGCAAGGTTATGGAAACCACCATAACACTCCTGCAAGACAAACAACTCATGCCAGATTCTACAACCTCAAACCCTTGATACATCCAAATTCATTTGAAAATAGCATTGGTTTTGATATTATTCGTCAAAGCCTAGTTGACGGATGCGATACGCAAACTGGAAAAGAAACCATGCGCAAAAGCGGAATTCTATATTCTGCAAAACAGATCGAAAAAGAGTGGGACCTCATTAGTGAATGGACATCCATACAAGAAACGCGCGCCTTTGATTTTGCCAATTTTGGTGCCTTTGATTTTATTAATTTCATAGGAAAATTAGATGTTGAGAATAATTATTTGCAAGAGGATGAACTCTTTATTTTATGGCACTCAGTAGCCTATTTTCAAAAAGCACAGCGCTTTTTCCTTAGCCATGAACAATATCCTAATATTGCCCAACTATTTAAGGCCGAATTAGACTTAAACCCCATCCCTAAATCCATCCAGTCTATTTTGGGAACGGATGGAGAATTGCTTCCTTATGCCTCCCCGGAATATGGGAAACTGAGTAAGGAAATTAAGCAGTTGGAATCTGAAATTAGATCGCTAACTAATTCGTTATATGCCAAATATAAAAAAGCAGGTTACACAGCAGAAACTGAAATCTCCATCCGTGAAGATAAGATGGTCATACCCATCATTGCTGAATACAAGCGTAAAGTAAAAGGCTTTGTTACCGATGTTTCTGCCACGGGTAAGGTCATTTATATTGAACCAAATGAAACCGTTGAACTGAATAATATACTTAAGGAACGAATTATAGAGCGACGGAGAGAACGTATAAAAATACTAAGAAAAACCACGCATATTATTGCTCCCTTTAGGGCGGATTTATTGCAACTGGTGCAGCTCTTTTCTACCTTGGACGTAACGGGCAGTAAGTATCGATTGTGTTCAAATATTGCATCGGAAAGACCCCAATTAAAAAAAGGGTGCATTTTAGATTTAAGAAATGCGCGCAACCCTTTGCTATGGTGGAACAAGCCTAGCGAGCAAAAGAAAGTAGTGCCTTTTACTCTTAATTTGGATAAGAAACAACGCATGGTATTGATAAGCGGACCCAATGCAGGTGGAAAATCGGTGGTTTTAAAAACAACACTTCTTTGCGCATACATGGCGCAATTTGGCTTATTTATTCCAGCAGATACGGAATCTGAAGTGAGCATATTCAAGAACTTCTTTATTGAGTGTGGCGATGGCCAGAACATAGAGAGTGGATTGAGTACATTTAGCGCGCACTTAAATGGTTTGGATGCCATTGTTAAGAACAGCAATGAGAACACCCTCTTTGGAATTGATGAAATTGCCAGTGGCACAGATCCCGTCTTTGCCATTCCCATTGGACGATCTGTCTTGGAAACACTATTGAGAAAAAAAGCCTTGGGGATAACGACAACACACTTTGGAAAATTAAAACAGTGGGCGCATCAAACCAATGAAATTACCAATGCAGGCATGGAGTATGACACCAAAATATTGGAGCCTTTATTTCGCCTGCGAATGAATGTTCCGGGGAACTCCTACGCGCCGGAGTTAATGAAGAAAAGTGACTTTCATACGGATACACAGAAACGGGCCTTAAAACTCATTAATACCAAAGATTTTAAAGAAGAACGTTTGATAGCTGACCTTGAACAAAAGGAGCAGGAGTGGAATAGACTGCTTGGAGAAAGCATTAAAAAGCAGGATCAATTGGATCGTTTGTTAAAGGAATATAAAAATCTGAAATCTCAAATAGCTGAGAGTAAAGAAAAGATCATTGAGCAAGCAGAGCAGGAGGCCAGTAGAATTGTAGCTGGCATTAACAAGTCGGTTGAAACGACTATAAAATCTATAAAAGAAACCAAAGCAGACAATAAGGTTACGCTTGAGAAGAGAAAAGACTTATCTCAAAAAATAGAAAAACAGGTTAAAAAAATGGATGCGCTCAAGGAAAAGGCTAAACCGAAGGAAGTGATTGTTCCGGATGATAAGCCGAGTCCATTGCAAGAAGGAAGCGTAGTTAAGAATGCAGCCAATGAAATGTTAGGTGAGGTAATTGAGATTCGAAAAGAAAAAGCGCTGGTGGCCTTTGGGCTTATTAAAATGTGGGTAGACTGCAAACAACTAGTGGTGGGTAATGGACAGCAAACGGCGCAAGGGCAGAAACCTCGATTAAAATGGATGCAGAAGCAAGAGATCTTTAAAACAGAATTGGACTTGCGTGGCGGTAGAGGTGAAGAATCCCTAACCTTGGTAGAGAATTGGTTGGATGAGGCTTATGCCATTGGTCAACGCAAACTAAAAATTATACACGGACACGGCACGGGAATACTCCGAAAAATGCTGCGTGAAATGCTAAAAAAGAAGTCTTTTGTAAAATCATATGGTCCAGAAGCATCTAATAATGGGGGCAATGGAGCCACATTGATTGAGCTGCTATAGCCATTTCCCAGGATTTAAAATTGCATTGGGATCAAAGGATTTTTTAATGCCTTGCATGAGGTTCATATGAGTTTCATTAAACACTACGGGTAAATAATCCTTTTGAACCAAACCTATGCCGTGTTCCCCACTTATGGTTCCACCTAGATCCTTGCACTTTTCAAATATTTTCACAATTCCTTTGGGTATTTCATCGTTCCAATACTCATCGGACAAATCATTTTTTAGAATATTAATATGGATGTTTCCGTCTCCTGCATGGCCATAACAAACGGCCTCAAAGCCGTACTCTTCGCTCACAGCATCTACTACCTCAAATACTTGAGGCATCGCATAGCGCGGAACAACGGTATCTTCTTCTTTATATATGCTTTTTTGCTTCACTAGCTCTCCTATAGATCTTCTCAGTTTCCACCATTTTTCTTTCTGATCGGCGGTATCTGCAAATAGGACTTCGCTGCTTTTATTCTCCTCAAAAATGGGAAATATTTTTTCGGCATCCACCATTAAATCTTCCAAGGAGTCACCATCTAACTCAACCAATAAATAGAATTTAATTCCCTCTTCAAATACAAAAGCAGACTGCTGTGCTTCCGCACTCAGTTTTAAGCCTTCCCTCTGAATTAACTCGCAGGCTGATGGAACCACTCCGCTCATCATAATCCCATTGACAGTATTGCAAGCATCAGTAGCACTTTTAAAACCGGAAAGCATTAATATATCTGCTTTGGGTTTTTTTATCAATTTAAATACAATTTTAGTAACCACCCCCAAGAGGCCCTCGCTACCCACCATTAATTGAGTTAAGTTAAATCCGGTTGAGTTTTTTACTGTGTTAGCACCTGTCCAAATACATTCTCCATTAGGTAAAACAACCTCTAGATTCAAAACATAATCCTTGGTGGTACCGTATTTCACACATTTTGGACCTCCACTGCTATGCGCAACATTCCCGCCAAGGGAGCAACTTCCATAACTTGCAGGATCTGGAGGATAAAAGAGTCCCAAGGCTTCTACTGCTTCTCTAAAGTGGTAATTTATTACGCCTGGCTCAACGGTAGCCATGAAATTCTTTTCATCTATAGAGATAATTTGGTTTAATTTTTTAGTGCTTAATACTACCCCACCATTTACAGGTAAGGCAGCACCACAAAGACCTGTTCCTGCACCTCTAGTATATACTGCAATACGCTGTTCATTGCAATACCTCATTACTGCCTGCACCTCTACAACATTCTTGGGCAGCAAAACGGCCATGGGTTCAAATACAAGATCTTCTGTTGCATCTTGTCCAAACTCTTTTAATAACTCAGGTGATATTTTTGTTTCACAAATGTTCTTTAAATCATTTAAATGTTGAACCATGACCACAAAAGTGTAACAAAGGCTTTAGTATTCCTAAAAAATGCACAATCTCCAACGAATAATGAATACTTTTGAATTAATGGTTAAATGGAATTCCAAAAGAACCCTTGTGATCCTCTTAGGATTCTCTGCTCTATATATTATTATTAGTAATATTTGGTGGACCTATGCCTTAATTAATTACGGCAAAGAGCAAAAAAAAATGAGCATCCAAATGTGTAAAAGCGACAGTGTGCATGCTGCTGGCGACATAGCTCATTTATTAATTAGAAATGCGCAAGAACAACCTAAAATTGGGCTAGTTCCCTTTACCTATGGAGGGAAAACCATGTATACCGATACGGCACGTATTGTTGAGCAAATGAATGCAAAATATACAGAATTCAACTACATATTTAATCCAAACTCTTCTATACGAAATGCTTTTACAGTGCAGATTAAACCGTCTGTAATCTACCAATACAATCGAACATATCAGCGAAAAACTGGAGAGTGGTTTGGTGAAGGTATTACTTCAAGTATCTTTATGCTTATAATCATAGGAGTCATGTATTACTATTTAGATAAAATTCTCTCCTTTAACCAACAACAAAATAATTTTCTCCTAGCCACCACCCATGAATTAAAAACTCCGGTGGCTGCAAGTAAGTTAGCCATAGAAACCGCAAAAAAAACAGCCCATGAAAATCTGAAGCCAACGCTAAATATGGCTTTAAATAATATGGATCGCTTAAGCACCTTAATGGATCGAGTGCTCTTGGCCACGCGATTGGAAACGGAAACAGGATCTACATTGCATAAGGAACCTGTAGAATTAAAGCACCTAGTGGAAGGCACGATAAACGTTATTAAAAACAGCTTACCCAGTAGCGTTCAGTTTAAAACAACATTTGCAAGTAATTTAACAATCACTGCAGATATTGAATTGATGCAAATGGCTTTAAGCAATTTAATAACCAATGCAGTAAAGTATAGTCACCTCGGCCAAGAGATGATTCACATTGAAACCAGTATTCAGGAGAATAGAGTCGCGCTTTCTATTTCGGATAATGGCATAGGAATATCAGATAATCAAAAAAAGAAAATCTTTGAAAAGTTTTATCGCATTGGGGATGAGTCCACACGAACGAGTCGAGGAAGTGGTTTAGGCTTGTATTTAGTTAAGAAGATTTTACGTCAGCATAGTGCAATAATTTCTGTCCATGACGTACAACCTATGGGAACTTTGTTTAACATTGTATTTAAGCGAGCTATCGTAGAGCCCTGAATCTACATTTCCTAACCTTTTTAACCAAGATAAACCATGAACGAACAAAGAATTTTAATTGTAGAAGACGAAGTAGATATTGCATCATTGCTAAAAATAAACTTAGAAGCAGAAGGATATAAAGCAGTTCATGTAAATAATGGGGATAAAGCCATACAAATTCTTAAGGAACAGAAATTTCATTTAGCTTTAATGGATATTATGCTCCCGGGCATTGATGGACTTACCGTAACCGAATCTATTAAGCTTACCCACCCTCAAATTCCTGTTATATTTTTAACGGCACGAGGAACTTCTCAGGACAAAATTACGGGTCTTAAAAAAGGAGGAGCTGATTATATCACTAAACCCTTTAACCTGGAAGAGTTATTATTGCGTATTAAAAATATTTTGGCGCGAACCCAAGAGGGCAAAACTGCTAAATCAATCATTTCTCGCTTTGAGTTTGGAAACAATAAGGTGAATTTTGATAGCTATGAGGCTGAAGGAACCAAAGGAATTTTTACATTAACCAAAAAGGAAGCTCTGCTTTTAAAATTGCTCATAGAAAACGAGAATCAGGTAGTATCCCGAGAAAAAATACTCCAAACCGTATGGGGCTATAGTGTTTATCCTAGCACAAGAACCATTGATAATTTTATATTATCCTTTCGAAAATACTTTGAAAGCAACCCCAAAAAGCCTGCCTTTTTTCATAGCATGCGAGGAGTTGGGTATAAATTTACTGCTTAGAATTACACACTAAATCCAAATATATAAGGTCTCATTATATGGGACCTTTTTTATGCAAAAAACTAAGGCGTAGTTCACTTTCCCTTAAATCAAAGAAATCCACCCTACTATTAAAATCCAAAAGCTATACTGGCCTTTACTCCAAAGTTTCGTGGATTGTTGGGCTCTCTGTATGTGATGCGCCACACGGCATCTAAACGAATGATTTTAAAAATATTCTCTATACCAAAACTAGCCTCTATATAAGGTTCTTTATTCAAGGCTTTAAACGTACTTATTTGCACGCCTTGGTAATCTGTAGGGATAATATCATAATTAGCAGAATCCAAGGTTCCTACAATGACTTTACTGCCTATAATACTTCTCCATTTGAGTTTTTTAATGAGGGGCACTCTGTTAAAAAGGAATCCATTAAAATGATGCTCAAACGTACCGGAAATACTTCGATCGCTCACGAACTCAAATATTCGCATTTGGTTATAGGCTGATGTATTGTATATAAAACTTTGGTTACCCACGTAAACCGTTTGCAATGGGTAAGGAACCACACCAAACAATGCATTTGCTTCTGTATTAAATCGCGTTCTACCCAAAGCACCCCAGACTTTTCGGTAGGTAAAACCTAATCGAGCTCGGGTATAATCAAAGTTACTTGCAAGAAAATTCGGAATTCCAAACTCAATGTTTCCATAATATTCTGGGCCTGCATTTACAAAAGTGACACGTTTATTTTCGTTTTGTAAGTAATAAAATCGTGGAGTATATCTAAAGCCCACTTTTACATATGTATTAATGAATTCTTGAGATATTATCGATTTATTCTCTGCAATTGGATACCAGGCGAAGTTATAATTTCCTATTTTCTCAAATTTATATTGGCGATTACCCGCAGATACATTCACTCTAAATCCGGTGCGGATATCTGTAGCAAACTTAAGTTTTATGTCTTTATTCAAGTTCAGGTTATTACTGCCTAATAAATTAAAGGCGGTAAATAAACCATTGCTCAACTCATCATTATCTGTAATTCCAATTTGCTCTACGTCTTTTTTATATTGAATCCCGAGTTTCGTCCACCTTTTCCGGTTCAAAATACGCTCTGCAAGGAATTTATATTTCCATTCTTTATCCTTTAGACCATAGGCTACCATTCCCTTAATAATCCAATTTTTACTAAAACTAGCATTGGTTCTAAAGCCTAATCTTAAGCGAATGCCCTCCAGCTGATTATAGCTCATCAGGTTATAATAAGGACCAACACCTATTTTCCCTTTTCCTACATACCCATCCACCAAAAAATTGGCTAAATCTACATAGGTCTTAATGCTCGGTAAGTTTACCAATGTATCGATACTATTTTCAATCCTTCGCTCCGCATCGTTGGGTTGTACATGTCTTTTGTCCTCCCAAAAAGCATCTGAATGAGTGGTGGCATCCTCTTTCATAGTTAAGCGTTCGGCAAAAAATTTGGTAGGGTGTACGGCATCTAAATCTATCTTCTGAAAACTAATGCTGCTGCTTGCAACCAAACCCATGGCCTTGGTACTCGTTTCTTGTGCATCTATCACCACACGGCTTTTGCCGTAGAAATAGCCCTTCTCTGTGGCTTGATACTCTTGAGTAATCCTAAGTTTTTCAATAAAATTTAAATTAGCATTGGCATTTATAGCTAAAGATAATCGAAGCAATGCTCCAGTTGAATCTTCAATCCATACATATCCGTTAAAAGCCAAATCATTGGGCTGCTTGGGCGTACATTTAATTTGAAAAACACGCAAAGGACCGCTTCGATCAACATGGACCAGTTTATACTTATATATTCCCATAGCAATATCTCCTATTGGCGATGGTACTCCTTTGTCCACTACAACTAAACTATTAGAGTAGAAGTTATAATTCACAAAAGTACTTCCCAGTACCTGAGAGATAAATGAGCCGTCATCAACTCCTACCCCCTTCACACGGCTGGCTTTTATGATTTCCTTGGATAATTTTGGAGACTTATTGTAATAGAAGTCGCTAAGTACTTCGGAAACAAAAACAGGTAAAATTGACTTTTTCCCATCTCCACTGATATAACTGATGGTATCAAAAAGATTACCCAATTGCTGGCCAAACTTTGTTCGCTTAATTTTCTCAGATATATTATTTACAGAAATGATATTTTTCGTATACGTTTCACAAGAATAGTGGTCAATATTAGCAGGGCTTAGCTTATCCTTATTTTTTTGAGCTAGCTTAATTAAGCGGTGCGCAGGATTGTATTTTAGACTAATCTCAATTCCCTGCATCCCAACAGGTTCTCGCTCCAGCTCAATATTAAGTATCTTTCCTCGTATAGAGTCTCTATTAATTCGAACAGTTTTGTACTCGGTAAAATCAACAATCAAATGGGTAAAGGTATCAGGAATCTCCTTATCAAAATGCCCCTCAAAGTCGGATAGAAAAACAAGATTCTCATCATTTTCATCGGTATAGAAGGCTACGAAAGATATAGGTTCTCTCGTTTCTGCATCAAAAATATTTCCTTTTACTCGAATAGTTTGAGCCTGCAAAATTTGCGCTGTAAAACAAAATAATGCAGTGAGAATAAGCCATCTAAAATTCGCTTTAAAGCCAACCCAGAGTATGATTTTTTTATTGAAACGTGGTCCTTTTACCAAAGTTCTCAAAAATAAGCAAGGACCCGCGCTCCACTGGTTACTTTTGACTTAAGTTCTTAACAATATTAGGGTATGTTTAGATTTCTGTAATTGAAAACAAAAAACAGAATGTGGGTAAAACAATGGCCAATAAATAAAAAAAAGGAGCGGACCTAATTACATTCGCAGGGGTGTTGAAAGGTTGGTTCATAGCGCAATTGGAATTAGGCTCCTTGGAGGTATGCTTCTATGCGTTTGCTTTGTTTTTTTGGGTGTATCACCTCATCTATATATTTGACATATACGTAAGGGCTTATCGACTTAAAAAAACTAAGAATGAAAAAACTGGGGTACTCCCTTCCATTTCTATCATTATCGCTGCTAAGAACGAATTTAAAAACCTACAAGTCCTTATTCCCGACTTGTTGAAACAGAACTACCCTTCGTACGAGATTATTTTAATAAATGATGGGAGTTATGATAAAACAGACGAGTGGGCTTCTCAGTTTGCATTGAGGGAACCAAAACTGAAATATACTTTCATGGACCCAGCCTTTTTTAAAGTTGATGGGAAAAAAATGGCTCTTACTTTAGGAATAAAGAAATCTAAATTTGACCATCTCGTGTTTTTAGATGGGGACTGCTCACCTCCGAGTAATGAATACTTGCAACAATATGGTCAACAATTTTCCCAAGGGAAAGATCTCATTCTTGGGGTATCACCATATATAAAACGCGGCGGCTTACTCAATAGACTTATTCAATTTGAGACCTACCTCACCGCTGGTTCATATTTGGCACTCGCCTCTAAGGGGAAACCCTACATGGGCCTTGGGCGAAACATGGCTTATACCAAGTCCTTGTATGAGTCCGTAAATGGGTTTGAAAGTCACTATGACATTCCATGTGGCGATGACGATTTATTTGTTCAAAGTGTTTCAAATAAGTGTAATGTCGGATGGGTTATAAGCTTAGAAAGCATGACGTATTCAGAACCAAAAACGTCTTGGAAGCCTTACGTGAGACAAAAATTAAGGCATCTATGGGCTGGTAAGTATTACCACTCAAGCTTCAAAAGAAAGTTAGCTAGACTTCCCATTTCAAATCTTCTATTTTGGGGTCTTGTTCTTATTTCCATGGGTTTAAAAATGCATTGGCTCTTAGGGGCATTTCTAATTTTGCTAAAACTGATTATTAAATGGGTGGTTTTTCATGTATCTAGCAAATCACTGATGAAAGGCAGTCGAGTATCTCTTTACCCCCTAGTATCTGTTGTACACTTATACTTCCAATTATTTATTACTATCAAACTTTACTTCACAAAGAAAATATCATGGTAACTGAGCTAAAAAAATACTTTCCCGAAATTTTACCGGAACAATTAAAGTCCTTCGAAATACTAAATGAGATCTATCCAGAAATCAATAGTTTGGTAAACCTTGTTTCTCGTAAAAACATAGAACAGTTATTCGAGCAACACATCCTTCACTCCCTATCGATCCAGAAATTTCATTACTTCAAGGATGATCAAAATGTAGTAGATATTGGCACAGGTGGAGGCTTTCCAGGAATACCTTTGGCCATAATGAATCCGAATACACATTTTCACTTGGTAGATAGTATAGGAAAAAAAATTAGAGCGGTACAAGAGATTTGCGATACGTTAGAATTGAAAAACGTAAGTGTTACAGCTGCAAGAGTAGAAGAAATGCCAATGAAATTTGATTTAGCCATAGTACGCGCGGTGGCACAATCCGATAAACTATTCTTTTGGATGAAGAAGAAATGGGTTAAAAGACCTCATATGCTTATGCTTAAAGGAGGGGACCTCAAAGAAGAGATGTTAACACTTAGGCAATCTATACATGGGAAAATCATAATAAGGGAAAAAGCTATTACAGATTACTTTCCCGGAGCGTTTTTTGAAACCAAAAAAATTATAGAAATTACAAAATAGAGCGTGTTCCGTTAATCTGGTATTTCACGCCAGCAGTGAGATAGTTTCTCTTACGAGCTACTATTGATTCATCCCTGTATTGATAACCAATGTTCACTGAGAACTGGTGAAATATCATTTTTCCAACTGAAATAGATACTGATGTGATTACATTTTTGTTACCTTGAAGCATCGTCACGTCATAATCTCTAATACGCGTATCATTAGAGAGTCGGAAATTAGAGCCCATATTAGAGGAGCCCATGAAAGTATCCCGGCCTTGCGTTAAGAACATTGCGTTTACCTCTAACCAAGTATTATTAAGTTTTGGGAATACCCCTATGTACTTACCAGTTATTTCTCTAAAATTAGCTCCGTAAGGATGGGCTAAAGCTTGGTTATAGTGTGAAAAAGCATTTAAAGGATTATAGTGGCTATAAGTATAGGGCCGCACATGATTAAGTTCTATCTGAGCAATATGCCCATAAGAGCTATTTAATGGCCTTACATGTCTATATCCCAGCTGGTATCCATATTTATTTGCCCACCAATTTTTTCGTAACTCAGAAACCTTAAATTCATCAATAATTAATTGGCCATAAAATTCACCAAACTGGCTATTATAATTTACATCCAAACCTACCAAAGCATTATCAGCACTTCCTAAGTTAGATTCCACACTGCGGTAAAAGATAATAGGATTTAGGTAATCCATATCGAAGCCACCTGCGCCATTATTCCTAGAATGTATAACTGATTCAAACAAACCAATACCCCATTGCTTCTTTGAACCGAAATTAATACCCAAGCGATGACTTGCAATATACTTTTTGGGCAGTAAGGTATTACCCAACAAAGGAGTAAAACCATTTATTTGACCGAAATAATTGGTATAGGTCAAAAAGCCATTGAGATTTGTAACTAGTCGAAGACCTAAATTACTAGGCCCATTGGCTCCCAAGAAAAGACTTCGAATTCCTTTTCCAAATTTTTGATTAAAATGTCCAAAGGTTAAATGAGTATAGCTTCCAGAGGACTGATCCTCAAAAACATTACCTGCTAAATATCCAGCTGACCTAAAATAATCAGAACCCCCATCTTTAAAACTCTTCCAAAAACCCATACCCGGAATTACACCAAACGTATCTCTAAAATCATTTCTAAAATCCGAAAAATATGTCTGATTTTCCTGCGCAAAAGCATATCCACTTATTTTTCCAAACAAATGAGTGCGCAGAGAAACTCCCCTTCCATTGTGTTGCAACAATCCAGTTCCATAATTAGCAACAGCTAAATCAACTGTTGGATTAATAAGTATGGTATTATTCCCCTTTCGCCATCGCAATAGAGCAATGGAGGAAGTTAAAGAATTACTTGTATCATTTTCGGCAAGTTGGTAATTAACAAACTGATCAACAGCGTAAGGCTTAGCCTTAGAGAACTCAATTCCACTCTTATTCCTTAGCACTAGACCTTGCAATTGTTGATTCTTGGCATCATCTACCGACATCAAAAAGAAGTCTTCGCAAAGGGAGTTAGGTTGAACGCCAAGAAACTGAGCAGCTAAAGGACTAGCGCAAAGCACAATTATTAAAGAAGTAAGTATGAATTTAATCATTAGGAGCAATATTAAACAAAAAAGCATGGACAAAAAAAAATCTCACCGAAGTGAGATTTTTAAAAAGGGGCAACGACATACTTTCCCAGATTTTACTCTAGTATCATCTGCGCTGAGGGGCTTAACGATTCTGTTCGGAATGGGAAGAAGTGATCACCCTCGCCATAGTCGCCCAAAGATTATAAGAACAATGACAAAAATTGGAAATAAAAATAAAGAATTATTAAAAATGGTAAGTCTACGGGTAATTAGTACTACTCGGCTATGACATTACTGCCTTTACACCTGTAGCCTATCAACGTAGTAATCTACTACGACCCTTAAAGGAAATCTCATCTTGAGGTTAGTTTCGCGCTTAGATGCTTTCAGCGCTTATCTATTCCGAACGTAGCTACTCTGCAATGCAGTTAGCACCACAACAGATACAC
Organism: uncultured Bacteroidia bacterium; assembly: GCA_938086785.1. Taxonomy (GTDB): domain Bacteria; phylum Bacteroidota; class Bacteroidia; order NS11-12g; family UBA955; genus CALKCM01. Next base: position 95,891 of record CALKCM010000001.1, read on the forward strand.
CAGAGGTTCGTCCAACACGGTCCTCTCGTACTAATGTCAGATCCTCTCAAATTTCCAACGCCCACAGCAGATAGGGACCGAACTGTCTCACGACGTTCTGAACCCAGCTCGCGTGCCACTTTAATGGGCGAACAGCCCAACCCTTGGGACCTTCTCCAGCCCCAGGATGTGACGAGCCGACATCGAGGTGCCAAACCGCTCCGTCGATATGAGCTCTTGGGAGCGATCAGCCTGTTATCCCCGG
>CALKCM010000002.1 GCA_938086785.1 uncultured Bacteroidia bacterium
CGGATATCATTGATGAATCTGAATCAAATAAAAATTGGATGCGCCTAGAAACAGGAATTATACCATCGGGTAATCATTTAATTCGGATTAATTTTAAACCTGTATCCACCTATTATCGTTATTACATAGATGAAATTGAAATTTGGTGTCCATAAGTCTGAGGATACAGCCAAAGGTTGAAAACAAAAATTAGATTGACTTTGTTCTAAGTTTACCCCTCCCTAGTTAACTCAACGGTAAAAGGGGGTAAAACTCAATGAAATCCATTAACCTCATTTTTCCTCATCAGCTTTTTCTAAACAGCCCGCTCTTAGAAAACTCCAATGAAATATACCTCATAGAAGAGTACCTTTTTTTTAAGCAGTATGCCTTTCACAAGCAAAAAATAGCCTTTCACAGAGCCAGCATGAAAGCCTACCAAAGGTATTTGGAAGACTTAAACAAAACGGTACACTACATCGATTCAGGGGATGTAAGATCGGATATCAAGCTGTTTCAGCAAGAGATTAAAGACCAAAGCATTGATGCTATACACTTCATCAAACCCACAGACCATTATCTTCAAAAACGCATTGAAAAGCTGAGCAATGCATGCGAGATAATCGCATATGAAGATATCCATTTCTTGAGTACCGAAGAGGATTTAGATCCATTTTTTAGGCCAGACAAGAAGTCGTATTTTCAAACTACTTTTTACAAACAACAGCGCAAAAAACATGACATCCTTATGGATGCTGCACAGAAACCAGTGGGAGGCCAATGGACCTATGATGCAGACAATCGTAAAAAATATCCCAAAGGCAAAACACCGCCAATCATTTATTTTCCAGAACCCTCTGACATTTGGGACGAAGCAGTAGCATACACCCAAGCCCATTTCTCAAAAAATCCCGGGGAAGTTTCAACAAAGAGGTACTACCCCATTACTCATGAGGAAAGCCTAGAGTGGTTGGAACAGTTTTTTACTCATCGATTTTATGATTTTGGGATTTATGAAGATGCCATTGTAAAAGAACATTCCATATTAAACCACAGCATTTTATCGCCATTAATGAATGCAGGCTTGCTGCTTCCAGGTGAAATCGTGAGCCGAACACTCGCTTTTTCCTCCCGAGAAAATATTCCCATAAACTCAACCGAGGGCTTTATCCGTCAAATTATAGGATGGCGAGAGTTTATACGCGGGATGTACCACAGCAAAGGGGTTTTTTCAAGAACCTGTAATTTTTGGAATTTTGATCGCAAAATACCCGCCTCTTTTTATGACGGAACCACGGGCATTGAACCCATTGACCATACCATAAAAAAAGTATTAGAGACAGGCTATTGCAATCACATTGAACGATTAATGGTCCTGGGCAATTTCATGTTGCTCTGCGAGTTTGATCCAGACGAAGTATATCGCTGGTTTATGGAACTATTTATTGATGCGTATGATTGGGTCATGGTTCCCAACGTATACGGCATGTGCTTATTTGCCGATGGAGGAACCTTTGCCACCAAACCATACATTGGAGGATCCAATTACATTAAAAAGATGAGCAATTACCCCAAAGGAGAATGGGAACCCTTCTGGGATGGGCTGTTTTGGCGTTTTGTAATGAAACATGAAGACTTTTTTCGTTCCAATCCAAGAACGGCCATGCTCGCACATTCCTTAAATAGGATGTCCGAAGAAAAGCAGGAAACCCATCTTAAAAATGCCGAAGCTTTTATTGAAAAGGTATTGAAATAAAGGAGCCCTATTCTTTGCTGCCCTTACCTCTTATCACATTTAAAGATTCCAATAGTTTAAATACTCCGACCATTTCCATGGATTGACCCCCTTTTCATCATCCATAAATCCAGGGTAATGAAAAGCCAAATAAGACGTATATAAGCAAGCCATCACAATTAAAACAATGGCGTATTTCTTAATTTTCAAGCGCGTATTTGTAATGAGCGGCAAAAAGAAAATAGGGAGAAAGTCAATGAATGAGCGATGCCCTACGCAATATCCCATGGTTGGATACCACCAAGAACCATACAGGTATGCAATGGCAAAGAAAAGGACAAGAACCATTAGATCCTTTGCTTTTCTCTCCTTGTAAAAGCAATAACCTACGTACAAAATAACAGCGGCTAAAAGAGGAGTATAAATGATGATTCCATTGGTAGGGCTCCAGAATATAGCATCCAGTTTAGGGCTCAATAAATAAGGGAACCCCTCCCCTTCGTAAGCCACTAAGCCCTTATTTCTTAAATACAAGCTATGGGCAATTTGAGGGATTAAACCCACAACAACTCCACCCAATACGTGAAAAATAGCCCGCAGTTTTCGGCCCTCCAAAATAAATACAGAGGAATAACCAATACACAGCAGCCCTATGAGCACCAAATTAACAATACGAACACAGCCAATCATTCCCAGCAAAAGTCCAATCAGGAGCCAGTAAAAGCGCTTTTTAGGCATATGAATGGCATAAAGCAGCATGGCTATAAGGCTGAACGAATACAAATGACTCATGCAGGGTTGCCAAATTTCGATATACCAAACATTGGTTCCAAATACAATCGCAAGAATAATGGCCATGATTCGGTAAAAGCTCTGACCAAAGCGCAGGCAAAGCAGAGCAATACAATACAAGCCTAGGAACAAATAGAGATGAACTGAGAGAATTCGGGTAAATTGATAGGGAGAAGTAAAGCCATTGGCTTTTTCTGGGGCAAACCATTTGGTGAGCATATGCCCTATTAAAAAAATAGGCGCTTCTAAAACGGCTACACCCGGAGGATATTTGGTAAAAAGGTAATCATCCTCCACCTCCGCTTTAAAACCCAAGCCAATTTTTTGCTCAATGCTATCCGGAAATTTTGCAGGATCCCAATCATTTATGAAGGTGGCCGGCAAATACATGTAATAGCCCGCTTTATCCGCCCACATTTGAGAGGTATAAAAATAGACCGGTTTCCGCATGTTCAGGTTTAAACTGTAAAAGAAATTTACAGAGAAAACAACGATAAGGAAAACCAGTACCTTTTTCTTAATCGACCACATGTGGAACAAAGAAACAAAAAAGGCTGCTCTTTACGAGCAGCCTTTTGTTATTTTAATCATATTCTTTACACACCCACGTCGTGATGCGCTGATTCTTCGATATAAGGGTGATTCGTTGCAACCAAGCCTCTTTTAGTTAAAGCATTGAGCACTACGTATACAAAGCCTCCACCAATAAGCATAAATAAACCTAAGTCTAAGAGTCCTACTTGCTGTCCTGGTCCAAATACTCCAGGATTTACCATGAGCCATACATCATGCCAATGACCCAGTATAATAATTGATCCCGTGATACCAAGTACCCATCTTGAACGCTTTCCATTTCTTGTCATTAATACTAAGAATGGGAAAATAAAGTTTAAGGCCAAGTTGAAGAAGAAGTTAATCTTGTAATTTTCAAACCTCATTTGGTAATAAATCATCTCTTCAGGAATTTGTGCATACCATATAAGAAGGTACTGACTTAACCATATGTATGTCCAGAAAACACTAAAAGCAAACATAAATTTACCTAAATCATGGATATGCTCATCGGTAACCAATTTCAAGAATCCTTGAGACTTTAAAAATAAGGTTAATAAACATATCACACTTAAAGCAGTAACCCACCCAGTGGCAAAATTATACACTCCAAAAATGGTAGAGAACCAATGAGCATCAACACTCATGATAAACAACCATGCGATAAATGAAAGTAAAAAACCAAATACCAATGCATATCCTGCAGACCATTTGATCGTACTTTTAAAGATAGAGGTATCTCCTTTTTCAGCAGCATCTTCCGCATCTGACAATTTGGTTAATTTTCGGCCCATTAAGAAATAAATGAGAACTAAAACAGCAGGAACTACCAAAAGCACACCTGCATTTAGGAAGGCACTCTTGCCCGCTAATATTTTATCATAACCCTCTTGGCCTTTCTCAAGTCCCAAATGGTTGTAATGTGCCCAATGGTAAATATCTGAATACCCAAAAAGTACTGCAATAAATACAAGGATAAAGGCGTAAGGAATGAATGATGCAATGGCTAAAGGCACTCTTAAAAGAACGGTAGCCCAACCTGCATTTGCTATAAACTGAACGCAATAAAAGAACAAGGCAGCTAAGGCAATAAGCAAGTAAAAATATCCATTCACCATTAAGCTGGTCAAGAAAGTGGTAAGCTTAGATTTAGGCTTCCTATTATACTTTACACGGGGGCCAAAGGCTTCCGTAGGCTCATTATGATCCTCAATATGGTGCGCATCTGCAGATGCATGACTCGCTTCATGTTTAACAGCCTCAGCGTGAGCTTCCTCAGCATGAGATTCTTCAGCATGAGATTCTTCAGCGTGAGCTTCTTCAGCATGAGATTCCTCAGCGTGAGCTTCTTCAGCGTGAGATTCCTCAGCGTGCTGCTCTGTGGCATGATGCCCTCCGGCAGTCGCCTCATGATGCCCGTCTCCAGATTTCATGGTAAAGAAACCAACCGCAGTAAGTAAAGCTCCTACTGCCATAAAAATCATGGCAAACTTTTTTCCTTTTGCAGGAACAGTAAACTGTTCCTGAGCAATTTTAATATCTTTTCCGTGTCCCATTATTCAGCGTCCCCCTTCATATCTTCGGTTTCAGACATTGCATCTTCGGTAGGGGCTGTTGCCGCCGTTCCTCCGTTGCTTAAAACTCTAACATATTTAATCACAGCCCATCGTTCTGCTGGAGTTAAAACACTCGAATGGCTTCCCATGTTGTTTTTTCCATACATAAGGGTGTGATAAATTTTACCATCTGGGAGGTTTTTGATGTAATCATCAGAATATCCGCTCCAAGCTGGTTTTAATGTACTCACTTTTTTAAAGATAGGTCCATCATTTTTTCCTGTTTCCCCATGACAAGGAGCACAGTAAATAATGAAACGGTCTTTCGCGTGTTCAGGATCAATATTTACAACAGCAGGCATGATTAATTCATTCCCGGCAGCTTCGTACCCATCCCCTGAGTTTTCAAAGGCATACACCTCATCTAAGTGACCTAAGGAGATGCTTCCCTCAGCAGGAATTCGCATACTCATGCCATATGGGTTATACTCATAAGGCTCTACAGGCTGAGAATAAGGCTCATATCCTTTTGCGTAATACATATCAGGAGCATATTCCCATCCAGGTCTATCTCCTACACTCGTGCAAGACACTGCAATAAGTGCAGGTGCAGCAAATGCCAATATTTTAGTAAAAATATTCATTATAGTACAGTTTGAACGCCTCCAATTCGTTCTCTAAGTTCAACAGCTCCAGCTTCTTTCATGGTTTGCAGCATGGTCGCTTCATCTACATTATTATCGGCCTCCACCACAATAACCATTCGATCATCTGTTTGGCGATCGTCCAATAATTCTGGTTGAATTCCGTGCAACATTCTATTTCTTAAGAAGAAAATAATTCCCATACCAAAAGCGGTACATAAAACCGTGCCTTCAAAAAGAATAGGAACCCAACTTGGCGTAAAACGCACCGGCTTATTACCAATGAGCATGGGCCAATCGTGCACATACATGTACCAAATCATTAAAATAACTAAACTAAAGCCTGTCATACCGCATAAAAAGGCAACAACAGATAAGTTTGAACGTTTAACCCCTAAAGCTACTTCCAAACCGTGGATAGGATAGGGAGTATAAATATCTAAGATATCCGTTCCCTTGCTCCTAAGCGCTTTGGTAGCAGCCATTACATGATCTTCGTCTTCAAAAACGCCAACCAGCAATCTACCTCTATTCCGTAGACTTAATCCTTTATCAACTAATCCCATGTTTATTCTCTATTTTTTAAGATGGATTTTATTTCCGACATGTTAATCACCGGAAGGAACTTAGCAAATAGGAAGAAGCAGGTAAAGAAAATACCAAACGTTCCTAAGAAAAGTCCAACCTCTGTTAACGAACCTTTATACATTACCCAACTGGATGGAAGGTAATCTCTGTGCAATGAGGTAACGATAATTACAAATCGCTCAAACCACATTCCTACATTCACAATAATACTCATAATAAAAACAAACCATGGCGTTGTTCTACACCATTTAAACCAGAATACTTGAGGTGCAAGTACATTGCAACTCATCATACTCCAATATGCCCACCAGTAAGGACCGGTTGCTCTATTCATAAATGCATATTGCTCATATTCAACTCCTGAATACCATGCGATAAAAAGTTCTGTTAGGTAAGCAATTCCTACCAAAGAACCCGTTAACATGATAATTTTCGTCATGGCATCCAAATGGCCAATCGTAATGTAATTTTCATAATTCATTACTTTACGAGCAACCAACAACAAGGTAGCCACCATACCAAATCCAGAGAAAATAGCCCCTGCCACAAAGTATGGAGGGAAAATAGTCGTATGCCAACCAGGAATAACTGAAGTGGCAAAATCCGTGGATACAATGGTATGCACTGAAAGTACAAGTGGAGTACTTAAACCAGCTAAAATAAGTGATACTAACTCATATCTTGCCCATGAACGAACGGAACCCGTCCAACCCATAGAAAAGAAATTATACCAAAATTTTTGACCTTTGGTTTTAACCTTGTCTCTAATAGTAGCAATATCAGGAATTAAACCAATATACCAGAACAAAAGAGAAACACTAAAGTACGTAGAGATTGCAAAAACATCCCACAATAAGGGAGAGTTAAAGTTTACCCATAAAGAACCAAATGCATTTGGCAGTGGTAGAGCCCAATAACCAACCCACACACGACCCATGTGAAACACAGGGAACATGGCGGCACAGATTACAGCAAAAATGGTCATGGCCTCCGCGGAACGGTTAATACTCATCCTCCATTTTTGACGGAATAGGAGAAGAATAGCCGAAATCAATGTTCCCGCATGACCAATACCTACCCACCATACGAAGTTGGTAATATCCCAACCCCACATTACAGATTTGTTTATGTTCCAAACTCCAATACCTACCCAAAGCGTATTAAATAAACTAAGAGCAAATATCCCTAGGAAGACAAGGGATAAAGTAAACCCTATTTTCCATGCAGTAGATGGTTTATTTAAAATAGGCCTTGAAATATCCTTGGTAACATCAGACGGGGTTTTATTCCCAGTTACCAGTACATCTCTTATTATCGAATCATGTATCATATTTTAAGCTTCTTGATCTATATTTCTAACTTTCGTTAAATAGGTTACACTTGATTGAACATTTAACTCTTCAAGGACTTTATATCCTCTTTCGTTTTTAGCCAACATACTAATCTCACTGTCTGGATTGTGCAAGTCGCCAAATACAATAGCATCTGCTGGACAAGCTCTCTGACAAGCCGTTTGAACAGCATCTGCAGCCATTGTTTTATTCTTTCTCTTGGCTTCTAACTTCCCTGCTTGAAGACGTTGAACACAGAATGAACATTTTTCCATGACTCCACGAGTTCTAACGGTTACATCAGGATTCATAACCATTTTACCCAATGGGTTATTGAAATGGAAATCGAATGCATCGTTATCGTTGTATCTGAACCAGTTAAATCGTCTTACTTTATACGGACAGTTATTTCCGCAATATTTAGTACCAATGCAACGGTTATAGGTCATTTGATTTAGACCTTCAGAACTATGCGTAGTGGCTAATACCGGACATACCGTTTCACAAGGTGCTTGTGAACAATGCTGACACATCATGGGCTGGTGAACTACTTTTACATTTTCCCAATGCTCATAGTTTCCATCTCCACCTTCTGCCTTATCTGCTTTATCCGCTTTTGCGATTACTTTTTCCTCGGTAAGATAATTCTCATCGGAAACGTCCTTATTATCATTATGGAAGGAATAATACCTGTCAATTCGTATCCAGTGCATTTCACGACGCAAACGTATTTCGTCTCGACCTACAACTGGAACATTGTTCTCTATAGAACAAGAGACAACACAGCTACCACAACCCGTACATGCATTTAAATCAATGGCCATAGACCATAAGTGATTTGGTGCACCGTCTTTGCGATATTCTTGCTTTTCCCAAATGGTGTAAATATGCGGTGCTGGTTTATCGTTTCCTGCTTTTGCATTCTCCTGCCATTCTTTCTGAGTCGTTTCTCTTACAATATCTCTTCCCTCAATGCTATGATGCGATTGCGTTTGTGCCAATTCGTAAGAATCATCTCCTTTCGATATTTTAACTCCATTGATAACAGTGTTTCCATCTGCACCAATAAGAGGGTAAGCATTTACTCCTAAAACATCGTAGCCTTTTTCGTTAGAACCACCCACTTTTCCGGCAGCCCAGCGGCCATAACCAATAGCTAAACCTATCGTGTTATTTGCTTGACCTGGTTGAATAAGGGAAGGAACATTAGCCAATGTTTGGCCATTTACCTCCAACGTAACCGTATCATCTTTGTCCACACCCATTTTTTCGGCAAGTGCTTTTGGAAGAGATACATAATTATCCCAGGTTACTTTACTTACTGGATCAGGTAATTCCTGAACCCAAGCGTTATTTCCATGACTTCCATCGTTTACACCAACAGAGGTATATAAAACTAAATCAACACCGGTAGATTTTGATGTTTTACTGATGTATGAAGCTAAACCTGCAACATTTCCTGAATACGCAGAGCTCGCAGCGGTTTCAGTATTGTAAGAATAGTATCCATCGTGAAGCAATTCATCGAACTCTTTGCCTGCACTAGCCCATGTTTCTTTTACGTATGAGTAGTAAGGAGAGGTATGATGTTTTTGTGCCAAATGGCCTTTCTTTTGAAAAGGATCCATTAAATCTGGAGCAATTGCTTGCGCCCAAACTAATAAACTCAAGGGAGATTGACGCGTGTTAAAAACAGGCGCAATGGTTGGTTGAACAAAATGAACGTGACCATTCTTTGGTTCCGCATCGCCCCAACTTTCTAAGAAATGATTATCTGGACAGATATAGGTACATAAGGATGCCGTTTCATCTTTTGTGCCTGCAAATGACACCGATAATTTCATTCCTTTTATAGCTTCAGTCCAGAAACCTTTATCGTTGGAATATACTGGATTCGTTCCCCAGAAGATTATACCTCCAACTTTTTTACTCTTAATATCTGCTTTTAAGCCATTCAATGCCGTTTGAGTGGCATCAAATTGTTTGCTGTATGCATCGAATGTAATAGTATTACCTATAGATCCGAGTAAAGCATTCAAGCCATTCACGATTTGTTGCGCTTCTTTTGAAGAAGAACCCGAAACAACCAAGGCGGCCGAACCTGCTTTTACTAGAGCCTTTGCAGCTCTTTTTACTGAGTTTCCAGCCAATTCTCCATTTTGTGGAACCGGAATTTGCACCGCTCCTTTTAATTTAGCCACCTCATTATATAAGGTAGATAAATACAAGGCCTCTTTGCTTGCTTGCATTGGGAAACGATAATCAGCATTTGTACCAGTGGTACTTAAATTACTTTCGAATTGAAAGTGCTGAGACATTTCTTTTCCTTTTACCGGAACTCTATTTTTTACATATCCTTTGGTAAATTCTACAGGGGATATCCATGTTCCAAGAAAATCTGCACCAAAACTTACAATAACGGATGCTTTCTCAAAATTATAACTAGGCAATACTGCCTTGCCAAAATCTGCTTCGTTTGCTTCTATAATACTTGAGTAGGAAACTGCATTGTATGAAACGTGCTCTACATTCGAATATTTTGCTTTAAAGTCCGCAACTGCCTTTAAAGCAGAAGGGCTATGCACGGTATCACTTAAAATTACAATTTTCTTACCCGATGTTTGAACCTCACTAATTTTCTGGGCAATTTCAATATCTAAAGTATTCCAATCTTCAACTTCTTTTCCATTTTGCATTGGATGAGCCAAGCGTTCCGTATCATATAAATCTAAAATACTTGCTTGTCCTGTAGCACATAAACCACCCTGAGAAATGGGTGAACGCAAACTACCGTCCAATTTAATTGGTCTACCTTCTCTTACTTTTACTTCTACCCCACAGGCTGATGAACAAGCACCACAAGTAGATGAGTAATAATTAGGCACACCTGGTGTCACCTCATTGGGTTTAACCAAATATGGCACTGCATGTCTTACTGGTGTTCTGTAACAAGCTGCTAGAGCTACTGATGTTACACTAAACCCGAAGAATTTAAGAAAATCTCTTCGATTCGAATTTAACTCAATACCTTCTTCACTTAGAACTTCATCTAAGGGAAGTGCATCGGAAAATTCATGTTTCTGAGATTTGAGAAAATCCGAAGTTCTTTCGAGTTCCTCCGATCCTTTCCAATATTTCTGATTTTTCGACATTTGATTTTTTCTTTTTTTTTTTAATAATGGCACTTTGCACATTCCAAACCACCGTTCATGGCTGGAGTAATTTTAACATTACCGTCTGGGCCATAAAACTTACTTTGATTCCCGTTCTCTTTAAGATCTGCTTTTGCTTTTGCGTGCAAAGCTTCGTAGTAATTATTATTATCTGTATCTACCCCTCTATTTCTGTGGCAATCAATACACCAACCCATTTGGAGCGTTGACCATTGCTGAACAACTTCCATTTTTTCAATTGGTCCGTGACATTGCTGACATTCTAAACCAGCTACTTTTACGTGCTGAGAGTGATTAAAGTACGCATGATCAGGCAAATTGTGTATGCGCACCCAACGTATAGGCTTCGGATTATTTCCAAACTCTTTCCCTGCAGGACGTTCCGGATCGTAATCCAATGCAGCATATATCTTCTTAATTTCAGGAGAGGTTTCTCCACCATACTTTTCACTCGCCTGAACTCCTTTATGGCAGTTCATACAGGTATTTAACGATGGAATAGAAGCTGATTTGGAGACTTCTACCGTTGAATGACAGTATTTACAATCGATTTTCAACTCTCCAGCGTGTAAGGCGTGACTATAGGCAATTGGCTGCGTTGGAGCGTAGCCTTGTTGAACACCAATTTTATTCATACCAAACCAGTATAAAAAGCTGAACCCAAATAAGCCTATTATAGTTGTTACAGATAAAGACAATATTACCGGATTCATGGATGCCCATGAAGAAGGCAAATATTTTGCTATTCCTTTTGGAGCGAATGCATCCTCAGTCCCAGCCTCTTTTTCCATAACACTGCGCAACAACGATTTCTTAACTTTACCCAAAAGCAAGTAAATAATTGCGAATATGACAACTAAGGTCAGAAGAAAGAATACCGTTGTATTATCTTTTTTGGCGGGCCCTTGAGCTGCTGGACCAGCAGCCACTGCTGTAGCTGGATCTGGAACAGACTCGATGTAAGCCAAAATATCAATGATATTTGGAGCCGTTAGGTTAGGGAAAAGATTCATGGCAGCGCCAGCATACTCTTCATAAATGGCGAGCGCTTCTGCATCTCCACTTTTTCTAAGAGCTTCGTTATTCCGAACCCACTTAACAATCCACTCTACGGAATGTCTGTCTTGTACACCCTTTAAAGCCGGACCAACCGCCTTTTTATATACTTGGTGACAACTTCCACAATTATTTGAAACCCATAATTTTTCTCCGGAAACAGCATCTCCCACATAACCATCGGTCTGGGAAAATAGACTAATACTAGAAAATACAAGGGTGAAAAAGAGTAAATAAATTTTATTCAATCGAATCATTTTAATTCCTGTGCTTTTTGCGCGCTGCAAATATAGACACAGAGGCAAAATGGATAAAACTTTTTGTCACACCATGGTCAATTTAGAACCCATCTAACTTAATTTCATAAGTAGTTGATAACAAATGTAATGAGCAGCGTCTATTTTATATTTATTTGTGGCAATCAGAAATTCAAGTAAATCCTTAAATTTGCCCCTAATTTATACACATTTCTCAAACAAATGATAGACAAACACAAGATAGTTGTTGTAATGCCTGCTTACAATGCGTCCATGACTCTTCAAAAGACCTTAGATGAAGTTCCAATGGATATAGTAGACGAAATTGTTTTGGTTGATGATAACAGCAATGATGATACCGTTGATGTAGCTAAAAGTTTAAATATAAAACACATTGTAAAGCACGATGTAAACAAAGGCTACGGAGGCAATCAGAAATCCTGCTACCGCAAAGCGCTTGAGTTAGGCGCAGATATTGTCATTATGCTTCATCCAGACTATCAGTATACCCCAAAGTTAATTCGTGCCATGTCTTCGGTGATATCTGATGGCAATTATAAAGTTGTTTTTGGAAGCCGTATTTTAGGCAAAGGCGCTTTGAAAGGAGGCATGCCTATTTACAAGTACATCGCCAATCGAATGCTTACGCTTTTCCAAAATATTTTAATCAATCAAAAATTAAGCGAATACCACACGGGTTACCGAGCATTTCATGCAGATGTCTTAAAATCTATTTCTATTGATAAAAACGACGATGATTTTATTTTCGATAATCAAATGATTGCTCAAATATTTTCACGCGATTTTGAAATTTGTGAAATCACCTGCCCTACTAAATATTTCGAAGAAGCCAGCAGTATAAATTTTAAAAGAAGTGCTGAATATGGTTTGGGTGTTTTGTGGGTATCCGTTCAGTACCGACTCATGAAATGGGGCATATACACCCCAGATTATTTAAAATAATTTACTTATTTACCTGCTTGATATAATTATTCAATGCTGCTCGCATGCTCGGAGCATCAGGAGCCGGTGCAGGAATATCTAATATTAAATTATTCTCTTCTATCGCCTTTTGAGTACTTGATCCAAAGCCGGCAATTCTCGTATCGTTTTGAATGAAACTAGGAAAATTATCGTACAAGGATTTGATATCAGCAGGACTAAAGAAAACCAATATATCGTAAAATACATCTTCTAAATCGCTTAAATCTGAACTTACCGTATTGTAGATAATGCATTCTTTTAAGTTCATGTCATGCTTCTTAAAAAAATCAGCAATACTTGGCTTACGAATGTCACTACACGGATAGAGATATGTTTCTTTTGGATGCGCTTTACACAAGGCTAAGAACTCGGCTTCTCTTCCCTTGCCTACATACATTTTTCGTTTCTTTGGCGTAATATATTTTTGAATATAATTCGAGACACTCTCATTAGCAGAAAAGTATTTAGTATTGGGGTCCATTTCATGGCGCATTTCTACAGCCAATTGAAAAAAGTAATCAATACTATTTCTTGAATTAAAAATAACTGCTGAATAATTGGCTAAATTTACCTTTTGACGGCGAACATCCCTTGCCGATAGCGGTTCCACATGAATAAAACTTCTGAAATCAATTTTTACCTTGTATTGATCTACTAAACTCTGGTAAAAATTTTTATCCTTGTCTGGTTCAGGCTGAGTAATTAATATACTTTTAACCTTTTCTAATCTATCCTTCTGCATAAAGCCTTTGTATGATTACCGTCGCAATTATTACCATAGGTAAAATTTCGAGTGCGCAAAAATACAATAGAACTTGAACTTTAAAAGCACTATCTTGAAATATGCCATAAATCTGTGCTAAAGATCTAAAAATCAATGGAATGAGGCAAAATAAAATATACCATACCTCAGAAATACCAAATAAAAATTGAGGATTATAGTAATAAAAAAGCGAAACAGGTAAAAATATCAAGGAAAATACAAGTTCAACATTGATATGTCTTTGTATCATATTCTGTTGAGCATCTTGAAGATCCAAAACTTTTGCTTGAATATATTGAATTCCCAGTATACATGACTTTATTATAATTAAGCTGAAGAGCAGCAAAATGAAAAAGGAGGCATTATTCAATTCAAAATACCTTAACCTCAACAACAGCAGAGAAAATACGAGACTTTGCACTAAACCATTCAAGAGCAATAAATAGATGGAACCATTCATAATCCTGGATCTTTTTTCTGCAAGCAACTCCTTATATTTCTGAGGATTCAGTATACTTTGCAAGCGCAAGATAAATTGACTTGGGAAGTTCTGAATGTATAGTGAAAAGCCCATTATAGTTAGGAAAATAGCAATGAAAAACCAAATCTTCGATGTGCTCTTTTGTGCATAGAGTTCATTGTTTAAGGCATCATAGGGATCGATAATTGCATTTACTTTTTCCGTTGGAATATGTATTTTCAGAGGAGCTACGAGTAAGGCTCTTAGACTATCCGTGTTTAGCGTATCCAAGAATTTTGATTCTACTGAGTCTTCGAGCTGCTCAATATTCCTTTGACTTGCACCCATACCCTCATCGATGTTCTGACCAGAGGCAAGCACAGAAGAAGAAAACAGTAAAAGAAGACAAACTAATCTTAAAATCATTCTCTTTAGTTGTTTAGGTTCGTTACTAATCCAAAATGAAACCTCGATTGATTAAATCCAAAGGTTGAAGAAACACCCTGCCCCATGGCCCAGGCAATTTGCAGCACCCCAGCCCGCGTATTAATAGCTGTAGTTATACCGGCACCAAATATATTTTCATTGGCTAATCCGCCCTGACCGCTTGTATTAATATAGCGCGCTACATTGGATTGCAATCCAATAAACCCATTGTTTCCCGTGATTAAACGCAACTCCATACCTGCACTGTAATACTCATTGGCAAATATACTTTGCTCATTAAAACCAAGTAAAGTTTTTATTCCACCATATCTGGATAGTTCATTAAAAAATACCTGAGGAAGCTGCAAAACATTCACCTTTGAAAAGGTGCGAAGCACAAATAATTTATTTAAGGGAACATGCCAATTAAAATCCAAATTAGCCGACAATTGATTGCTTTTGAGTCCGCTGGTTCTCTCCAAGGAATCGTATACATTCTCTACCTTACCATTGCTCGAAACCCATGTGATGGCTGCAATACTCGCATCTTTCACAAATGTTCTACTGCCCACATTTAACGCCACTCGAACCGATAGTTTGCGACGACTGAAGTAAGACAAATCTCCTTTTCGATAATGCAATTGCAACCCATATAATTTAGCCTTACTGTTGGGGCTATTTGGCAATTCGCGCCTGGCTCGTACATAATTCTCATCCGTAAATATCCGACTTCTTTCCGTAACATCATATTGAACGCCTATGATTAAATCTTTGCTCATTGGAAACTGAAAACCCAAGCCCCTGTTCGTTGAAGTATATAAAGTATCAAATTTTTGAAATTCAAAATTACCCCTTGTAATAAAAGGAAGCCCAAAGAGAAAGGGAACTTGAGCACTCATTTTAAAATCTTGAGAACGTGCCCTAAAACTTTGCCAAGAAAACTGCATTCCAGAACCAGAATTCATGATATTGTAGAACTCCCCGTTCAATTCACCCGTAATGGTTCGATTTCCAGAGCCGTCCGTATTTAATCCGATAATTCCGCTTAAGAAGTCTTTTCTAGATTTACGTATAGAGAAGCGAGTCCATTGGGTATTCCCCGATTTGCTGTAGCTAATTTTTGGATTACTAGAACTAAAGCCATTAATAGCGATTAAACGCTCCAGCAATAGCTTATTCTTCCGATCAGAAACAACCTCCTTTGCCTCAATTCCAGCCGCCCATTTTAACAAACGGGGAGAAACAGAAAAATTATCAAAAACAATAGAATCGTAATGCCATTGCTCTCCGTACGATTTTAAAATTTCCATCTCCAAGGTATCAGATCTTTGCTTAAGCAGAGCAGGACGAACACTGGCAAAGGGATATCCCAAGGAATTTTGCTTCCGGAGCCATTGTCCAGCCCAAGCGTTGTATTGAGAAAGGCTAATGATACTATCCAGTTGCTCTTCTCTGTTGATTAGGTAAGAAAAACGCCTGCCTTTGGTTACAAACCATTTAAAGGGGCCAATCCTTGTTGCTCCAGCCGTTAAGAAGCCTTGTTGAATCAAGGGATAAATCATCTTTTTCTGAAAATCATATTTAGAAAAGTTCTGATCTAAAGTTAGCGTAAAGGTATCCGTTTGGGCCTGTGCATTAACTTTGCCAAATAACGCAAAATAGCTTAGTACAATTCCTATGATTAACCTCACCTGTTTCAACCTTTATGCAAAGTAAAGCAAAGCAATTTTAAATGGCAGGCATCTACATACATATTCCCTTTTGCCGCAAAGCATGCACCTACTGCGATTTTCATTTTAGCACAAATTTCTCGTACCGAAAAGAAATGATAGATGCGATCATTGAAGAGGTTCTACTCAAAAAATCGGAGTGGCAGGACTTCACTTTCGAAAGTATTTATTTTGGCGGAGGAACCCCCTCTATTTTAACAGAAGACGAATACCGTAGAATCATAGAGACTGTTAAAACCAATTTTAGATTCTCCACGCATGTAGAATTAACGTTAGAAGCAAATCCCGATGATATAAACCCCGGTGCAGTTAAAAAATGGAACTCTGCTGGAATTAACCGCTTAAGCATTGGCTTACAAAGTTTAAATGACGAGGAATTGGCTTTCATGAATCGAAGCCATACCGCCGCTGAATCTTTGGTGGCAGTAGATACCAGTTTGCAATCGGGCATTGCCGATATAAGTGTCGATTTGATTTATGGAAGTCATCTAAAAACAGATAAACAATGGGAATTTGAGCTAAATTGGGCCCTAAATTCAGGAGCCAACCACCTATCGGCCTATGCCCTTACAGTGGAGAGTAAAACGGCTTTGGCTCATCGGATAAAAAAAGGCCTTGTCCCTGAAACTAATGACGAACACCAGTCCAATCAGTTTATGAAATTGACAGAAATATCCGCTTTAAACCAGTGGGATTTTTATGAAATTTCAAATTTGTGTAAACCGGGACATCGATCCATTCACAACTCCAACTATTGGAAAAATAAAGCATACCTCGGCATCGGCCCCTCGGCCCATAGCTATAAGAACAAAACACGGTTTTGGAATGCATCCAATAATGCCGAGTACATCAAGAAAATAAACCTTGGAGAACTTCCACAAACTTCAGAAACACTCAGTGATTTAGATTTAGCCAACGAAGCCATACTTACACAATTGCGTCTAAGTTCTGGGCTTCGCATGGATGCGATACTCCCCTTTTATTCCAAATGGCATGATGAGAATAAAATTGCCCTCAAGAAAATGGAACAAAACCAGTGGATAAAGATTGAAAACGATACCATTACACTTTTGAGTAAAGGTCGTTTAATGGCAGATAATATTAGCGCAGAGCTATTTATTTCCTAGCATCTCGGCCTTTCTTGCTAAATTGAAATAAAAGATATTTCAATTTAATGCAACCCTTTCGTAATTTAGCAGACAAAGAGATAAGAACACGGTGAGTGAACTCCTTAAAATATTAGATGCGTGCAAAGAAAACAGTACCTCTGCACAATTTGAACTCTTTAAATTAGTGGGTCCACAAATGCTTGCCACATGCCGCAGATACATCAATAGTGAAGATGATGCACGCGATGCGATGCAAGAAGGCTTTGTAAAAGTATTTACGAATATTAAAAAATTTAGGGGAGACAGCAATCCCAAGACATGGATGACCCGTATTTTCATCAATACCTCCATAGACTTTTACAAAAAGAAGGCGAAAAATAAAGACTTGTTTAGGCCCTTGAATATTGAAATTGATACGGCAGATGAAATCTATGAGGACAATGCCTTTCCTTGCTCATCAGATCAAATCTTATCTGTTATGGATAAAATGCCGGAGGGCTACCGAGCGGTTTTTAATATGTATTGTGTAGATGAGTTAACCCACAGACAAATTGCTCAACGTTTAGGAATATCTGAAGGCACATCTAAATCGCAATACGCCCGAGCAAAAAAATACATCTACACCACCCTTGTTAATGAAGGAGTTATTCATGGAAAAGCCGTTTGATAATATAGAAAAATCAATTCAGAGCGCTTTTAAAACGCATGAAATACCTGTGGTTCCAGAAGATTGGGATGCCATTTCTTCATCCATGAAGGAAGCATCTCCTGCAGCAGAAAAACCTTCCCCAGATGCCTTTGAAAATAGCGTTAAATCTTCATTTTCCGAGACAGAAAAAGAACTTAGCATTGCAGATTGGGATGCCATTGCGGCCCAAATTCCTACGAATTTAAGCAGTCCCTTGGAGACCGGTTTCAAAAAGACTTTTTCTAATTTTACCATTCCGGTTGGCAAGAAAGATTGGCAAAAGATTTTCATGCTCTTGCCATTTAAAAACACAGGTTTAAGTCGGCTTAGGCTCCTTTTATCCGGACTTGCTATTCTGCTTGTTTCAGGACTATCGCTTTTGACCTATTCATGGATAAAGCCATCTAATAACCAAGCATCGATTCAAATGCCTTTTGAAAGCCAAAACACCTTGGTAAAAGATAGAGCGCTTTCACAAGAAATAGAAAAAGAGGTTCAAGGAGAGAACAATAACTTGGCTTCTGTATTCGAAAAGCCGGTGGGTGCTTTTTTACCCAAGGATACCAAACAAAGCCCATCTAAAGATAAGAACAAAAGCAATAGTTTAGCCAGCGGGACAGTAAAATTAAATAGTGCTAAATCTAAAATACAAAACAGCACCATTCAAAAAGTATTAAAAAGCTTAGAGAATATAAAAAACCTCGAGCATTTGGAAGATTACATAAGTACAAACAGTGCATACTCTCCCGGCGAAAGCGCCTCGGACAATCCGTTTTACAGCAATAAGTCCTTTCAAATGCAAGGCTTATCCTGGGTGCAAAGCCCTATTTTCTTATATTCAAAACAAAAAATATCCGCTCCACTTAAGCAGTTAAGAAAAGCAAACTTGGGATACGCCAAACGACTTATTCCTTATGCAGGCATTGCCATAGCCACCTCTAAAGGAACCATTGGCATGAGCGCTGATGTGAACAGAAATAAAAACGCTTTTACCAAGAAAGACGGAAAAGCACAATCCATTCAATGGGTTTTAAATGCAGGACTGAGCCTTAACTTAGGTCATGGACTTCAGATTTATGGGGGCATTTCATCGGAAAGCAACCTAACAAGTACTGGCTCTGCAGATACCATTCGCATAAAAGTACCTACAGATTATTTTACGTACCTCGGAACAGCAGGCGAGGTTATTTATCAAAAAGCACGCGGATGGAAAGACTCCCTGCTTATTGCAAGAATGAATCCTACGGCCAACTATGTAGATATACCTTTGGGGGTATCTAAGAATTTCAGATTTAAAAATCAATGGAATTTGATTTTAGCACTGCAAGGGTCTCTTGGATTTTTGACATCTGCCAGTGGCCAAACAGCCAACCCATACGCCTATGAACACCCCACGTATTTAAAAGTGGCAAAAGGGATAAAAAGCAGCGTTGATCCTTTGGTTGATGCCGAGAGTTTTTTGAATAAAACCAGACTAAATGCAGGGGTAAGTATAGCCATCGAAAAAGAGCAAGCACTGCGAAGTCATGGCTTCAAGATTACTGTCAATCAGTCCCTTCAAAATCAGTTTAAGGCTAGTTCAGGCCTGGACTATTCCCCCACTCGGTTTGGTATAGAATATGTTGTTCGGTTTAAATTGTTTCAAATAAACTAAGAAAAAATGGATAGATATAAAAAAATAGTGACCAGCCTAAGCATGATTTGCTTTGGACTGCTTCACGGTCAAATTGTGAGCCCTATTCCATTAATAAATGACGCTCAGACGGCTTATATAGGCTCCAATGAAAACGAATTATTTACTGTTCAATCCAAATTAATCTCTGCAAGAACGCATCGAATATACCTCGCTTCTCAAGATAGAAGAAGCCGGACCAATCTAGGCAGCTTCGTTGTTTCCTCTAAAGGAGATCAGTTGAATATTTCTGATGTAGAGCGCTTGGGCGCATACATTTACATTGCGGGTAATTTTGTAGCAGCCAATGATTATCAAAATATTATTCGACTAAATACAGGTACAAACACCTGGGACTTTCCCATGCAATTTAGTAATCCAAGTACCGTTTATGGTTTAGGAGCATTAAAATCAAGCTTAATAATCACTGGATCTTTTCGCTCCTGCAATAAAGTACTAAGCAATAATATTTGTGCGTTTGATGGAGACTCCAAAGTGAGTTCCTTTAGCCAAGGGGGCATTGATGGTTCGAATAGGCCTATCCAGCACATCGCAATTAACCCAGCCAAAGACAGCATTTATCTTGGAGGTGCGTTTAACAGCTTTAGAGATGAAAAAGTAAATGGACTCGTGGCTTTAAGTATTTCCGATTCTAAACTCATTTCTTTAAAATCGGATTCTTTCGCTATTACATCCTTGAGCATGTCCAAAAGCAGTTTGTTTTATTCGAAATACAATCCCATTTCCAAAGCCAGCGAAATGTATGAATATGCCAATGCAAAACATTCCCAATTACTCTTTGAAGACAGCTTACTCAATTTTGATGCTTTGGGAGTCATTCAAGGCAGGCAATACTGCATGGCTTTGATTAAGGACGGCACTTTTAAAAGAAGGCTATTTGAACGATCCAAGGATTCCTTTGTGAGAGTTTTTACATCAAACCCACATTTTTCTAGCATTTCAAAAATGGCTATAAACTCTTTTGGTAATTTGGTCTCTGGATACTTTTCGGGGATTCCCAACATTAGAAAATCCTTTGCCTTTGGCCAGTTAGATTTTTCGAAAAGAGAACTATTCGTCATCACTTACTGGGATAAAAATGGCAATGGAAAATTCAATAGATCGAGCGACGTACCTCTCCCCTTTTTCTCTTTAAAATATGAGGGCATTCGGTTCTTTGAATCTGCAAATAGTTCGGGCTTAACTCATTGGATTATCCCATCCTCCAAGAAAAAAATAACCTTTGAATGGGCCAATTACAAATCCCTTGTTCCGCAAACTAAATCCGCTGAAATAAATTTAGATACCCTAAATAGCAACTTGCTTTACTTGCCCATCCGGTTTGGTATAAGCCGGTTTAGAGATCTAAAAATTCGAGTTCTATCCAATTCAGGTAAGTTTAGAAGTTCCGATAAAGGAGAAGGCCTTTCCCTCGTTATTTCCAACGAAGGGGAAGAAACAAAAACCACAGACCTGCTATTAGCTATGGATAAACGCATCGAGTTTATTAAGTCAAGCCTCAACCCAAGTTCCACGACAGCGGGAAATTTACGCTGGAACGATATCACCGTAAAAAGCGGAGAGAAAGAAATTATTGAGCTGGCTGTTAAAGCTCCATCGAGTGATATAGAGGTAAATGAAAAACTCAGCTTTGTCGCTTCTTTAAGTTCAACAGACGATTATGCCCAGAATAATGTCGATTCTTTAAGCCAACGTGTCGAAAACCCCTCTAATTTTGATAATCAGAAATTTCAGTTTTCGAGCATTAATATTTCAGGAGAAACCATATCTGTAAATCCCAATGATGGGTATATCGATTATTTCATACGCTTTGTAAATACAACAAATGACACCATGCGCGAGGTCATTGTTTTAGATACCATAGACGCTCCTTTATTTGTTCATGCAGTGCAACTTACGGCCCATTCTCATTACATGACGCATACCAGCGAACTCATCGATAATAACTCTAAATTGGCCCTGCGCTATACCTTCCCAAACCTAAGTTTAAGTCCAAATCCTGGTAAAAACAGCGAGCTAAACTCCTCGGCGGGCTTTATAAACCTTCGGGTGTATTACTACAACACCGTTCCACTGAACCATTCCTTTATAAATACAGCGAATATATCCCAAGGAGGCTACCCCTTTGAGCGAACCAATACCGTAACTGCAATAGTAGCAGCCAACAGCACTGCCAAAATAAACACATCCTCCATCGTTCTCTTTCCAAATCCTGTTTCAAAAAAACTCACCATTCGCAGCACGAAAGAGGATATTAAGTCCATTCAGGTATACTCAATGTCTGGGCAAAAACTATTGGATCAAACGTATTCGGATAAACAAATACAGCTAAACATTGAAACTCTTCCATCCTCATCCTACCTTATTTTAGTGAACACCAAATCAGGAATGATTAAGAAATTAATTATTAAGGAATAACTAAATAATTGAACCGCCTAACCAATGGCCATATTTTTTGAAGCCTTATCCTTGTATTTGGCCATAAAAATGAATTACTTTTGTGCATCTTATGATTCAACCCTTCAGCTATGTGCATCCCAGCGCTAAGATTGCAGACAATGTAACCATCGACCCATTTGTAACCATACATGCTGATGTTGAAATAGGCTCAGGTACACATATCATGTCCGGAGTTACTATTTTTAAGGGAACTCGAATCGGCGAGAACTGCAAGGTATTTCCTGGTGCTTCCGTAGGTGCTATCCCCCAAGATTTAAAGTTTGATGGTGAAGAAACTTTAACCATTATTGGAAATAATGTAACCATTAGGGAGTATGTAACCATTAATAAAGGAACCAATGCTTTGGGCTTTACCAAAGTTGGAAATCATGTTCTTTTGATGGCTTATGTGCATCTGGCACATGATGTGGTGATTGAAGATCATTGCATCTTAGCCAATAGTGTTCAGGTAGCGGGCCATGTAAAAGTAGAAGAATACAGCATTTTAGGAGGGGCTGCCCTTGTGCACCAATTTGTAAATATTGGGAAACATGCCATGATTAGTGGAGGAAGTTTGGTAAGAAAAGATGTTCCTCCTTATACCAAAGCAGCGCGAGAGCCTTTGAGTTATGAAGGAATTAACAGCATAGGCTTGAGAAGACGAAAGTTTGCTCCAGAGAAAATTGCCGAAATTCAAGACATCTATCGCATCTTATTTGTTAAAAACTTAAACAATTCAAAAGCGGTAAAAATCATTGAAACTGAATTCAAACCAACCAAGGAAAGAGATGAGATTTTACAATTCATCAAAACATCAGACCGAGGGATCATGAAGGGCTATATCAGTAAATAATTCCCTATGCAGATCCAATTAAAGAACTGCAGTAAATCATACAATCATCAAGCCATTATAGATGCGCTAAGCCTCACAATTTCGTCTGGGAGCAAAACAGCTATCCTAGGGAATAATGGATCAGGGAAAAGCACGCTAAGCCTGCTAATAGCCGGCCAGATCGAACCAAATTCGGGAGCCATATCATGGTACATTGATGGTAAAGAAGTTCAAGTAGAACGTGTTTTTTCAGAGGTCTCCTTGAGTTCACCAGCACTCACTCTTCCCGAAGAGTTTACCATAGAAGAACTCATCCAGTTTCATGCCCGTTTCAAACCTGTTGATTCCTCTTTTACCGCTGAACATATGATAGAGCTCTGCTCTTTTGATGCAAGCATAAAAAATAAAGCGATAAAAAACTTTAGCAGCGGCATGAAACAGCGCATTAAATTGTGTCTGGCGGTATTCAGCAATACATCCCTCTTAATTTTAGATGAGCCAACCGAAAATTTAGATGCTCATGGAATTGAATTATACCATAAATTGATTCAGAAAATAAAACCAGAACGCACGGTAATTGTTGCTACGAATAGGGAATCGGATCATAGCTTTTGCGATAATTTTATTCGCTTATAAGCATCAGCTTTTTAACCCCTTGCTTACTTGCATTGTACAGATGAAGAAAATACAAGCCATCTGGAAGGCTAGACGTATTAATTTCAAAATTGCGGTGCGTATTAAGCCCTTTCAAGACCTCCACTCCATGAGATGAATATATGCTCCACTTTACTCTCTCCAAGTCCTGCATGCGCACAAGAACCTTGTTTGTTGCTGGATTTGGGTAAATTAAATAAGGCAAATCCCTCTGTTTATCTATAGAAACCAGTTGATCGCCTTTGGCAGAAAGCATTTTGAGGCCTCCATTTTTAGTACCAACAATAATTTCTAAAATAGAATCTCCATCCAAATCGCCAACAGCAATGGTAGAAAACCCACCAAATTCAGCCCTTAAACTATCTTGGCCTTTTTTAGTCCAAAACATGTTGGGTTCTCTAGAAAGCGAATCAGTGGGTAGGCTTCCATCAATGGCATACCTGTAAATTTGTCCCAACTGCCCGGCAAGAATCAGTTCATCTTTTCCATCATGATCTATATCTCCAGCCCAAGGAGAACTAAATCCATAGTTTTGAAACTGGGGAGGGCTTACATTGGTTTGAAACGTATTACTGAACGCATACCAAGCAGAATCTTGCTCCAAAACAAAGGAGGGAGAAGCAATGGAGCCTGTGTTTTTATAAAGATTAACATATCCGCTTTGCGAGCCTATGAGCAGATCTGGCAATGCATCGCCATTATAATCATACACCGCGGGAGCAGCTGCATACTCCCATATGGATGGTGGCGCAATAAATGTACTGCTCTCCATGCTAAAAGTACTCAAACCTGTAGTGCTCGTATTTTTAAAGTAAAAGAGCTTGCCGCTGTTATCCCCTACCAAAATATCTGCATGGCCATCGCCATTTAAATCGCCACAGGAAATACGAGGGTAAACAATTCCATATTGGGAAATATTCAAATAATTGGAATTGGAAGACACAAAATTCGGTTCAGTGGCCGTTCCTTGGTTCTCGAAATAATGAAGCTGAAATTTGGTATCCGCACCCAATACACCTCCATTGGTTTCAGAGCTAACCAGCAGGTCCAAGTCTCCATCTCTATCTATATCTATAAGGGCCGGAGATGCATAGGCCCCCACATCTAAGAATTGGTTTTTCATGGGAGAGTTTTCATCTAAGCGATGTTTAATAGTATCTCCTGCCTTGTACCCTTCGTAAAAATATACATTGTTTTGAGATTGCTTGCTTTCAAAAAAGGTAGAGGCTAATCCTATATCAATAATGCCATCCTCGTTATAGTCTAAGCCATTGAGCGAGGGAAAAAACAATTGGTTCGCTCTCACCGATTCGCGAGGGAACATGGTATCGTAAAAAACCATGGAATCGTAAGGGGTATTTTCATTGGCCTTGGCATTGTCTAAAAAGGTAAGGTAATTAAAAACTCCACTGGAAATAAGTAAATCCATGTCTCCATCACTATCCGCATCGTAGGCAAGAGAAGAGGCTCCCGAGGAGTGTCTCACTTGCAAGCGTTCGGTATATCCACAACTATCAAAAACAATGTCTCCAAAATTGTCCTCGTAAAAATAACCGAAACAATATTCCATATCCTGAAACTCAAAGGTGTCGGAGAGGCCTTTTTCTGCGCTCACATCCTTAAACAAAGAATAACTGTTGTAGGTTCCATCAAATTTAACAATATCTATATCTCCATCTTGATCTACATCTCCAATGTAAGGAATATCGGCAGATTCAATCCCTAGAGGACTCATTCCAAACCAGGGTTCGGAGGGATCGATATTTCTGGTGCGGTAATAAAGGACATACTCATCCGTTATGGGCGAATAAACCC
Organism: uncultured Bacteroidia bacterium; assembly: GCA_938086785.1. Classification (GTDB taxonomy): domain Bacteria; phylum Bacteroidota; class Bacteroidia; order NS11-12g; family UBA955; genus CALKCM01. The sequence continues at coordinate 25,257 of CALKCM010000002.1, forward strand.
CCTGAGGCACAAATTGAATAATGCTATCGCTGAGCTCCGTTACATTTAAATAAACTTTCAGCGTAAAGGTTTCACTTTCGGTAAACAAATCTGGCTTCCCATCATTATTAAGATCCGCTACGCGCATGAGATACCTCATTTTGGGCAATTTTCTGCCCAAATAGGCTGAATAGGTATATTTACCTCCCTTTTTTAGGAACACTTGTACATCGTTAAAATCGGTATCAAATAATATGAGGTCTTGAACACCATCATTATTGACATCTAAATTAACCATTTGCCCATTATTAAAACCACCGGTCCAAGGGTTCGAAAGGGCATTCCCTCCTATACTAACCGGAAAACCATTGCTCGAGTAAAAGTGCAAGGACTGTTGGGCCTTTAAATCTAACATACCAAAAATGCCAAGAAGGATGCTCAAAAAGCCTAGATAATATATTTTTAAATCCCTCATTTTGGTTTCGCTATCAAAGATAATTCTATCTTATCTTTGACACAAGAATATTGATATATGTTGTCCGTTGAATCATTGCATCAATTATACGTAGATTGCGACTTACAGGTATGCACCGATACCAGAAAAATAAGCAATAATTGCCTGTTTATCTGTTTGACTGGAAACAACTTCGATGGAAACGAGTATGCCTTAAAAGCACTAGAACTGGGAGCTAAATATGTGCTTACTTCTCGCAAAAGTTTGGAGGATAAGAATCAATTATTTTACGTTGAGAATACATTGGATAGCCTGCAACAGCTGGCTATTTACCACAGAGATACATTCTCCTTTCCGGTGCTTGGAATTGGAGGCAGCAATGGAAAAACAACCACCAAAGAATTCTGTCAAGTGGTCGCAAATGCAGGGTTTAGCAGTTTTGCTACACCGGGTAATTTCAACAATCACCTGGGCTTGCCTTTGAGTATTGTGGGCACCCCAAGCACCTGCACCTGTGCCATTTATGAAATGGGAACGAACCACCCCGGCGAGATGCAAGTACTTTCGGATATATGCCGTGCAGATATTGTACTGGTAAGTAATATAGGAAAAGAGCATTTGGAAGGTTTTGGAAGCGTGGAAGCCATTGCCAAAGAAGAGAGTGTCTTGTTTGATTATGCCTTAAAACAGGATAAATTAGCCATTGTAAATGCCGATGATCCTTGGCTTTCCAATATGGCTAAGCGGCTACCCAAAACCATTTCCTTTGGAATTGATCAAGATGCAGATGTTAAAGGCCTGGTCCACAAATCCATGCCAATGGCGCATTTTTCTGTGGAATATAATACAAAAACTTACGGACCCTATACCTTAAAGACCGGAGGAAAGTACAACGTACTTAATGCATTAAGTGCCATTGCCTTTGGCGTTTCATTGGGCATTGATATTGACAAAGCTGCGCAACAGTGCGAGACTTATGCTCCGGCCAATAACCGCAGCCAGTGGATGAGTCAAGGAGCGCATACCATTTGGCTAGATGCCTACAATGCAAACCCTACCAGTGTTGAGCTTACGCTTAAAGAATTTGCTCAAATGGAAGGGAGTAAAACTGCTGTTTTGGGAGATATGTTTGAAATGGGCGATCATGCCTTAACGGAACATCTTAATATTATGGCTTTGGCCAAGGACTTGGGTTTAGAAGATACATACTTCTGCGGCGAACTTTATTTTGAGGCCGCTCCGCATCATCCCTATGTGTTTCAGACAAAAACAGCGCTCGAGAACCATCTTAAAGCCCAAGAAAAATGGGGCAATACCATTCTTTTGAAAGGCAGCAGAGGCATGAAAATTGAAACGTTCTTAGATTCTATTCCTTCATAAATTGCACGGAACCCTCGGTAGTTTTGAGGGTATACATTCCCTTACTTAAAGAATGTATGGCAATGCTAGAAACCTTACTTGCAGGCAAGCACACTGCTTTTCCCTGCATATCGTAAACCGCAATAATAAAATTTCCTTCGGCTACATTAAGCTGATGGATTGCCGGATTTGGAAAAACATATAAGGTGCTTTCGTCAAACTTATCAATGCTGTTTTGATTATCTTCCACCAAACGAATGCCGCGGATAAGCGTATCGGTATAGCCGCAACTATTCGTTACATACAAGCTTACTCCGTACAATTCAAAATTTGGATAGGTGTGTGTTGGGTTCTGCATTTTGCTGGAATCTCCATCGCCAAACAACCATGAAACAGCAGTTCCACCATAGGTTTTATCGGTAAAAGCCACGGTTTTAGAACCCACATTGTTTTCCGAAGAAAATTCTGCTTTTGGAAAAAAGCTTCGGTTCTCTTCGTCTGCGCTTAAGGCATAATCTGCCGTGCCCTGCATAAAATCGGTATAAAAACTCGCATATCCCGCATCAAATGCGTTGTATGTGCTCTTGGTATTAAAGAAATGACTGTAAAACATACAGGCAGTAATATAAGATCCATATAGACTGGGATGACTTCCATCACTGTCGTACAATTCATTAAAGCTTACGGCTCCACCTCCGGGTTCTTTTACTGTTTCAAAAGCAAAACCCACGGGTATTTTATGTGCTCCATTTACCTTGGCTAAGTAAGTGTAGGCGTCATCCAACCGGTTATTCATTTTGGTAAAGGTATTTATTGAATCGAATTGTGGATCTCCGTCTCTGCGGCCCCAAGTAGCAAAAAATACAGGTATCGTACAGGCATTATTGGCCCGTATGCTATCCACCAGTATTTTGGCGTAAGGCACACAGTCTTTTTGGAACTGATTGTAAGGAAAACTGGGCAATTGACTTTGCTCTTGAAGCACCACATAATCCCATTTCTCTTGTCGAATAATTTCAAAAGTAGCTGGATTTTCTGTGTGGTTCTTAAAGGTTTGCCCGCCGGGGGCATGAACGGTGTAGGTTAGCTCATTGCCGTCGGCAACAGCCAAGCTATCTACCAAACTACCTAAATCATTGTAGGCCGTGTAACTGTTTCCAATAAACAATACTTTTTTACTGGTTTGCGCCTGTAGGTTTATTCCTGCGCACAGGAGTAAAATACCTATAAATTTAATTGACTTCATCCTTTAATTATACGAAAAAATAAATCCTGTTTCTTTGGGGTGTATACACATAATTGGAATGTTGCGACTCTTATTAACGAGTTGTTGAGTCATGGTCCCAATCACAAACTCGCCAATGTTTTTATCGGTATGCGTCATAACTAAGATCAAATCGGCACCCAATTTATTGGCAGTAGCTAAGGTTTCGGTGGCAAAATTGGTAGCCATGGAATCCTCAATTTCCATTAAGGTATATTTTACATTGCTTTGGTCCAATTTAGTGGTAACCTCACGTAAGTTGGCTTTTATGCCTCGTTTTACATATTCATCGGTGGAGCTCTCGAACAAGAGAATAATTTCTGAGTCGAACTTGGTAGCCAAGTGAATGGCCCATTCTGCTTTTTGCCTGGTTTCGACGGTAAGATCAATGGGCATTACAATTTTTTGATATCCATTGGGACCAATATTAGACTTTTTAATAACCACTACCGGGGCAGAGGAGTGCTGAATGGTTCTGCTGGCATTGCTGCCTATGATTTGACCTACCCCTTCGGCGCCATTGCTTCCCATAATAACCGCATCAAATTCCTCTTCTGTGGCAATTTTAGCTATTTTTTTATAGGGTTTTCCCTCTACCAAACGCACATGCACCTTGATTCCAGCGGAGGACTTTAATTCTTCGGCTTTTTTAGTTAACCGGTTCATTAAAGCTTCTTTTACCAGCTCTTCTTCCATGCCGCCAAACAGGTTTTTTAGCAAGGAAGTTTCCATTACATGCAATAAAAGAATCTCATTTTTATAGGTTTGAGCCACTTTAACCGCATGAGAGAGTGCTACCTCATTGATGTCCGAGAAATCCATCGGCACGAGTAATTGGTTGTTCGTTTTACGTTCCATTATAGGGTGCAAAAGTACAACAATTGCGCCAAAAGCAAATGCTTACTTTCTGTTAAAATTATCCTCGATAATGCATTATTTATAGCTATTTACTGACATTTTAAAGGTGTAAAACCATCATCCTCGAGCAAAGTATGCGCTTTGGCAGAAAATTTGTGCAGGGTATAACTCCTCATGAAAACACATAGCATCAATGCATTCAATTAAAAAAATGACAATGAATAAGAATACATATAATTTAGCATATTCGTAAAACATGAACTCAAAAATCAAGTCTACTCTGCTTTAGTGGAATGCTTCTGCTGAGGTAAAAGAAGAAGCGCATAAAAAAAGGGGATCGATGCGATCCCCTTTTTATTTATGTGTTATAAAGACCTCTTAATCGTCTTTAAATTTCTTTTTTTTGTTTTTGGAGCTGTATTTATCCTTTCCAGCAGAACTTTTCTTTTTAAATCCTTGGCGTGAGGCTTTATCTCCGTCTTTTTCCATGCGTTTGCGGCCTTCCCCTTCG
>CALKCM010000003.1 GCA_938086785.1 uncultured Bacteroidia bacterium
CCCTTATCATCTTTATCAATAATTACGTGCTTAGGAGCAGGAGTTAAACAATGCTGAATCCCTCCAAAACCTCCAATGCTTTCTTGATATGCGCCCGTGTTGAAAAAGCCAATGTACAGGGGATTATCTGGATCGTATTTGGGAAGATAAATGGCATTTACGTGTTGCTCACTGTTATAATAATCATCACTATCGCAGGTAATGCCTCCAAGTAAAACTCTTTCGTAGTCTTCATTCCATCTGTTTACGGGTAGCATTACAAAACGTTTGTTAATGGCCCAAGCATCAGGTAAAGTTGTCATAAAACTGCTATCAATCATATTCCATTTTTCCCGATCGTTTTGAGGTTTCTGATCTAAGACACTAAAAATGGCTCCTCCTGACTCACCTACGGTGTATGAGCCGAATTCTGTAAATATATCGGGTTCATCAACGTCGTTTTCGTTGCACATGATTTTTATTTGTGATATGATCTCTGTGGCCATATACTCATAGTCATAGGAGAAACTTAAGCTATTTTTGATTGGAAAGCCACCGCCAATATTCAAGGTAGTGAGGCTCGGGCATTCCTTTTTTAGTTGGCAATATACTTTGACACATTTTCGCAATTCATTCCAATAGTACGCATTGTCATAAATGCCTGTATTGATAAAGAAATGAAGCATTTTGAGCTTCGCTTTTTTGCTGTGTTTTATTTTGTTGAGATAAAAGGGGAGGATGCTTTGATAGCCGATGCCTAACCTGCTTGTATAAAACTCAAATTTGGGGTCTTCTTCGCTGGCAATTCGGATGCCACAATTATATTCGGAGTGGATGGATTCGTCCAGAAGTTCAATCTCTCTTTGATTGTCAATGATGGGTATCACATTATTCCACTGGTCATTAATTAATCCAGCAACACTATCAATATAATTTTGTTTTTTAAAGCCATTACATATGACATAGGTATCCTTATCTAACTTATCTGCATTTAATAGGCCTTGGACAATGTTAATATCAAATGCGCTCGAAGTTTCTATATGGCAATCATTTTTTAATACTTCTCCCAGAACATGACTAAAGTGACTGCTTTTTGTACAATAACAGTAGTGGTATTTTCCTTTATAATCTGCTTTTGCAATGGCTACATTGAACCATGTGCGGGCATTTTGAATGCTTTCTGATATTTTTGGGAGGTAGGTGAATTTGACGGGCGATCCATATTGTTGGATAAGGTCCATTAAAGGAATATCATGGTAGACTAAATGACCATCTTCATCCGTTTTAAATTCAACTTGAGGGTATTCAAATGTTTGCTCAATAAGATCGATGTATTTCTTTTTCATTAATGTAAATGACTTGGGTTGCAAATATATATAGGATGTAAGTGAGTTGGATTGGTTTTTTTCTTAAGTGCAGTAATTGTGGACTCCTTTTTTGATTACGTACTCTGTTTGCTTTTGGTATTTGTATTTTTGACCGAACTCATGCTTCGAATTGCTGCCATAGTATCCCTGTTTTTTATGACAAAAGTTTATGGCCAAGATTGGCGATCTGGTTGGTATCATCACCCCTGGAGTGATTCTGTTCTCAATACGCTTGACTTAAAGGAATGCATTGCCCAAACAATGATGATTCCGGCTTGGAGTAACAAAGGAAATAGCCATATTAGACAAGTGGAAGAGCTTATTGTAAGGCATAAAGTGGGTGGCATTATCTTCTTTCAGGGAGATCCTTTATCTCAAGCATATTTGACTAATTATTACCAGCAAAATAGTCGGGTACCCTTACTCATTGGCATTGACGGAGAATGGGGTTTAGCCATGCGATTAACGAATATGAAACGGTTCCCGTATCAAATGACGATGGGAGCGATGGACAATGACTATTTGCTCCATAAAGTAGGATATAGCATTGGTGCGCAGTGCAAAAGACTGGGGATTCATATTAATTTTGCTCCTGTTGTTGATGTTAATACCAATGAGAACAATCCAATTATAGGCTTTAGAAGTTTTGGAGATAATACAAACAAGGTGGCTCAGAAGGCTGGTATTCTTATGCAAGGGATGCAGGACGCGGGTATTTTGGCCTGTGCCAAGCATTTCCCAGGCCATGGTGATACCAAATTTGATTCGCACTTAGGTTTACCAAAATTATCTCATTCAAAAGACCGATTTAATAATGTAGAGTTGGTTCCTTTCAAGAAAATTATAAATGATGGGGTAAAGTCTATTATGGTTGCGCACTTATCCATACCTAGCTTGGAGAGTAATTCGTTAGTTCCAAGTTCTTTATCTCCTAAGGTGGTAAATAAATTATTAAAGCAGGAGCTGGGATTTAAAGGTTTGGTTATTACTGATGCGCTAAATATGGGAGGAGTTAAAAAGAATTATAAGCCGGGGTATGCTGAATTAGCAGCCATAAAAGCGGGCAACGATATTCTGTGTTTTCCTGAAAATGTACCTAAGGCTATCTCTTTGATATACAGCGCTATTTTACGAAATGAATTGGATAGTAATGAAATACGTGAAAGGGCACGAAAGGTCTTGTATTTCAAACAGAAAGCGGGTTTAAATCAAGAAATTCATATCAAAACGGCGCATATTGAGAGTGATCTAAACAAGTTGTACCCCAATGCAATAATTGATGAAGTGGCTAGTTCCTCCATTACTATTGCGAGAGATCGTTCTCATTTACTTCCATTAGATACGTCAAATAAAATAAGAACAGCCGTATGGCAAATTGGAAAATACAACAAAGCTTCTTGGAGAGCAGAAATAGATAAATATGAGAAAGTGAGCCATTTTTTCACGAATAAAAAAAGCAATTGGACGCTGTTCGAGAAAAAGATTCAATTTATTCGCAGCCACTTTGACCGAGTCATTATTTCCGTTCACGATCAAGCCATATGGGGGAGTAGTTCACGAAAATTTCCTTTAAATGTATACCGTGCGATAAAGGCAATGGATGCTTCTATGCCAACCATTCCTGTTTTATTTGGTCAACCCTATGTTTTAAGTGGTTTGCAAAGGGTTAAATGCGCTGTTGTTGCCTATGAAGAGTTGCCTAATTTTTACTCGTCAACAGCTAAAATTATTTATGGAATAGAAGCAGCTATAGGAGTTCTACCCGTTTCTGTGGGTTCTAGTTTTACTTCTGGTGAAGGGGTACTTACAAACCGGAAAGGGGCGCTTTTTCCAAAAAGTACTTGGAAAAAAGAGGGGTTTAAATATGATTTTTCAAATAAGGTTCAGAAGGTGCTTGATTATTGTGTAAATATCAAAGCAGCTCCGGGAGGACAAGTCTTGGTTTTAAGAAATGGGAAAGTTGTATTGAATAAATCATTTGGGAAATTGTCCTATGAGGGAGATGCTCAGGTAAATTCACACCACCTTTACGATATTGCTTCAATTACTAAGATTGCGAGTACCACATTGGCTGCGATGAAACTTTATGAAGAGGGCAGGCTCAATTTAGATGCGAGACTAGCAGAGTACTTGCCAGAGGCGAGAAATACCAATAAAGCGAATATTCGTATACGAAGTATGCTCATGCATGATGCGGGTTTAGAAGGTTGGATTCCCTTTTACAGAAATGCAATTGTTGAAGGAGGTGTTTTCTCACCGATTCGAGACTCTACTTTTAATCTACAAATTTGCAATAATGCATACATGCCAAAAACGTATCAAGACCATATGTGGAGTGAGGTATGGAAGAGTAAAACAAAGCCTCCGGGGAGATATTTGTACAGTGATTTGGGGATGATTCTTTTACAGCGGTGTATCGAACGAATTACGGGAATGGCTTTGGATAAATATATAAATCGTACTTTCTATAAACCCATGAGATTAAATTATATTGGATATAATCCAGCGAAACGTTTTCCTTTAGATCGGTTTGCTCCAACCATGGATGATTTAGGAATGCGTTATGGAATTGTTCGAGGATTTGTTCATGATCCTGCATCAAGTATGTTAGGCGGAGTTGCAGGACATGCGGGAGTCTTTTCAAATGCTCACGATTTGGCCTGTATTATGCAGATGCTGCTGGCCAAGGGTCGTTTTAATGGGATTCAATATTTAAAACCAGAGACGATATCCTATTTTACAAAGAAACAGCGATATGGCTCTAGAAGAGGTTTGGGGTTTGACCGCATCAATGGACGTACCGGAAACAGAAGTAATGTAGCAGCTGGTGCAAGTTCACAAACATTTGGGCACAGTGGTTTTACAGGTACTTGGGCTTGGTGTGATCCCAGTAAGAAATTAGTCTTTATTATGCTAACCAATCGAACTTATCCGGATCAAGAGAACAAGAAACTGATAAAGTATGCCATTCGAACGAAGGCGCTGCAGGCCGTGTATAACGCCATTCCTTAGTAAAAATTTTCTCCTCCTAATTTCCCACTGCTCATGAGTAGTAAGACCTTCGGTTTCGATGTATTTAAATCTACATCTATCTGTATTTTTAATTCTCTTGAATCGCTATAAGCGCGCACATGAGGTATTTCTTCTTCAATAAATGCAGGGTCGAGCATGGGCATTTTTTTGAGTTCCAGAACATGCGGATCAAATAGTATATATGATTTTTTTGGTTGACTAAAACAATCGGAGTAATAGGGGATAAAGTCTTTGCGTAAACTGCTATACGTATGCAATTCGAAAAGAGCAATAACATCTCTATCTCTATGTTTACTGCATACGGCTTCCACGGTTGCCTTACACTTGCTAGGAGAATGAGCAAAATCTCGGTATACGACGAGTTCTTTTGTATCTACCACTTTTTCCATTCTTCGAGCACTTCCACTAAAGCGCTGCATGCTTGACCAAAAATTTCTTTTTTCAACCCCTAGATGAGCAGAAAGTTTCTGTACACCAGCGGCATTTTGTAAATTATGCGCTCCAAAGAAGTCTAATTTGTATTCTTCATAGCCCAATTGAACCAGCGTTTCATCTTCTGTTTCTTTATATTTTGGAGTATTGTAGAATGATGAATTCAGATTGAACTGAGTCTGAATTTTCTTAAGATGTTCATCTTCCTCAAAAAGGTAACAATGTCCATCTGGCATAGTCATGTCCACAAAGGTTTCAAATTGTTTTACATATCCCTCAAAGGTGGGGAACACATTAATATGATCCCAAGCAATACCTGTAATCATGCTGTAATGCGGGTGATATTTATGAAATTTGGGTACTCGATCTAGTGCTGAAGTAAGGTATTCATCACCCTCTATGATTATAATTTTAGCATCGCTTAAGCGCACCATGCGTTCAAACCCATCGATTTGCGATCCAACGAGGTAATCAAAATCTATTTTTTGATCTAATAATACATGCATAAGCATTGCAGTGCTGGTTGTTTTCCCATGACTTCCACCAATAACGACTCTTATTTTATCTTTGCTGTGCTCGTAAATAAAATCGGGAAATGAGTATATTTTTAGTCCTAATTCTTGTGCTTTTATTAGTTCAGGATTGTCAGCCTTCGCATGCATTCCAAGGATAATGGCATCAATGGATGGTTTGATGTCATCTGAGTTCCATCCATTATTTTGAGGCAATAGACCTGCTTTTTCTAACCTGGTTTTAGCGGGATCAAAAATCTCATCGTCGCTTCCACTAACCTGATGCCCATTGGCTTGAAGTTCCAGAGCCAGATTGTGCATAATAGCTCCTCCAATGGCAATAAAATGATAATGCATAGTACAATTATAATGGAAAATAGGCAGGTCTGATTGATAGTTATCACCGCTTACGAAAAGTGTCAACCATTATGATAAGGGCTTTCCGCGCCTCGTCAAAATGATCTCCCATGGCATGGAGGGCTCTATTATATTGTAGAACGACTAGTCTTTGGTGGCAGTCCAATTTCCCGTCAATTGGGCTCCTTGATCCGTCCAAGTACCAGAGCCGCTGCTGGCGGTTAGCGTACCTGTGAATGTGTTGTTAGAATTATTACTGGTCACATCTAATTGACCACTAGAATTTACGGTGCCTGTTAAGTTAAAGCTACCTTGGCTTTGACTCGAAAATCCATTGCCACTTAATTTGCCATCTGTACCTACTGTAAATGATATTTGTCCGCGATCTCCACCCGTCATAGTTCCTGACCAATCTCCATCATAAACAAATGCATTAGAATCGGTATCATTACCGTTACTTGATTTATCGCAACTACTCATTACTGAAATGGCAAAGAAGGCTAGGGCTAAAAATAACTTTTGTTTCATAATTGTTTTTTTCTGAACGCAAATATATATGCTTTCTAAAACTCTACCTAATATTTAAGTTCGTGTACTATTTAGGAATACTAAGATCTTAAATGTCTTTAATATTAAAAAGAAGAGAAGATTAGATTTGATTCAAGAAATGAGTGATATTTTTGCGGCATGCACCCTAAAGCAGAATTAATAAAAGAGAGACTGAAGAACAATCACTTTATAGAACATATAGGACTATATGCAGAAGAGATTGAAGAAGGCATGTGTTGCTTATATGTTAATGTAGAATCCCACCATCAGCAGCATCATGGGTTTTTGCATGGGGGAGTTACGGCCACTTTGTGTGATGTGGCTACGGGTATAGCTGCTTATACCGTGGTTCCTGATGATAAAAATGTAGTTACTGCAGATTTAAATATAAGTTATTTACATCCCAGCGTGGCAGGGAAAGTAAAAGCGGTGGGTACCGTTGTAAAGTCTGGTAAGTTTTTGATCTATTGCGATTGTAAAATTTATGACTTATTGCCCTCTGGTGAGGAAAAGTTGATCGGGACGGGTCGCTCTATTATGGCCGCAATTGATACACCCGCTAAATAGTTTATTCAAAAAAAGAGAGTGAAAACAATCTATTTTCACTCTCCTTATACTTTTTTTTCACTTATTCATTAATTCGATTTTCCCAACCTTCGCTAACCTTGGCGTTGTAATCATAATCCTTTTTAGTCCATCGAGCCACTCTTGTTTTGGTTTGTTCATACATCATATACATGCTTGGAACAAGGATTAAGGTAATGAGGGAAGCAAAGCTCAACCCAAATATCATGGTCCAACTGAGCGGCCCCCAAAAGGCAACATTATCCCCACCGAAGTAAATGTGTGGGTTTAAATCTGTGATTAGAGTAACAAAATCTATATTAAGACCCACGGCTAGCGGTATTAGACCTAGAATGGTAGAAGTAGCGGTAAGTAAAACCGGAGTCATTCTAGTTTTACAGGCTTCAATAATGGCCTCTCTCAAGGGAACACCGCGGCTCCTAAGAATATCAATAAACTCCACCAATAGGATTCCATTACGCACCACAATTCCCACCAATGCTACAATTCCAATTCCAGTCATAACAATGGAAACACTCATGCCTGTAATGGCTATTCCAATGAGAACACCAGCAATGGAGAATAGAATTTCGGAAAGGATCAGCAAAGTTTTAGCGATGCTGTTAAATTGAAGCATTAAGACTAGAATAATAATTAGAATAGAAGAGAGCAAGGCTCCTCCTAAAAATGCGCCTGTCTCTGCTTGCTCCGCTTGTTGTCCTGTCATTTCTATATCTATACCAGCAGGTGCATCAAAATCTTCAACGAGTGCCTTTACCTTAGACACGACTTGGTTTTCATCATAATCCTTTAAAACATTACTAGCAATAGTAATGACTCTGCTTTGATTTAAACGATTGATTCCTCCATAACTATTGATATATTTTACATTTGCAATGGCTTTTAAGGGTATTTGGCGAATAAGTCCACCGGCTACCATATCTCTATAGGTAATCCTCATGTTCAGTAATTCGTCAATATTATTTGCTTGGTCTTTTTTAACTCGAACCATGATAGGGTAGTCATCGTTGGCATCTTTAAATTTACTGGCCTCGGCACCATAAATAGAATTTCTAAGGGTCATCCCCACACTTGCTGTACTAATGCCTTGACTATTGGCTCTTTGTCGATCAATCTCAATAATGGCCTCAGGTTTTGAACTTACAAAGTCAGATTTTAGTTCTTCGACTCCTGCAATATTTTTCTGTTCCAGGAAGAACTTTATCTTTTTTGCTGTTTGGGTAAGCCCCTTAAAGTCATCACCTCTAATCTCTATATTAATGGCTTTTCCAACGGGAGGGCCACTTTGTTCTTTTTCTACACTCAGTTCAACACCAGTAAACTTATTGCTGAGTTGAGTCCTAATATCATTTAAGACCACGGAGCTACTCTGTCCATTTCTTTTGGCGAATTCAACAAAAGCCACTGTTATTTTAGATTTATTAGAGGATACTGAACGATCTCCGCTATTTGGATCTGTTGCGCCCACAGCTACATTGCTAATCACACTTGCGACAATGGGATTATCTTCACCAATTACTTCAAATACCATTTTTTCGGCCTTTTGCGTAAGCAGATCAGTTTCTTTGGCGCTGGTTCCAGAAGGGAGGGTTAAATAGACATAGGCAAAATTGGGTTCTGATTCAGGAAAGAATAATACCTCAGGGCTGCGCAGTCCAATTAAAACTCCAGAAGACAGAAGAAGTCCAATAGCACCCCAAAAAATCCATTGCGGACGGCGCTTTTGAAGTATGCGAGTGAGAAACGATTTATATCTCTGAACCACTTTGGGCCATGCCTTATTTTGAAATTTTTGAATGAGGCCTTCAATGACAAATTTGTACAAGGTGTATAGTCCAAAAATAAAGAGTACAAAATTTCCTCCACCTATAGATCCTGTGATATAAAATAACAGAGCAATACCCACAAATATGAGCGCTTTTTTTCCGTAAGGTTTATCGGCTTTTGGTCTCTCTTTTCTTTCTAAAACGGGCTTCATAAAGGTAGCTGCAAAGACAGGGTTTATTAAATAGGCAACCAATAAACTCGCGGTGAGTGTAATGATTAGAGTTACCGGCAGAAAGAACATGAACTTTCCAATGATCCCTGGCCAAAAGGCCAATGGAACAAAGGGAGCTAATGTGGTTATTGTACCAGAAAATACGGGGAGAAATACTTCTCCTGCTGCTCTTTTGGCCGCTTCTTTAATGGGAACTCGTCCATTCTTAAATATGCGATGGGTATTTTCGATAACTACAATGGCGTCATCCACCACAATACCTAAAGCAAGTAAAAAGGCGAATAGAACAATCATATTCAAACTGAACCCTATGGTTGGCAGAACCAAGAATGCTAAGAAAATACTAAGTGGTACAGATAAAGCCACAAATAGTGCATTGCTAGCGCCCATAAAGAACATTAGAATAAGCGTTACTAGAATAAAGCCAATAATAATGGTATTAATTAAATCGTGAAGTGTAATACGCGTATTTGTACTCTGATCGCCGGTAAATACTACTTCCAAATTTTCGGGATATTTCCCAGATTCTTGAAAATCGCTGATGATTCCGCGCACTTTGTCCGAGGCATCAATTAAATTCTCTCCAGCTCTTTTTACAATATTTAAAGTAATTACATTCTTGCCCTGAAGTCTGGCATAGCTTTCCTTTTCCTTGTATCCGTCAACTACATCTGCTACATCTTTTAAGTAAAGGGTAGCTCCAGCTCCGCTTCGGATAATCATGTTGCCTAATTCTTCTGCACTCTGAAACTCTCCACTTACACTCACAGAGCGTTTCATTGAACCCACATCAATATTTCCTCCAGAGATTCGTTGGTTTTCATATCGGATGGAATTAATGACATCATCCATTGAAAGACCAGCTACTGCCATTTTTTGAATATCTAAGTTGACTTGTATCTCGCGATCCAAGGCTCCCACCATTTCTACTTTTGTGATTTCACTTAGCGTTTCAAATTTATCCTTGGCTAAATCCGCATATTCTTTCAGTTTCTTCAAAGGGATATCTCCACTAATGTTGACGTACATAATGGGAACATCACTAAAGTTAACCTCCATCACCGTTGGATCCTTGTCTAAATCTGTCGGAAGGTCAACCTTGGCTTTATCCACCTCATCTTTAACTTTTTGCTTGGCTTCCTTAACATCTACATCCGTATCAAACTCCACAGTAATAATGGAAAAATCTTGGATGCTTTGGCTTTTTAGTTTCTTTACTCCACTAATGCTTTTGATTTGCTTTTCTATGGGTTTCGTAACTAAATTTTCAATATCCTTAGGTGAACTTCCCGGGTAAATGGTTTGCACATAGATTGTAGGCACAACAATATCTGGGAATTGTTCTTTTGGGATGGTATTGTAGGAGAATAGTCCAACAAATGCAATGATTACGGTAATTAAATACACCGTGGTCCTATTCTCAACTACCCAGCTGGTAGGTTTAAATTCTTTAAATTTACTCATTTTCTTTAGGTCTAACCGCTTCAGAATTGTTTAAAGTAACGATTTGTCCATCATTTAGATCGGCATTTCCAACAATGATTAACTGATCGCCAGGGCTTAGTCCCTTTGTGATTTCCATTTGAGTGCCACTACTTTTTCCAACGGTTACATCCACTTTTTTTGCCGCTAATTTGTTGTTTGCAGAATCAAGAAGCATCACAATAGATCCCTCTTCAGTGGTTTGAACTGCATTAATAGGAATAGCAATGGCTTGATCATTTTCATAGTCTGCTATCTTAAGCGTGGCCAGCATATTTGGCTTGGCTCCTTGTATTCCTGGCAGACGTATTTCAATCTTAAAGGTTCTATTTAGAGGGTCAATTACCTTAGAAGCAAAGGTTATTTTTGCATCGACCTCCTTATCTAAATCCTTAAGCTTAATGGTAACCTTATCTCCTTTATTAATTTTAGAACTGTAGCTTTCAGCTACTTCGGCTGTAACTTTTAAACTTCTTAAATTTACTACTTTAAAAGCAGGGATTCCCGGCGAGGCAGCTTGACCAATTTTAACATCAATACTTTCAATTGTTCCAGAAATTGGTGAGGTAATGCGGTACATGGCAATTTGTGCATCTATTGCATTTAACTGCTTTTGGGTAGCATCCATTTGGGTTTTTGCTTGCAAAAGTTGTACTTCCGTTCCAATCCCTTTATCAAAGAGCCTTTTCTGCTTCTCATATAGTGTTTTTGCGAAACTTAATTGCTGTTCTATAGGAGCTTTACTTTGCACCATTGCATTGGCGTCTAAGGTAGCTAGCGTTTGTCCTCTGCTCACATATTGTCCAGCGCGCACACTTATATTGGTTATTACACCTGGAGCCTTTGCCGTTGCAATGGTACTTCTCTCCGCGTCTACTTTCCCTTCAATGGTTAAATAGCTGCTAAAATCTCCCCGAGCAATAGTCATGGTCTCCACAGATTTGGACTTTGCTCCCCCTTCTGGATTGGCACTCAGAATGGCTTCTTGAAGCTGATCTGCTTTCTTTTGAAGGCCTGTAATCTCTGCCCGAAGTTCTTCTAATTCAGCTTTTTGCGATGCTAAACCGTCTTTCTTTTGTTCTCCGCAACCAAGAGCCAATAGGCCAATTATATTTAAAAAGATTATTTTTTTCATTCTTCTATTACTTTTTTTCCTAGTGATTTTTTGATTTCAATTTTTGATAATATTACATCGTTCATGATGGTTTGATACGTCGTGTTGGCCGCAACAAGGTCCGTTTCTGCTTGAGTAATCTCAATAGCTGTACCAACTCCTTCAGTATATTTAATTTTTGTTCTAGCGTAAATATCCTTAGCTAGGGCGATGTTCTTTTTTTGCTGATTCCAAAGATTCAGATTATTCTGATAATTTATTTTTGCATTTAAGAATTCCAGAGATGCGTAGCGTTTAAAATTCTCCAAATCATTCGCTGTTTTCTTTCGGTTATTTTTGATTTCACGAATTTTACTCTTGCTCGCGAACCCATCAAATAAGGTGAGCGATAAATTAACGCCAATGAGCGTGCTTGGAATAAAGCTGTTGTTTGGGCTTAAGTTGCTTTCAAAAAAGTTAAACTCAGGTCTTTGGGTACTCTGTTGATGTTGAATAAAAGCGGCTATGGTTGGGTATTTACCAACCTTATATCTTTTCTCATCCAATCGGCTTAAAAGCAGTTGCTGGTCAAAGAGTTTTACCTCAATTCGCTGCGCAATTGCATCAACGTTCATATCTGGCAGGCTAATTATGACATTTAAATCATCCAAAGCATCTTTCAGAACAAGCTGGTCAGTAACAGGAAGACCTAACTGAACTTTAAGGACATTTATAAGAAGTTCAACCGCACTTTCTATTCTGCTTTTTTGGGCGATCAGGTTACTTCGAGTGAGTTGTAATTTATCAATATCTAATTTTTCAATAAACCCCTCAGTGTACATTGCACTCATCATACTTAGGTTACTATCTACTGTGCTAATATTGCTTTCTACTACACCTAGGTTTGCATTTGCTGCGACCGCTTGAACATAAGCACTGGAGACTTGATATTCCAGGTCGCTTTCAGATTTTATATGCAGGAGATCGCTCACTTTTGTATATTCCTTGGCTGCTTTTAATCCTAAAAAATAAGTACCATCAAAAATTAGTTGCGATGCTGTAATATTTGCATTCATTCCTATTTTTTGCTGAAAGCCAATTTTGATATACTCCGGGGAGGTACTTGCAAAATTGGGCACCCAGCTTTGGGGAACTTGAAGGTAGTGATTGTAGCCAACTCCAGTTGTAATTTGGGGCAAACCCGTCGCTACGATTTGCTTGACAGTTTCGTGTGAATTGTCTACATCCAGTTGACTGTTCTTTAGCAAAAGGCTGTTTTCTTTCGCATAATCAATGGCTTCTTGTAAGTTAAATTCATGCGTACTTGGCTCTTCTGTGTTTGACTGGGCTTGAAGGTTTGCATGCACAAACCCAAACCATACAAACGCCAGAAAAAATGTCTTTCTTACCATATTATTTTGTTAAATTCTTCTAATCCTTTAGTGTTTAGTATACCTTTTAAGTGGTAGGTTAAATGTTGTTTGTAAAGTTCCTCTACAGATTTATTACCCATTGGATACTCTATAGGGTTAAATAATTCGTAACAGGTGTTTATATAAATATGTGATATGATCTCAACGTCAAAATCGAGGCGATAGAATCCTTGTTCTTGTCCGGATCTTAAGTTGTTTTCTACTATTTTGTATGATCGATGATCTCTATGAGTCATTAACTTATCAAAAACAGAGGGGTGGTATTTTCGCAAATCATGCATGAAACTTGGGTTTTCTTGCTTGCGGGTTTCAATCATTGCTTTTGAAATGTTAAATACCTGTTGAACGGGATTGACTTCCGATTCTAAGATATCATCAATCACAGAATCAATTCTTTGTAGCTCTCCAATAACCACACTTTCAACCAAACTGTTTTTATCCTCAAATTCAGTGTATAGCGTTTTCTTAGATACCGAAAGTTCTTTGGATATATCATCCATGCTTGCGCCTCGCACCCCGCATTTCATAAATAGGTTTCGTGCCGTGGCAGTTATTGTTTCCTTCAGGTTCATTAAAAACGCTGCAAAGATAAAATTATATTCGAAGAGGAAACTATTTTTTTTTGAAAGTTTCTCGATTATTTCCATGCGTTTATGGAATTGTTCATCTTTGGAAGCGCTCCACAATAAACCATTCCTTTACTCCCTGATGCGTCGTAAAGTAAATTTGATGCCTGGAGGATTCCTTTAGCTTCAGTTTTTTCATTATTTCAGCGGGTTTTAAAGGGTAGGTTTTACAGGTAACACTGGCATTTAAAATGCCTAACTTAGTGAGTTCTTTCTTGAGCTGTTTCATTCCACCCTTTCCTTTTTCAAGGATAACCCAAAACTTTCCATACCACTTTGGCAACAGCGATGCTCCGCAAAAGAGTGTTTTATTTTCGTTGCATGGTTTTAGAACAAGCCCCAGTTTCGAGGAATGCAAGAAATTACTTTTGATCAGCGAAGAACTGGGCTCCCACAAGATCTCAGATTCAGTAGGAGTTATAAGGGCTTCCGTATTTTTATTTATGCGATGTGTTTCTGTATGAATGGATATAATTTCTAAAAGACCATTTTGTGAGGGAGAAAGATGGCAAAGGACCTCTTTTACCTCTTGTTGGTAATCTATTATATACACATCACTATTCGGATGGATGTTTTCCCTTATCCAGGTTAAATCGGTGGCCGGGCTGAGTTTAATCCAAAGGTCTTTTTTTATTTCTGGATGGGTTTCCAGTATGCTTAATATATTTGGCGAAAACACCGTAGCATCTAAGCCTTTGACGCCCTTTTCATCTCTTCGGTCTGGATCTATGTAATAGGTGTCAAACGAAATACCTGTACTTGCAAGAAAATCCTCTGCGCTGCTATGGACTCTATTCACAGATGAGGTGCCAAGTTTGTCATAATTACTGCGCACAATGATATTCAAATCCTCATTCGTGTCTAGTGATATAATTTCCTTGTACTTCTTTGAAAGTGCCCAGTCATCCACACCTAATCCTCCAGTTAAGCTGAGCAAGTTATCTCCTCCTTTAAAAAGCTCCTTTTTAGCCATAGCAACTGCTTCTGAAGTACTTTGCTCATAACTTTTGGGCAGGTAAAAACACTGGTGTTTATGCCAGGTTGGAATTTTCTTAAGGGCTTTAGGTATTATTTTTCTTTGCATGGTTGCAAAGCGCCCCATGCTTTTACCATATGTCTTCTCCAACTTTGTTTGGGCACGCAAATCATGCGTATGATTGATATATATATCTTTAACAAAGCTTGTTTCTTGTAGTAATTTAATATTTTCGCCCGATATTTGCATAGAAATAGATATGAAAAAAGCAAAGTTAACATTAGCACTTGTAGTTTTTGTTATGAGTTTAGCTTCTTATGGAGCAAGCTGTAAGAAAAAAGATCGATGCCCTCAAATGGGTGAGAGTTCTCCAAAAACAGAATTAGCCAAGTAATGTCAGGGTGGAATGCCCTCAGTACCAATGAGGATTGGAACGATGCGCTTAGTGCTTCTGAGAAGGGGCCAGTAGTTTTATTAAAACACAGCACGCGCTGCAGTATAAGTTCAATGGCCTTAAACAGGGTAGAACAATCGCTAGAGGATTTGTCTAAGGTAGCTTCTTGTTACCTCCTTGATTTAATTGCCTATCGAGATATTTCCAATACGATAGCCTCTGCAATGGATATAAAACATGAATCGCCACAAGTATTGGTCCTAAAAAACAGGGCTTGTATTTATACTTCGAGCCATTATGATATTCGACCATCTACTATTTTAAAAAGCATCGAATAAACTATCAAAAATCTACTAAGCATTGGCGACTCAGAATTCTTTGAACACACGGTTGTTGAGGAAGATTTAGCACAATTTAATGCAGTTGTCGTACATCCTTTTTACTCCACATTTGCATTGGGAAGAGATGCAGAATGGTGTTGCAGATTATTTGTTTTAAAATGCAAAGAAGACCATGAGGAGGGGATAGGTACATTTCTGAATATTACCCATCACTCGCCTGCTTTATTGGGCGAAACTGTCATTATTCAATCTAAAATATCTGAATTACAGGATCGCACAATCAATTGTACCTTTGAGGTGAAAGTAAAGGATCGAGTAATTGCTACTGGAAGCCAAGGACAAAAGGTTCTACTTAAATCAAAAATAGAACAATTAAAATCAAACCTCAGGTGAAAAATCCTCGGATAAATATTAAAAATCGCAAAGCTACTTTTAACTATCATGTTGAGATAACCCTGGATTGTGGAATGGTCTTAAAGGGTTCGGAGGTGAAATCCATTCGGAATAATGATATTAATATGGGAGACTCCTACATTCGTATGGAAGAGCAAGAACTTTGGGTGTATAATATGCATATTGGCTTGTATAAGAACGCCGGCTTTAATGCACATACAGATCCCTTAAGAAAGCGCAAACTCTTGGCCAATAGGTACGAGTTAAAACGGATCGAACAAAAGGCCAAAACTAAGGGCTATACCATGTTCCCCTTGCGTTTGCATGAAAATGAGAAGGGTGTCTTTAAACTTGAAATAGGTTTAGGGCAAGGGAAAAAATTATACGATAAACGCGACGATTTGAAGCAAAAAGATATTAAAAAGCAAATCAAACAATACCTTTAGCCATTTCTGCAAGCAATGTGGCATACGCTATGCCCCCAAATCATTGAGATCATATCTAATTCGATACTATTGTTCAATCTTTAGGGTATATTTTAGTAGAGATGTATTAATTGGCCAATAAGAATTGTATTTTTGCAGATTCCACGAGAAGGGCAAAAATTGAGTCAAAAAATTATTGAAATTATAGGTGCTGAAGAGCATAATTTAAAGAATGTAGATTTAGACATTCCGAAGGATAAACTGATTGTCTTTACCGGAATTAGTGGTAGTGGCAAAAGTAGCCTTGCCTTTGATACCATATTTGCCGAAGGTCAGCGAAGGTATTTAGAGAGTTTTAGTGCGTATGCACGCCAATTTATTGGGGATATGAAAAGGCCTGAGGTGGAAAAAATCAACGGTTTGAGCCCGGTTATTTCTATAGAGCAGAAAACCGTAAGTAAAAACCCCAGAAGTACCGTGGGCACCATTACCGAGGTATATGATTTTTTGAGACTCTTGTACGCAAGATCAGGAGAGGCTTATTCTCATATTAGCGGAAAAAAAATGAAAAAAATGCTCCCTCAGGAAATTTTCGATCACATTGCATCGAACCTTGAAGGAGAAAAGATTACCATTCTGGCACCCTTGGTAAAAAGCAGGAAGGGTCATTACCGTGAATTGTTTGAGTATTGGCGGAAAAAAGGGTACGAATTGGTTCGCATTAATGGAGAATTAACAGAAATTGTATCGGGCTTAAAATTAGACCGGTACAAAACGCATAACATTGAACTAGTAGTTGATCGCTTAACGGTGAATGATAAAAAAGCCCGTTTGGAAAAAAGCTTGCAATTGGCTCTTAAGTTGGGAGAAGGCACCTTTTACTTGCTGCATAAGAATACGTTCATTCCTTACAGCAAATATTTTATGGATCCAGAGAATAACTTGAGTTATGAAGATCCACAACCCAATTCATTTAGTTTTAACTCGCCGCAAGGGTATTGTCAAACCTGCGAAGGCTTGGGTTTAACAGCCGCTATTAACGAGGAGTACATTATGCCCAACAAAAAGTTGAGCATTAACAAAGGCGGTATTGTGCCCGTGGGCGAGCTAAGGGATAATCATACCTTTACCTTACTTAGAGCTTTAGCTAAACAATACGGGTTCTCATTAGCTCATCCCTTGGAAAAGTTAAGCGAGGAAAATTTAGATCGAATCTTAAATGGATGCGAGGAGAGTATTGAAGTGTTTAGCACTCGTCCAGATGGCAAGAAATCATCCTATCTAGCAAATTTTAAAGGTGTACTGCATATTGTTTCGCAGAGTTATTACGAGTCGCAGGACGATAAAATGAGAGCTTGGGCGGAGGAGTTTATGCACAATACCATTTGCGAAACCTGCCAAGGAGCTCGCTTGCGAAAAGAGTCTTTAAACTTTAAAATAGCCGGTAAAAATATTTCCGAAATAGGAAATATGAGCATCGAATCTGCATATGAATGGTTAAAATCTGCCCCGGAACAGTTTACCGAAAGACAAGCGATTATTGCTACGGACCTTTTAAAAGAAATTGTTACCCGTGTGGAGTTCTTAATAGGGGTTGGCCTTCATTATTTATCACTAAACTCACCGGCGGGCATACTGAGTGGAGGGGAAGCGCAACGCATACGCCTAGCCACTCAAATAGGAAGCCGTTTGCAAAACGTTCTATACATTTTGGATGAGCCGAGTATTGGTTTACATCAGAGAGATAATGAACGATTAATAAATAGTTTAAAGGAACTGCGCGATACAGGAAATACAGTCATTGTAGTTGAGCACGATAGAGATATGATGCTTGAAAGTGATTTTTTGGTAGAAATAGGTCCAGGTGCAGGAAGGCATGGAGGAGAGATTGTGGCCAAAGGAGATTTGGAGACCTTTAAGAATTATAAGACGGTTACTGCCCAATATTTATCCGGAGAATTGAGCATTCCTACTCCCAAGAAAAGGCGCAAGCCAGGAAAAGATAAAATTGTGTTGACGGGTTGCAAGGGAAACAATTTAAAAGATGTTAAACTGGAATTGCCATTGGGAGTATTTACCTGTGTGACGGGGGTAAGTGGTAGTGGAAAATCGTCCTTAATCAATCAAACCCTTCACCCCATCCTGCATAACCATGTAAACAGAAGCCATTACAGACCCTTGCCATATTCGAAGGCCAAAGGGATTGAGATGGTAGATAAGATTATAAAGATTGATCAATCTCCCATTGGTCGAACGCCAAGAAGTAATCCGGCCACATATGTGGGTGTTTTTACCGATATACGAACCCTTTTTGCGGGACTACCAGAATCTAAAATACGCGGTTATAAACCCGGAAGATTTAGTTTTAATGTAAAAGGAGGGCGATGCGAAGGCTGCAGAGGCGGGGGCCGAAAAGTTATTGAAATGAACTTTTTACCCAATGTAGAGGTGCTTTGCGATGTATGTCAAGGAAAAAGATACAATAGAGAAACGCTGGAGGTGCGGTACAAGGGGAAAAGCATTTATGATGTCTTAGAGATGACCATTGAACAGGCTGTTGCATTTTTTGAGCCCATTCATTTTATTCATCGCAAACTAATTACCCTGCTCGATGTAGGGTTGGGATATTTAACCTTAGGCCAAAGCAGTACCACGATTAGTGGTGGAGAGGCCCAAAGGGTAAAATTAAGCACCGAGTTAAGCAAGCGCGATACAGGAAACACGGTATATATTTTGGATGAACCCACCACAGGTTTGCATTTTCACGATATTCAACAATTGCTTAAAGTCCTTCAATCCCTGGCAGATAAAGGCAATACAGTTATTGTTATTGAACATAACATGGACGTAATTAAGGTAGCCGATTGGGTTATTGATGTAGGCCCAGAAGGGGGCAATGGAGGAGGAGAAATTGTTGCCAAAGGCACTCCAGAACAAGTAGCCAAAACAAAAGGGCATACCGCTCGATTCCTGAAGGCTGAACTTTAAGAAGGCCTGTGCCTTAAGGCAGCCGTAAAAAATAAACAGAGAATAGTGGTTTTAACGCTAAATACCTCGAGCGTGAATCGAGAGAGGGGTGAAAAGCAAATTTCTGGGCTTTGCGCCTAAAATAACAGTTATTTACCTCTTCCTTGAATCATAATGAGTGCGGTATAGATGCAAATTTTAACATCTAAGCCCAAGCTCATGTTTTCAAGATAAAGGATATCGTATTTCATGCGTTCCACCATTTCATTTACATTGCTGGCATAGCCAAATTTTACCTGTCCCCAGCTGGTGATACCGGGTTTAATTCTATGCAAACGGGTATAAATAGGTGCTTTTTGTACAATTTGATCAATAAAGAACTGACGCTCCGGTCGCGGTCCAACAATGCTCATATCTCCTACAAGTACATTCCAAAATTGAGGCAACTCATCCAAGCGCGTTTTGCGCAGAAAAATTCCTGCCTTTGTGCGGCGGTCATCATGCTCATTGCTCAATTGGGGGCCTTTTGTTTCGGCATCCGAACGCATGCTTCGGAATTTGATGATTTGAAAAGGTTTTCCTTGAAATCCAATGCGCTCTTGGGTAAAGAACACACGGCCTTTGGAATCCAGTTTAACCCAAATGGCTAGCAATAAGAAGAGGGGAGAAAGCAATAGTAAAGCCACAGCAGAGGACAGCAGATCAAAGCTGCGTTTGATGGTTTTTTGCCACTGGGGCATGACTTCAAAATCCACTTCCACCAGCATGGCACCCAAAATATTATTCATTTTCACCATGCCCATCACCATCCCATAGCTATCGGGCATAATTTTTAGCTTTACATTTTGGTTTTGAATGACATCTACCGTTTCCATTACCCGGGTATGATACTCTTCATCCATGCAAAGAATGACATCTTTAATGTTTAAATCTTCAATAACAGCAGCTATGTTTTTCCAATGTCCTAAGTTTGGTAAGCCATTTAAAGTAGCGTCTGGATTTTCATCCTCTGTTAGAAAGCCTTTAAGGTCAAAGCCCTCTGATTTTTTAGCGTTTTGCAATTCATGATAGAGTTTATGCGCATTTTTGCCACTTCCTATCAACACACTCTCATAGCCCCATTCCTTTCGTTGTATTTTTCGAATGGTCCTTGTACTTAAAATTATTCTGAAGAATAAGGTTAAGAAAAAGTGCAAGAAGAAATATCCAAATAGAGAGTAGTAATAGTCTGAATAGTTCGAAACACTATCATCTAAGAAAATAGAGAAGAACAATACAAGAACCCCAAAAACTGATGTTAAAAAGGTATTTTGAGTATCTCGAAGTCTACTTCTTCTAAAAATATTTTGGTAAAAGCCGGATGCAGTATAAATAATGAGCCAAAATGTGGGAATGAGGAGTAAGGTTAAGATGAGTTTAGCATCAAAAACGATGGGTATGTCATACCCATGTTTTGCGGCTTCAATAAAGGTTTTCCTGAACTGATTAAACGCTAACCATGCCCCTGCAGAGGCAAAAAAGTCAAAACATATATACAGTCCAAACTGCTTTATTTTATTCATACTTCGAAGCAAATCTACTTCAAATAGGTTAATCGGATATTATCTAAATAAATTTCTGCCACACGGGGATTGTCTTTTTGACGATAAACCGTGTATACAAAACGATATTCGTTACTTGCAGGCTGCCCCGCAATTTCGTAGGCAAGATTCACATAAAAGCGTTTCCATTTATCTGGAGAAGGGTAGACCTCTATGTATGGGACATACTCTTCACCACTGCTCGACTTTCGTTGGAGCCCTACTTGCAATACATCTGTTCCTTTTACATCAAACTCCAACATTATAGCGGTTCCATTAATAGGAAAGCCACTGAAGTAAGAGAAACTTCGCAAATCATAATATTTAAAAGAGTCGGTGGCTTGAATTCTGCTATATAGTGCATTGGTAGAATGGCTAAACTTTCCATCCAAAGAGAAATTTGTTTGGGTAATGTATTGCGTATCTAAGACATTATTATCTGTATTTGGAATAAGTGTGCTTCCTAAATCCTCAAAATCTTCCACCCAAACCACTTCGGCATTGGCCCGATATTTAATAGGAATAGCGCTTATTGATGTTGTTTTGAGGGGCGAAAAGTTTAAGATTGTATCAATAATGGTTGTATTTACAAAGGGTTTAAAAACCGATGCACTTCCATTTTCTAATACCATAGCTTGGATTTGAACTTTGGCATCGCCCTCCACAATTACAGGAATATCGCAAGGAAGAGGGAAAGAACCCATGAATCTATTGTTTACTAAAACTTGAACTCCCTTTAAAAGGTGAATGTTATTTCCCTGAAAAGGTTCTGTTGTCAAGGCAAAAGAATCTAAATGAAGGTAGGCAGGAAGGGCCTCTTTTTCGCGATCACAACTGTTCAGCGAGAGGAGAACGAGGCTACAGATCAAGGCATAACGAAACATGAGCACAAAGGTAATTAAGTAATTTAGATTTGAGTATACTTAGCATAAATAAGGCCTTTGTTTAAAATAGTGCAGCCGATCAAGGGTGGTAGGTCATTTTTATTCTAACTTTGCTCCATGGAATGGCTTATTGATTGGCTAAGTAGTTTGCATCCAATTATGCAAGGAGGCGTTGCCGCCTTGTTTACTTGGTTTATTACTGCTTTGGGTGCTGCCGTTGTTTTTTTATTAAAGAACGACGTGCCCGATTCTGTCATGGATTCTCTCTTGGGATTTACGGGTGGGGTTATGCTTGCCGCAAGTTTTTGGAGTCTTCTCAATCCAGCACTTGAGATGTCTACAGAAAGTTGGACTCAAGCTTGGTCTTGGGTTCCAGTGGCTATTGGTTTTATTGGAGGGGCTCTTTTTCTTTTTGTCATCGATCAATATTTACCCCATTTGCATTTAAATGCACCCATTTCTAGTGCGGAGGGTGTAAAAACAGATTGGAATAAAACGGTGCTCTTAGTTTTAGCAATTACGCTTCACAATATACCAGAGGGACTAGCCATAGGAGTTGCATTTGGTGCAGTGGCCGAAGGGATTCCTGGCGCCGATTTAGGAGGTGCTATAGCGCTTGCCATAGGAATAGGAATTCAAGATTTACCAGAAGGGTTGGCTGTGGCTATTCCTTTAAGAAGGAGCGGTTTAAGCCGTTGGAAGTCCTTTACTTGGGGTCAATTAAGTGGAGCAGTAGAACCCATTGCTGCTGTTTTTGGTGTGGCTTTAGTAATGATTGCAAAACCTATTTTGCCCTATGCTTTGGCCTTTGCTGCAGGAGCAATGATTTATGTGGTGGTTGAGGAAGTTATTCCAGAATCGCAAAGACGAGGCCATACCGATAAGGCTACTTTAGCTCTTATTATTGGTTTTGTGATTATGATGGCTCTTGATGTGGGTTTAAGTTAAACTTTTCCCTTTAAAAAATTAATCTTTTCAGCCCGTCTTTTAGCGTAAAATTGGCTACTTTTGCACTAAGTAAATTACATTGATATGAAGATATTAGTTTGTATGAGTGTTGTGCCAGACACCACTACCAAAATTGCCTTTACGGATAATGATACTAAATTTAATACGGATGGAGTTACCTTTATTGTAAACCCTTACGACGAATTAGCCTTAACCAAAGGATTGGAAATAGCCGAAGCAAATGGCGGTACAGTAACCGTATGCCATGTAGGGAGTTCCTCCTCTGATGCGGCGATACGAAAAGCCTTAAGTATAGGAGCCAGCGAAGCCATACGAATAGATGCAGAGCCCTTAGACTCTCAGTTTGTGGCCTCGCAGATTGCACCCATAGCAAAAGAATACGACATGGTTATTACCGGTCGAGAAAGCATTGATTATAATGGAGGTGCGGTTTGCGGTCTTTTGGGAGCAGAACTGAACTGGCCCAGCGTAAATGTGGTTACAGAAATTGCGGTAGCTGACAGAAAAGCAACCATAGAGCATGACATAGACGGTGGACGTGAAGAACTTGAAGTAAACTTACCTGTTGTAGTGAGTGCACAAAAAGATTTATGTGAACCTCGTATACCAAATATGAAAAGCATAATGCAGGCTAGAATGAAACCCTTAAACGTGGTTCCTGCAATTGAAGTGACGCAACAATCAGAGTATCATACCTACGATTTGCCTCCGGCAAAGCAGGGTGTTAAATTGGTAGATGCAAGTGATCCAGCTGCATTAGTTGAAATGTTGAAATTAGAAAAAATAATTTAAAGAAATGGCGATATTAGTATTTGTAGAAACCCAAGATGGGAAATATAAAAAAGCAGGCTTAGAAGCGGTTTCTTATGCTGCTCAAATGAATGCCGGTGAAGTAACCGCGCTATGCATTGGGGAACATGAAGGCTTAGATGCTGTTGCTAAAATTGGAGCGTCCAGTTTAGTTGTTTTGCCAGATATGGGACATTTTGATGCGCAAAAAGTTTCTTCAGCGATAAGCCAAGTTGCATCCAACTTAAATGTCGATACCGTGGTTATATCGAATTCTTATGCGGGAAAAGACATAGCACCCCAGATTGCAGGTCAACTCAAGGCATCTTTAGCTACCAATGTTGTTTCATTGCCTAATGCACAAGGCGAGGTGACCAGAGGAGTATATTCAGGAAAGGCTTTTGCCCAAGTGAAATTAAATGGAGCCAAGAAAGTGTTGGCCATCACCCCCAATAGTTTTGATATTCTTGACAATACTCAAACGGCGGCGATGAAGGAAGTGGATGTAACTATATCCGAAGGAGGGGTAGTCCTCAAAGAACTTAAAAAAGTAACGGGTAAGATTCCCTTAACCGAGGCAGAAGTTGTTATCTCGGGTGGAAGAGGCTTGAAAGGTCCAGAAAATTGGAATTTAGTAGAAGACTTAGCGGATGAATTAAATGCAGCTACTGCATGTAGCAAGCCCGTGAGTGATATGGAATGGAGGCCGCATAGCGAACATGTAGGTCAGACGGGTATTACCATTAAGCCAAACTTATATATTGCCATTGGTATATCTGGAGCTATCCAACATTTAGCCGGTGTGAGCAGTAGTAAAACAATTGTAGTTATAAATAAGGATCCAGAGGCTCCTTTCTTTAAAGCTGCGGATTATGGAATTGTGGGAGATGCATTTGATGTAATTCCCAAGTTGACGGAAGCTTTAAGAAATAATTAGTGTGTTAGTTAGGCTTGTTTTAGAATCGCTATTTCCTGCTCATTCCCATGGAGCATACACGCTTTCTCTATATGATGAGGAGAAGGGACGGATTTTGCCTATTCTGATTGGAACAAACGAAGCGCAAGCCATTAATTTGGAGTTAGAGGGCATTTCAACCCAAAGGCCACTAACCCATGACTTATTGTTGAATTTCCTGCTTGAACTTGATGCAAATATCGAGAAAGTTGTAATTAATGATTTTAATGAAGGGATTTTTCACTCTGAAATTCATTATGTAATTAATGGAGAAAACAGGGTAATGGATAGCCGGACCAGTGATGCCATTTGTCTTGCAGTGAAGGCCCAAGTAGATATTTTTGCTTTGGATAAAATTATGGATGAAGTAGCCTACAACCAGCAAGGTAAAAAAGGCTCCGAGGACGAGCCTGGACGCTTGTCTATTGATGAACTTATTCCTGACGGAAAATCAAGTGATGATTTTAGCGAATACTCCGTAGCTCAATTAGATATCATGTTGCAGGAATCCATTAATAAAGAAGATTATTCCAAAGCTGCTATGATTCGAGATGAAATAAGCAAACGCAAATAATGGGTAGTTTCTACGCTGTTGAAAATCAATGGGTAGAACCCAATAAGCCTCAAATTAGTTTACATAACCGTTTATATAGGTATGGTGATGGTTTTTTTGAATCGATGCTTATTCATAAAGGTGCTATTCTGCATTTAGCTTCGCACTTTGAGCGTATAAATATTAGCAGTAAACTTCTAAAGATTAAATTACCCTTGTGGTTCACCGAAAGAAGTTTGCGTTTATTGTTGCTTCAAAAATGTGAAACAGAAGGTTTAAAGACGGCCCGTGTGCGGCTCTCTATATATAGAGAAAGCCCGGGGTATTATACGCCAACTAAAAATGATTCAATCGCTATTTTAGAATTGAATGAGCATCCCATTTATACATGGTCCGAAAGAGGATTGAAATTATGTGCTTTTAAAGAGCTCGTCAAGGATAATAATTATACGAGCATGTTAAAAACCTGCAATTCGCTCACCTATGTAATGGCAGGAATTCATGCTGCAGAGAACCATGCTGATGCAGCATTGATTTTTAACCAGGAACAGCGCATCGCAGAAGCGCATCATAGCAATGTTTTTTTATACAATAAAAATTCTATTATTACTCCGCCCATTAGCGAGTATTGCGTGAATGGAGTCATGCGTAAAGTGGTCATGAATATTTCGAAAGAATACGGCTATGAGGTATATGAACAACCCATTACTGAATTGCATTTGACGACTTCTGATGAAGTCTTTTTAACCAATGCTACCCAAGGAATACAATGGGTACGGGAATACAATGGCAAGCCATTTAAAAACAACGTCTCCAAGAACCTATTTGGGAAATTGTTGGGGTAGTTTGCCTTAAGACCTTATTTAGGTTCGCTTAAAGAACTCTTCAATATTAATTAGGGTCTAAAAAGTCACTTTTTAGGGGAGGAAATCCCTGAAATCAAAAGCGACTAAGGATTAAAATAATCGTAGACCAAAGTGGCTTTGGCTTGGCCAATTACTTTTGCCATTTCATCAATAGAGCTTTTCTTTATTTTACCCACGCCTTTAAACTCTCTCAAGAGCATCTCGCTGGTTTCTTTGCCAATGCCTAGTATTTGCGTAAGTTCCGTTTTTAGGGCTCCCTTAAGTCGCTTGTTTCTATGGTTGGTAATTCCGTATCGATGAGCTTCATCTCTCAATTGTTGGATAATCTTAAGGGTTTCTGATTTTTTGTCGATGTATAAAGGCAAAGGATCTCCTGGATAATAGATTTCTTCCAAGCGTTTAGCAATTCCTATGATGGCAATTTTTCCGTACAACTCCATTTCTCCAAGTGCTTCTACAGCTGAGGATAATTGCCCTTTTCCACCATCTATAATGATGAGTTGAGGCAAGGGGGTATTTTCTTTGAGTAAGCGACTGTATCTTCTGGTGAGCGCCTCTTTCATGGTAGCAAAATCATCGGGTCCCACTACAGTTTTTACATTAAATATTCGATAGTCGGATTTGAAAGGTTTGCCATTTCTAAAAACCACGCATGCGCTAACCGGATGGGTTCCTTGCAGGTTTGAATTATCAAAACACTCAATATGAACAGGCAGCTCTTTTAATTTGAGATCCTCTTTCATTTGGGTCATTAACCGGTCGGTTTTATGCTGTGGATTTAATTTATCATAATGTCCTAGTTTTTCTCGTTTAAAAAACAAGGCATTCTTTATACTTAAATCCAATACTTTTCTTTTGTCGCCGGCTTTTGGGGTGGTGAATTCCACCTCTTTAAGTTTTAAATTAATATCGAAAGGAATTACAATTTCTTTGTACTCCGCCTCATGAAGTTCGCCTATGGCGTATTCAAGTATTTCAGCATCCGACTCCTCCAAACGCTTGCGCACTTCCAGGTTTTTGGTGGAAACAATAATCCCATTACTCAAGCGCATGTAATTTACAAAGGCAATCTTATCGGTGCTACTGATTCCAAAGACTTCAATATTACCAATGGTGTGGCTTACAATGGTGCTTTTGTGTTTATAATTCTCCAAAAGGCCTAAACGGTTCTTATAGCGCTCCGCATCCTCGTATCTAAACTCCGCGGCAGATTGGTTCATTTTATCTCTTAAATGCCTTTTAACCTCTCCTAAGTGTCCGGTTAGTAAATGTTTTATTTGCTGGATACTTTCATTGTATTCTTCTTCTGATTGCAAGTCTTCGCATGGTCCTTTGCAATTTCCGATTTGATATTCTAAACAGATTTTAAATTTTTTGGCATCAATGTTTTTCTGACTGAGGTTAAGAGAGCAATTTCGGATGGGGTAGAGCTGTTTAATTAAATCTAAAATGACACGTAATATTCCCGACGAAACATAAGGACCAAAATAGAGACTGCCATCTTTTATTCGTCTGCGCACAGAGTATACTTTAGGAAAACGTTCTTTTGATATTCGAATGTATGGGTAGGTCTTATCGTCTTTGAGGTTAATGTTGTATTTAGGTTGAAACTCCTTGATTAGACTGTTTTCTAATAGTAAGGCATCCATTTCAGTATCTACTACCGTAAAGTCAATTAGCGCAATTTTTTTTACTAAAACCGACGTTTTTCTATTCTCGTGCTTTTGTTTGTTAAAGTAAGAAGCCACTCTTTTCTTGAGGCTTTTGGCCTTGCCAACATATATAATGGTGTTTTGCTTGTCAAAGTATTTATATACCCCAGGCAGATCAGGAATTTTACGATAGTATTCTTTTAAGGAATCAGGTATCATTCAAATCTAAATTGGTATGCCTAACAGTAGATATCGCTTTATAGAAATGGGTTGACTTTTCTTTAAATTTTTCAATATCCGTTTCGGTCGTATAAAACACGGTATTTTTATTCTTGCTTATCAAGTTTTCCATCTCAGGATGTCGGTGAAGGTATTCTAGAAGACTTTTTGCTACAATATCACCTTGAGTCACAATTCGAATCTCTTTTGGAACAATCTTTTCAATAATGGGCAAAAGAATGGGGTAGTGAGTGCAAGCCAATAGGATGGTATCTATATCCTTGTTTTTTTTGAGTAAGGCCTCGCAATTCTTTTGAATTTGTATTTTTGAAGACGCGTCTTCGTAGGTATGCTCCTCTATCATGGGAACCCAAAAAGGGCAAGCCTCTTGGTATAAACTTACCTGCGGAAAAAACTTTTTGACTTCAATTCCGTATGAATTTGATTCGACGGTTGCTGGAGTTCCCAATAAACCAATCTTATTGGTTTTGGAATAGTTTCCAATAATTTCTGTAGTGGGTCTTACTACTCCTAACACGCGTTTTTTAGCTCCATGATTTAGCTTTAAATGAATCTGCTGAATGTTTCGAAGAGCCAGTGCGCTTGCTGTATTGCAGGCCAGAATAACCAGTGGGCATCCTTGTTCAAACAACCAGTCAATAGCCTCTTTGGTATATTGGTTTACTTGTTCAAAGGACTTATCACCATAAGGAGTTCGTGCATTGTCACCCAAATACATGAAATCATGCTCGGGCATCGATTCTTGAAGACTCTCTAATATGGTGAGTCCTCCAAATCCCGAATCAAATACACCAATACCTTGCATCCTACAAAACTAAGTCGGGGCTGTTAAAAATGAATATCAAAATGAGACCTATAAAGTATATTTTGGGTAAATATACTCTTTTTGATGCGTTTTGTGCTGCTAAAATACGAATGCAGTTTCAAGATTAAGTAAGCGAATAGGCTTTCCCGTTCCAGTTTCTGGAAGGGTCCCTTCAATAGCAAAGTTTCGGTTCAAATCATTCAAGGTCCATTTGAGCATGACTTGAAAACCTGCTACATCAGATCGACTTTGATAACCAATAGCGAGTGAAATAGCCATGGGCTCTAGCGGAAGAGACTTCCAACTTTCGAGATAATTGTCTTTTTCTAAAGGCAATTTATCTGCACCTACATAGGCTCTCGATGAGAACGTAAATGCGGGAGCTAATCCAAAAAGGATGTTCTTGTACCTGTCGCTATTTGGAGAACTTAAGGCATATGCTCCTAAAATAGGAATCTCAGCTTGAATAAGTGAAATTCGTGTTAAGGCAGATTTTCCTTGATCTTCATTGGCAAAAGGATATTTATTCAATCGAATATTTAGTTCAGTCTGAAATCCTACATTTCCTTTATCTGCCTCTTTAGCAGCGTATACAAAGCCCGCCATAAATCCTGTTCCTGGTCTTGGATTACTAACCTCAGTTCCAAGCCATTGATTTATAGAAATACCTAGTTTTAAGGCTAAGGGAGAGCGCTCAAAGGCTTCATTCATCTCCTCGGGTGTATTGCTCATGGTTTGAGAGAACAATCCCTGAGAAATAAATGTGAATATTAAGAGGTATATAAATCGAGTCATTATATTTTTTTTCCTTTTAGTGAAGCAGCAACAGCTATGTTCATAGCTCTTTCTGCAAATGGCTTGGTGTACTCATTTAACGTTTCAATATGCTGAGTTATTATATGCCGATCTTTATTTTGAATGGTTTCTTTTAACTGGTTAACGAAGCCATTGGTTTTTTCTCGTTCTTCTTTATTCACTACCTCGCCATGTTTAGATAAAAACTGTTCTGTGAGATAAATCATTTGCTCCGCTTCTGTTTGCACTTCTATTAAGAGTCTGTGATCCATATCTGGCTTTGCATTTTTAAGGCTTTCCAATAACATGTCTTCCACTTGCTTATCTGTAAGCCCATACTGAGGCTTAACCTCTATGTCTTGCGAAACATTGCTCCTAAGTTCTGTTGCTTTTACTTGCAATATTCCATCGGCATCAAGAACAAATTTAACTTCTATTTTAGCTAGGCCAGCAGGCATAGCTGGTATTCCTGAGAGCGTAAATTCAGCCAGTTTTCGGTTTTGATCAACCAATTCTCGCTCTCCCTGGTAGACGTTAATTTTAATATTTACTTGACCATCTTTTGAGGTTGTATATTCCCGAGCTGCTCCCGATGGAATTTTTGTATTTCTGGGTATAATCACATCCATTAAGCCTCCTAATGTTTCAATTCCAAGGCTTAATGGAGTTACATCTAACAATAAGGTGTCCGATCGATTTCCTGCAAGAATATCCGCTTCAATGGCCGCACCAAGAGCAACAATCTCATCTGGATTAATGCTGTTATTTATTTTATGCTCAGGAAAAATTTTAGACAATTCATTTTGAACAACCATACTTTTTGTACTTCCTCCAACCAAAACCACATGATCAATTGCTTCAGGTGTTTTGCTGGAATCTAGGAGTGCTTTTTTTATGCTTACTATTGTTTTGTCAATGCAAGGCATGGCAAGCTTTGAGTAGGTTTCAAAGTCTAATTCTAACTGAATGGGACCCTGATCAAAACTTAAGGTCGTTTCGAAGTGCTGTGATTGACTTAAAGCTATCTTGGCATCTTCTGCAGCAAACCTCAATCGTTGGTTATCTGTTTCTTTACTTAGTGCTAAAGAGTAGTTCTGTTTCCAGTGGTCTTGAATTGCATAGCTGATATCATCTCCTCCAAGAAAAGTATCTCCGTGTGTACTAAGAACCTCAAAAACGCCTCCTTCTATAGATAATATACTTACATCAAAGGTTCCTCCCCCGAAATCATAAACTAAGACAGTCTTTAATTCTTTAAAGTTTTCGTTTAGGCCATATGCTAAGCTGGCTGCCGTTGGCTCATTTATAATACGCAATACTTCTAATCCGGCCAATTTGCCTGCGTCGCGTGTAGCTTGTCGTTGGCTATCATTAAAATATGCGGGAACGGTTATCACCGCTTTGCTTATGCTTTGCTTTAGCGCACTTTCTGCTCGGGATTTTAGTTCAGAAAGAATCATGGAACTCAGTTCTATTGGCGAATAGTATTTTCCAGATACAGCCACTTTAACCATTTTGTCATCCTCATCATCAATTATACTATAGCTAAAGTCTTTCTTGTGCGTATCCAAATCTTTGTAAGATTTCCCCAATAAACGTTTGACGGAAAATATGGTATTTTCAGGTTTATGCAGGAGCGCTTTTTTCGCTGTATCTCCTACAACTACATCTCCATTTTCTGTAATGTGAATGATTGAAGGAACAAGCACATTTTTATCTGTTCGGATAATAACCGGTTCCTTTTTATCAGGGTCAATATAGGATATGAGACTATGTGTGGTACCGAGGTCAATGCCTACGATGGTATCATTTTTCTTGATTTTCCCTTCCTTAATATTAATACTTATTTTTCCCAAGGCATCGCAAAATTACAACAAAGCAATGGCTGCATCATTACTTTATTGCAAGCAGTTTGCAATTAGGTTGTGGGACTTGTTCTTTGCAATCAAAGGGATTGTAAATGGGCCTTCTACTTTTGAATTGGTTGGTTTGTTTGGTTGTAAACCTGTGAATAAGTGAATGGAATGGTAGTGTTTTGTCCTTTTACTTTGTAGCATGCGTTTGGCTGTGTTTTTGTGTGTTCTGTTTACCTATACCTATGGGTATGCAGATAGTACTTTTGTTGCAAAGCCAGCAGTGCAAGTCATTGTAAAAAGTCCTTATAAAAACAAAGAATTTGAAGTATTTTCGCCCAAACAAAACACTAGAATTATTGATTTCTTTGAAGCTCAATACAAAAAGAAGATTTTTAGTGGCACCTATTTGTTTCATAAAAACGATAGCATGGTTCGAGGCCATTTCGGCTACGCAAACTTTAGTAAGAAAGACCCATTCATAGATGATGATTTATTTCAGCTAGCCAGTGTTTCAAAAACATTTACAGGTACTGCAGCAATGATTCTGGTTCAGGAAGGGAAAATGGCTTTAGAAGACAGTGTGCATTGGTATATTCCGAAATTAAAGCGGGAGAATCTCATTATTAAAGATCTTTTATCCCACACGAGTGGATTGCCAGATTATTTCTACTTTAAGCAAAAATATTGGCCCTATGCATTCCGACGAATGCACAATAGCGATGTCATAAGTCAACTGAATAAACAATCCTATAAATCCTTTAATAAGCCTGGTAGGTACTACCACTATAGCAATACGAATTATTCATTAATGGCTCATATTATTAGTGGAATTGCTGGAATGGATTTTAGACAGTTTGTAAAAAAACGAATCATGGAACCTGCCGGAATGGTTTATTCTCATATTTGTGATTTTGATAGTATTCCTTTAAAAAGATATAGTGTACAAGGATATGAAAGGTGGCGTATTTATGAAGATCTTCCCCTAAACGGAACCACTGGTGATAAAGGTGTTTACAGCAATACGTACGAAATGTATCTCTACGATCAGGCATTAAGAACGTCTGATATTGTGCATGGAGGTTCAAAAAACCAAATGTGGACACCCATTGCTCTTGCCAGTTCAAAAAGAGGTATGTATTATGGCCTAGGTTGGAGAGTGATCTGGCATAATGGCCATAAGTGGGTGTATCATAATGGCTGGTGGAAAGGGTTTAGGACTTATTTCTGGAGATGCGTAGATGAAAACATGTGTTTTGCTGTACTCACTAATAATGTACAAGGGCCCTTCCTTAAAACAGCTGAAATGTTGAATTTAATTGATCCAGTTTATTTTGAAAAGGAGTAAACTATTTAACAAAATTGTCGTCTTAGAAAAGTATTAGTACTTGATTTGCATTTATATAAACACATGAGATTTCTTTCATTTTTGTCCGCGTTTTTCTTTTTAACAGTAGTTTCAGCTCAAAAAACAATAACTGTTATTAATAATCTCTCTACAACAAAGTCTTTTACGTATCGGGTGATTAAGCAAGAATACATAACCAATGAGAATAACTTCTTTTTGGATGTTTATAATGATACGAATTATCTTCATTTTCTTGAACTGCGCCCTTTGGTATATAAAATGAAAATGTACCGCAATGAAAGTTGTAC
Organism: uncultured Bacteroidia bacterium; assembly: GCA_938086785.1. Classification (GTDB taxonomy): domain Bacteria; phylum Bacteroidota; class Bacteroidia; order NS11-12g; family UBA955; genus CALKCM01. The sequence continues at coordinate 32,541 of CALKCM010000003.1, forward strand.
CATTCCCTATGATGGGATTGACACCACAAAAAAAATGAGTTTCGTATGGGAATTCACCGATTCTGGGGATGTGAAAACCTTATTAAACTACCAAGATTTTTCTGCAATATTAGTGGCCTCAGAACAAGCAAAGTACAGAAATAAATTAATTGATTTAGCATCGTTAAAGGCTTCGACGGAACTTTTCAAAGATCCGTTGTTCGTTGCTAATGCCATTAATGCAGACTATATTCATATGTTTAGAATTGCCGGAGATACGTTTAATGAGGCCAATGTATACCTGCAAATGCGCAACGTCCCCTCGCCAATCAATCAGAATATTATTCCAATCATGGGTAATATTAAGATTGAAACAATTTCGGAACCCTCGCAGATATATGGAGTTCATGCTCAAAACAAAGCAGAGGCTGCCGAGAAACAAATGTTAAAACAGCAGTTGCTGGATTACATTAAAACTCAAGACCAAACTAAAATTGATCAACGGAAAGAAATCACAAGGATTGGGCTAAATGCAGAACAAGACTGGGTTTACAATGCAAACAATCAACGGTTTTCTAAGATAATTTTGAGTGATGTTTTTGTTATCAATATGCAATCTCGCGGAAATATTCGTATCTTCGAGTTGTGGGATATAAAGGAGAGATCAGAATAGGATTTTTATTTTTTATTTTTTTATTTCTTCAATTTTTTACTCCTACAATCGCAGAGGCTCAGGTAAATAATCCAACGGATACCAAGGAAGTTAAAACTGTTTCAGAGAATGTTTACAATAATCCAAACCATACCTTTTGGGGTTTTGATTGCAATGGCATAACTCAAGTTCCAACCGTTGCTGGCGGATCTCCCTTGTTAGGGTTGCATGCCAAGGCATTCTTTACGCCCAAAGCTTTTATATATGTTGCTGCTCATGTTCAAGCATTTACATCCCTTGGCTTAAGTACCGATGAGAAATCTGCATTCGAGTCTTCCGCCCAAGTAGAATTTGCCTTGCTCCCCTTTAAAAAAGAAAAAGTTAAGTTTATAACTTATCAAACGTCAGAAAAAGGCTTAATGTATACTTGGCAATATCCAATCAAAAGAAACTTTCGATTTGGATTTATCGCCGGAGCCAATAGAGGTAAAAGATATATCCAAACGGGTAGCGACGAGTTTACAGCCATTACCTGGGGCAATGCCAATAATCCCAATGGAAATAAACTTAGCTTGCCTGAAACCTTTTCAGAGGCCAGTGCAGGCTTAGCATTAATGACGACCGCTTGGTCAAAATCTAGCATATTATTGCCCAATGGAAAGCAAGTTTTTAAGCGATATAAGGCTTTAACCATGGTTCGTTTAAGTTATGTACACTTGTTGGCCGATAGCTATGATAATTCCATGCAGATCCGAAGCAAAGGAGGAATACGGAATTATTTTCCTATGGTTACAAGTTCAAAGCAAAGAGGCCTGAAATTACAGGGTGATTTTAGGAGAAAATGGCTCAGTCTAAAAATTGAAGCGGGTATTTCTACTGGACCTAATTATAGATTTTCCGAGTCAGAGCGCGCTAGCTTTTTAAATCGCAGCTATTTTGGCTTGGGTTTTGGCTTCGGATGGATGTAACTGTTTGTTAGAATTACCTTATTTCTTAGATATTTCAGGTGCATAGTCTCTATTTTGAACTTATTTTTGCCATGCTTTGAATATTCATGAGATACTTGATAAACTTGCCCAAAATAAAGGGACTCAGGAATTACTAAATACACTTCAGACATCCTCATCCAAAAATATTTTTATGGAAGGGGTTGTTGCTTCAGGGCCCGCATTTTTGGCCTCATCTATTTTCTCCAACCTCCAAAAACCCATATTAGCTATTCTTCCAAATGCCGAAGAAGCCTTGTCCTTTAAAACAGATATCGAAAATATTTTAGCAGGAGAACCTGTAAACTGGATACCAGATAGCTTCATCAAGCCCCTTAAAATAAGCAATACTCACGCTCATAAAATTCAAGAGCGTATCGAATCCTTAAATATATTAGGGAAGTCTAAAGCACGTGTTCATGTAACTTATAGTGCTGCCCTAACCGAATGGGTGGCGAAAAAGGAGGATGTGGATCAACAGGCCATGGAATTTCACCGCGGTCAAAAACTCGACGTAGATTTTTTGATGGAATTCTTGCAAGAAAATGGCTTTACGTTCGAGGATTTTGTTCTGGAGCCCGGTCAGTTTAGTGTGAGAGGCGGGATTGTCGATATATACTCCTTTGCTCATGAAAAGCCTTTTAGAATTCAACTAGACGACGATGAAATTGATAAAATCAAACGCTTTGATACACAATCTCAATTAAGTGAAACAGAAATAGAATTTTTTACGCTACTCCCCAATGTTCAAGAAAAGAAAGAATACTCAGATTCAATTTTAAGTTATTTCCCAAAGGATACCCTTATTTTCCATCGAGATGCAGTGATGTTTCAGGAGGAATTTGAGTCTCAATATATCAAAAATCTACAACTGGCACAAACAAGCCGAGACCTAGGTGAATTAGGGGTAGAACCGAAGGAAATATGGCAAACTCCCACGCAATATCAGAGTAGTTTAGACGCATTTACTCAAATCCATTGGGGTACAGTAAAACCAAAAGGAATAAGAACAGTGGTCACCTTTCGACAAAACTTACAACCCTCTTTCAACAGGGATTTTACCCTTTTTGGAAATTGGATTAAGGATAATGATAAAGTCAAAGTGAGCACGCTTGTCTTTGCAGATAATCCCAAACAACTGGAGCGAATTGAAATTATTCTCAATGACTTGAACGTGAATTCTGATTACGTACCCATCTATCATGGGTTAAGTGCTGGTTTTGTAGACTTGGAATCTAATTTGGCTTTGGTTACGGAGCATCAATTATTTGGGAAATTTTACTTGCCGAAAAGCAAACGTAAAATGAGCGGAAATGCCGCTTTAACCTTACGAGAGCTAAAGAATCTGCGTCCTGGAGACTTTGTTACTCATATTGATCACGGAATAGGTCGTTTTTCTGGACTTGAAAAAATGGAAATGCTTGGAGTCATGCAAGAAGTGGTTCGTTTAGTTTACAAAGACAATGATTTACTCTATGTGAGCGTAAGCAGTTTGCATAAAATTGCGAAGTATTCAAGCAAAGACGGCACGCATCCTAAAATGCATAAATTAGGAAGTGCTCAATGGGAAAAACAAAAAACTAAAACCAAGTCAAAGGTTAAAGATATCGCGCGAGAATTAATCAAATTATATGCGAAACGTAAAACTCAAAATGGGTTTCAGTTTTCCCCAGATAATTATATGCAGGTCGAAATGGAAGCGTCTTTCTTTTATGAAGACACCCCCGATCAATTTAAATCTGTAGAAGCGGTAAAAAAAGACATGGAAAGTCCATCTCCAATGGATCGTTTGGTTTGTGGCGATGTAGGTTTTGGAAAAACGGAAGTGGCCATGAGAGCTGCGTTTAAAGCGGTGTGTGATAGCAAACAAGTGGCCATACTTGTGCCAACTACTATTTTGGCGCAGCAGCACTATAGAACCTTCATTAAACGGTTTAAAGGATTTCCTGTAAATGTCGATTATCTCAATCGTTTTAAAAGCAGGGAAAGTCAAAAAGAAACCCTAAAGAAACTGGAAGCAGGCCAAGTTGATATTATTATTGGAACTCATCGCCTCATTGGTAAAGACATTAAGTTTAAAGATTTGGGCCTCATGATTATTGATGAAGAGCAAAAATTTGGGGTAGCTGCAAAAGACAAATTAAAGGCAGTAAAGCTCAATGTAGATACTCTGACTTTAACAGCCACTCCAATACCCAGAACCTTGCAATTTAGTTTAATGGGTTCTAGAGATTTAAGCATTATTAATACTCCACCACCCAATAGGCAACCGGTGCATACCGAGTTGCATATGTTTAATAGGGAAATAATAGCCCAGGCCATTAATGATGAAGTGGGTCGGGGTGGGCAGGTTTTTCTTGTGCATAGCAGAGTTCGCGATATTTATGAAATTTTAAATATGGTAGAAACGATTTGTCCCGGCGTAAAGGCCACCGTTGCTCATGGGCAAATGAGTGGAGAAGAGCTAGAAAATAATATGCTACGCTTTATTAATGGAGAGTACGAAGTGCTTGTGGCAACAACTATTATCGAAAGCGGGTTAGATATTCCCAATGCAAATACCATTATTATAAATAATGCGCATATGTTTGGACTGAGTGACTTACACCAAATGCGTGGTAGAGTGGGCCGCAGTAATGTAAAAGCGCATTGCTATTTACTTACTCCAGGGCTAAGTGGTTTGCCAGATGATGCGAAGAAAAGGCTTCGAGCCATTGAAGAGTTCAGTGATTTAGGAAGCGGCTTTCAAGTAGCCATGAGAGATTTGGATATTCGAGGTGCAGGAAACCTATTGGGAGGAGAGCAAAGCGGTTTTATTAATGAAATGGGTTTTGACATGTACCAAAAAATTCTAGACGAAGCCATTAAAGAATTAAAAGAAGATGAGTTCTCCGAGTTGTATAAGGAAGAAGAACTAGACATCCGCAGCAGAGAATGCCAGATAGAAACGGACTACGAAACCTTAATACCGGCATCGTATGTAACTAGTACTACCGAAAGACTTTCCCTTTATAACGATTTGTCCAAGGCTAAAACCAAAGAAGATTTGGTTCAATTTGAAGAAGCATTAATGGACCGTTTTGGATTAGTTCCATTCGAAACCAAAGAATTGTTTAAAACCATGGAACTGAAATGGCTAGGCATGGAAATGGGTTTTGAGAAAATCACCTTTCGAAAAAAAGCGCTGCGTTTATATTTCCCCGGAGATGAGAATGCTCCTGTCTTTCAGAGCAAAGCTTTTGAACAACTCATGCAATATGTGTTAAACAACCCCTCAAAATTTAGCATGAAACAAACGGCAAAAGCCTTAATTCTTACCATAAATCCAGTTGAAAATATGGCAGAAGCCATGGATATGCTAAGTCAATTGGGCGAGAATATAGAAGTAAAGTCTTAAGAAAATTTTCTCCTACCAATCTATAGGTCGGTAGTCCTTAAGGAATTTACCGCACCAATGTTTGCCAGTATTTATCCCATCTATTAAAGGATCTAAAACCCGAGCAGCACCATCTACAATATCTAAAGGAGGCTGAAAATCGTGTTCTTCTTCCTTTCTTTTGGATAATTCAATGGGGTCTTCATCGGTAACCCAGCCCGTATCTACCGCATTCATATAAATGCCATCCTTGGCAAAATCTAAAGCCGAGGTATGCGTCATCATATTCAAGGCCGCTTTAGCCATATTAGTATGTGGGTGTCTATCCTCCTTGTGAAAGCGATGAAATTTCCCCTCCATGGCAGATACATTGATAATGTGTTTTAGTCCAGTATTTTCCTTTCGCATTAGATTTACTAAACGATTACACAGAACAAAAGGAGCCACCGCATTTACCAATTGAACTTCCACCATTTCAGGAGTTTCAATTTGACCTAATTTTAATCGCCAGCTATTGGTTTTACGCAAATCTACCTGTTGCAAGTCCGCATCTAATTTTCCCTCAGGAAACACCTCGTTTGTTGCAATAGAATGATCCATGCTATATGGGATTTGCGATAATTTAGCTGAAGCCCTTAAGCCAATTCCTGGCTCTTGTCCATGCCAAGTGACCGGCATCGCTTTTTGCTTTTCATTCGATGTTTTTGCCGATTGGTGTATGCTGTTTACGCAATACTCATGATCTGTGAGTAAGGTTTTTGCATTGGCCGGTAATTGCTCCATAGTTAATCCCTCATTCGGCATTAAATGAGCATAAAAACCTGGCGGTCGCCTTACCGTTTGAGCTGCATTGTTAATTAATATATCCAGGCGAGAATACTGCATTTCAATAAAATTACAGAACATTTCTACACTAGGAATATGGCGCAAGTCCAATCCATGAATTTTAAGCCGATGCCCCCATTTATGAAAATCCTCTTCCTTTGAAAACCGCAATGCAGAATCTACAGGGAAGCGAGTGGTCGCAATAACAGTTGCGCCAGCCCTTAGCATGATTAAGCTAATATGATACCCGATTTTTAGGCGAGAACCCGTTACCAGAGCAACTTGGCCATCTAAATCTGCCATTTGAAAACGCTTTGCATAGTTAAAATCGCCACATTCAGGACACATGGCATCATAAAAATGATGCAATTTGGTATACATGGTTTTGCATACATAGCAGTTCCGTGCCGATTCCAGCTCAGGCCTGTCCTCATGCACATGCCCTGCGCCTAGCATAATAGGAGCTACAAAAACAGAAGCCTCCCGAGCAGAACGGATGCCCGTTTCTTTTCTCGCATGCTTGTCGCGTTCCACCTGCTTGCGCTTTGCCGCTTTCTTCGCCTCCTTTCTGCGTCGGTCAAACTCATCTCTATTTGGCCTGGATAAGGACCCCGAAGCCTTCATTAATTCAATGCGTTTATCCTCCGGAAGATCAAAGAGAAGATCCGTGTTTTGAACCAGTTTTTTAAGTATAGCAATGCATTCATCTATAGATGTTTCATTAACCTCCGAATGCGTCTTCTTTGCCATTTTTAAATACTTCCTGCAAATGTAAATCTACCCAGCCTTAAATTTAGACTGAATTTTGAGGCATTTTAGATTTTTAGATTTAAATGAAATCTATCAGCGGGCGCTTTTTGAACTATTCTCATCCTATATTTGCTCCCTCTGACGGAAGTAACTATATATACAGATGGAGCCGCTTTAGGCAATCCAGGACCAAGTGGGTATGGCGTGGTGCTATTATCAGGTAAGAATAGGGCAGAGCTTAGTTGTGGTTTTAGACGAAGTACTAATAATCGCATGGAGCTATTGGCCGTAATTATGGGATTGCAGAAATTAACAAAACCCTGCCAAGTGAATGTGTATAGTGATAGTAAATACGTATGCGATGCCATTAACAAAGATTGGATTGGAGGCTGGCAACGAAGAAGCTGGAAGAAAGTGAAGAATACGGATTTATGGAAAGCCTTACTCCCGCTCTTGCTTAGGCATAAAGTACGTTTTAATTGGGTGAAAGGGCATGCGGGCATCCCAGAAAATGAGCGCTGCGACTATTTGGCTAGTACTGCTGCCAAAGAAAGTGCTATTGAAATAGACAAGGGATATGAAGAATTGCAAGAACCTAAAAATCCGGGTTTATTTTAGGTCTTAAATGCATGTCTTTTTAGTTTGTTCTTGCCCATTTAATCACTAATTTTGCAAAGTGCATTTAAAGAAAAATTGGTGGAAATATTTAGGAATTCTACTCATTTTATTTTCCATGGTTGGAGGACTACTTACTCCTCTTAAGGTATCCCTTACAGCGGTAAGTCCATATGATTTAGTCGCAGGGGAAATGCAAGAAATAGATCTATCCATTTACAATCCAGGAGTACATCCAGAAGTCAATAAAATTTTATTTAGCAAAGATTCCATTTCATTTGAAGCCGATTTTGTTTCTTGGAAAAATACTGGAATAGCTCAGGCCAAGGTAAGAGTGCCTGCCAATGTTGGAAAAGATTCCATCATTTTTGATGTATTTGCCAAGGTAAATGGCATTTGGAGTAAGTTAAATTATGGGGCTCGAGTGATTCATAACGACGATTCTGCCGCTTTAGCCATTGTAACAAAACTTAGTAATGACGAAAAACAGAGTCTGGCCAATGGTTCATTTCCATTTTTAACCTTGCTCTACGAGAGCATACGAAATTTGGTTTTTCATGTTCCCTTATGGTTCTCCATGATTGCTCTTTTAGGAGCCAGTTGTTGGCATTCCATTAAATATTTACGCAAGCCTATCTTAGAGGTGGACGCAAAAGTTTACTCCTTGGTAAATGTAGCCATCCTATGTGGTATTTTAGGTTGTATTACCGGCGCGGTATGGGCTAAAGTAACTTGGGGAGGATACTGGCCAAAAGAAGACCCAAAACTACAGGGAGTGGCCATTGGTATGTTTATGTACCTCGCCTATATGCTTCTGCGAATGTCCATCACAGACCCGTACCAAAAAGCAAAGCTATCCGCTCAATACAATATATTCATATTTCCAATTTTTATTGCTCTTATTGCAATTATGCCTAAACTTTCGCCCACCTCACTGCATCCAGGAACTGGGGGAACAGTAGGCTTTAATCAATATGATATGAATAATACGCTTAGAATGTACTTTTACCCTGCCGTGGCTGGGTGGATTATGTTCTTTTTGTGGCTTGCCAATATTAAATATAAAATAGAACGAAGAAAGATTAAATGAAACAATTCAAAGGAATACTAAGCCTTTTTGCACTTTTTGCTTCTGCAGCATTGCAAGCGGGAACCGCAGAAGAGGTTTTAAGAGGAAATGCAAAGCACAATGTGGTTATTACCGTTCTAATAGTCATATTTCTTGGTATTGCTTTATACATGATTCGCTTGGATCGAAAAATTAATAAATTAGATAAATGAAACTAAGTCACATCATTTTGCTTGTTATTGCCGCCGTTGGAATAGGTGTAGTAGTAAGTTTATACGGAGACACAACCAGTTATGTGGGCTTTGATGGAGCAAAAAATATAGCTAAAGACGATCCAGATAAGCAAGTGCATGTTTTATGTACTCTGGATGAAAGTAAAGCCATAGAATACAATCCCAAGATCGATGCAAATTATCTTGTATTTCATGCCATCGATTCTCTAAATGTTGGCAGTAAAATTGTTTATCACCACCCAAAGCCATCTGAGATGGGTAAGGGCGGCAGTAAGATACTCCTAATAGGTAAATACAAAGAAGATCATTTTTTAGCAGATGACATTAAGAGTAAATGTCCAAGTAAATACGAAGAAGCCCCAGAATAAGTGGAGAAAATTACATTTTTAAATGAAACATTGTGGCCTGGTAATCTAGGACATTTTTTTGTGGTGTTAGCCTTTATGGCTGCCATATTTTCAACGCTGGTTTTTTTCTTTAATAGTAAAGAACAAGATGCCAAGCAAATGGCTTGGGCTAAAGTAGCCTTTAAAATTCAGTTCGCATCCGTTGTAGGTATCTTTATTACCTTATTCTACATCATATTTGCTCACCTTTACGAGTATCATTATGCCTGGAAACACAGCAGCAATACATTGCCGCTCAAGTACATGATATCCTGTTTTTGGGAAGGGCAAGAAGGGAGTTTCCTTCTATGGATGTTCTGGACCGGCTTTATTGGAATGATTCTGTTGCGGAAATCTGATAAGTTTATGCCAGGTGTTTTGGCTGTTATTGCCTTTACTCAAGTAGCTCTAGGAAGCATGTTGCTAGGAGTAGAAGTTCCATTATTGGATTTTACTATTGGCAGCTCACCCTTTGATTTATTGCGTTTAAAAAGTCCCGATAGTTTAAATATTCCCATTTTGGCAGCCAAAGGAAAGGCTGCCTATTTAGAAATATATAAAGATGGAAACGGGTTAAATCAATTGTTGCAAAACCCTTGGATGGTTATTCATCCGCCTACATTATTCTTTGGTTTTGCCACAGCCGTCGTTCCCTTTGCTTACAGTTTAACAGCTATATGGATTAAGGATACACGAGATTGGTTGCGACCAGCGCTAATTTGGAGTTTAATATGTGTTGGAATTTTAGGTGTAGGAATTATGATGGGAGGCTGGTGGGCCTATGAAAGTTTAAGCTTTGGTGGGTATTGGGCCTGGGATCCAGTGGAAAATGCGAGTTTATTGCCCTGGTTAATTATGGCAGCAGCCATGCATATGGTTCTTATTGCTCGGGCTACAGGTCGACAAATTTTTGGTTCTCATTTTCTTTTGCAACTCAGTTTTCTTTTGGTACTCTACGCTACTTTTTTAACGCGCAGCGGAATTTTAGGAGAAGCCAGTGTGCATAGTTTTACAGATTTAGGATTGAGTGGTCAGTTGCTCTTATTCCTTTTTACTTTTATATGGATTAGCTTATGGGTTACCATAGATAATAAAAAACTTTTAAGAGTCGTACAATGGGGGTTCCCAATTCTTGTACTCTTCATTGTGCTTTTGAGCAGCCTTTTGCCTGCATCCAACTTAGAAGCTTTTGGACTTGGAACAAAATGGCTAAATATTGGCCTGCTTACAGCCTCTATTGGAGGATACATCTACTTTTTGCGCAAGAGAACAAACAGCGTAGATGGAGATGAAAAGTGGACCAGCAGAGAGTTCTGGATGCTTATTGGAAGCATGTTGCTTATTTTAAGTTTAGTGCAGGTTATTTCCAGCACAAGTATACCCGTAATTAATAAAGTTTTTGGATATAATATGGCAGTTCCAGAAGCTCAAAAATACAACGATATCCAATTGTGGATGGCCATGCCAATCATGTTAATGATGGCTTTGGGGCAGTGGTTTAGATATAGAGATACAGATTTAGCTAAACTTAAGAAACCCTTAACTATATCCCTTAGTATATCTATATTAATTACCTTATTGCTTACCATGGCTTGGGAATTTAGAGAGATAGGTTTTGTGCTTTTCTTGTTCTTTTCCATTTGGCTCATCATCAGTAATACTCAGTACTATATTGCCAACCGAAAAATTGGTTTTATGCGCAGCGGTTCCAGCATTGCTCACGCCGGGTTTGGTGTTTTAATGGTAGGAATTATTGTTTCTTCGGTAAATAAGAAAATACTTTCAGCATCGTCCAATGGTCTAAGTTTAATTTCTGAGACCAACGAGAAAGGTGAGAAAGACCAGAGTGCTTTTGATTTTAATCATCAAAATAGAATTTTATTTAAAAATGTTCCAGACCAAATAGGTCCTTATACCGTAAAGTATTCGAAAGATACAATTATGGGAGAGAAAGGCATAGATAAAGTTTTCTATTTAAATTTTTACAACAAAGATGAAAACTTTGAAGTGCAGCCAACCATCCAAAATAATCCTAAAATGGGTTTGTTGGCTGAGCCTAGTACCAAACATTATCTGCACAAAGATGTATTTACTCATGTAAATTATGAGAGTGGCCAAGATAAGAAAGAGCCTTATGCCCAGTTTAAAACCGTAGAAGTGGTAGAAGGAGAAACCTTTCTTTCCAGTTCAGGAAAAATAAAGTACACCATTCTATCCATGGAAAAAGCGCAGGGCGTGGCGGGGCTTGCTGTACGTTTTCAGGTATATGCCGAGCGTTTAAGTGATACCGGTATGCTGTATCCAATATTTACGATGGATCCAGAATCTGGCCAAATACAAACCATTGCAGCCCAAAAGGATGAGCTGGGAGCTTTAATAAGTATTGAAGAAATTAAACCCAATGCAACAGGCGCTTCGTATAAAGTAACAGTGGGCGAGAAAGAACCAACCAAAGACTATGTGGTTATGAAAGTGTTGGAATTTCCTTGGATTAATTTAGTTTGGTTAGGCACTATTTTGGTGGGCCTTGGTTTTGGCGTTTCAGCTTTTAATAGGGCAAGAGAGAAGGTATTGGGATGAGACAAAGAATAAGCATATTGGGAGCTGGTAGAGTAGGCCAAGCTTTGTATGACTTATTCAAAAATCTAAAATACCCCGTTGTTATAAGTTCAAGCCGAGCAGGATTTAGTTATACATATGCTCAATCAGAGATTCAAGAGGATGATTTGGTTTTTATTACCTGCCCGAGTGCTGTTATTTCTGAAATTTCTCAGGACTTAAGTCAAACGAAAGCAAGCCTGATTCATTGCAGCGGAGCTGATTCCGTAGATATACTCAAATCTGCTAAAAAAGGTGTTTTTTACCCTTTGCAAACCTTTTCGGGGCAGAATATAGTTTGGGAAAACATTCCTATATTTATTCAAGGGGATGAGAAAACCAAGCAGCAATTGGTAAAATTGGCTGAGGATTGTGGTTTAAAATATCAAATAAGTACGGATCAAGAACGTGAGAGGCTCCATTTAGCGGCCGTTTTTGCGAACAACTTTACCAATGCCATCTTTCAGGCCAGCCATCAAGTTCTAAAATCTTTGCCTTTCGATTATCTCATTCCGCTCATTGAGGAAACCGTTCGAAATGCAATGGCTCATGATCCAAAAGAAGCCCAGACCGGTCCAGCTATTCGCGGAGATGAGGGCACTATTCAAAAGCATTTAGAAATGTTATCTGATTCGCCAAGTGAAGCAGAAGTATATCGAATCTTGACGGATTATATTAAGGAGTGGGAGAAGTAACTTAACTGTTGGCCTTACATTGTGTAGTTTGGCTCACTAAAGTAAATTCATTTGCCCGCTATTTTTATCTACATTTTCAGAGATATTTTGCGATTCTCGCGGGGGCGCTTCTCCAATTAATTCACCCGTATGTTTTATTTTCTTAAGTTTGTCCTGACTCAATCGATTCCCCAGCGCTTTCCAGCCCTTAATATCAATGAATTCTTTTAAATTTAGGTTCCACGAGTCTTTCTCTTTTTTCTTGTTTTCCGTCGTTATGAGTAATTCAATGGCTGAATTGGTGCTTACAAATAGAAGCTTACTCTTTTTTTCTTCACTAATATATAAAAACGCCTTATCTAAAGTGGTGGTTTCAATTAAAAACCGTTTGACGTATTGCTTCCCTGATTTTCCATCTTCATGAATTGCATTAATGGCTTGGTTTGGATAGAATTTTTGAATTATTTCAACGTGAGCTGCATCAAACCTCCTATTTGCCTCAGGTTTTACCAGTTCATATTCTCCTGATTTGCTTAAAATGAGTAATAAATCTTCTCCGTAAAACTCTCCTAACTCTTGCCCATAGCCGTCTGTATTTATGCGACCTGTTGCGGAATCCCACCAAAAGTGAATTCCACCCAGAGTGCTGATTCCCTTTTCCTTTAGTTCAATTTTTCGAACAGGATATTTGGTCAACAAGTTTCCTTTGCTTGTTTTTCCTTTAATCGCTAGCGTACTAAAATCATATTCGAATTGCTTAAGACGGGCATTTGCCATATTACTCAAGTGCACCATTACTTTCTCTGCTTCTCCATTTGGGTTTACACTGAAATATTGAAGCTTGCTCTTCGGGTTGCCTGCAGTTATATCATATTCTCGATCGCGAATCATGCTGGTCGCATTAAATCGCTTAACCATAGATTTTTTGCTGGTTCCATCATGATACACCGCATTATAAGTGGTCCGATCGTCGTTTTTGCGCCAAACATCTACATGTATCAGGTTTTTGCCAACAAAATTCTTCGCACTAATTTTAGTTACGGAGTACTTTCCATCCTCACCTATTGCGATGATATCGTCCAAATCACTGCATTCGCAAATGAAAGTATCCTTTTTTAAGCTGGTTCCAATAAAACCTTCTTCAAAATTGGCATATAATTTAACATTTGCAACAGCTACAACCTGAGCTGTAATTGTTCCAAAATTGGCTATTTTGGTTTTGCGTTCCCGCCCTTTTCCGTATTTTTTTAATAACCGTTCGTAATGGTTAATGGTATAGTCCACCAGATTTTCAAGGTACCCTTTGGTGATCGCAATTTCATCCTCCAAAGACTGGATAATTTCGTCTGCTTTAAAAGAATCAAATTTAGAGATGCGCTTAATTTTAATTTCTGTAAGTCTTACAATATCCTCCTCATTCACCTCTCGCTTTAAATGCTTAATGTGGGGTTTTAATCCTTTATCAATAGCCTCAATAACAGCCTCCCAGGTTTCACACTCTTCAATATCTCGATAAATTCTATTCTCTATGAATATTTTTTCTAAGCTACTAAAATGCCACTTGTTTTCCAGTTCTTGCATGCGAATATTTAACTCGCTTCGGAGCAAGTGCATGGTGTTTTGGGTGTTTAATTTTAGAATATCGGTGGCTCCAATAAACTCAGGTTTATTATCTACAATAACGCAACAGAGTGGAGATATGCTCACTTCACAATCGGTAAAAGCATACAGCGCATCAATGATTTGATCGTTGCTAATTCCACTGGCTACCTGAACTTCAATCTCAACTTCTGCAGCTGTATTGTCAATTACTTTTTTAATTTTTATTTTCCCCTTATCATTGGCTTTGATAATACTATCAATAAGCGAAGAAGTTGTTGTGCCAAAAGGAATCTCTTTAACCAGAATGGTGTTTTTATCCTTTTCTTCAATTGTTGCTCTGCAGCGGATACGAGACCCCTTATACCCATTATTGTATTGTGAAAAGTCTGCAGATCCTCCCGTAGGAAAATCAGGAAGTAATTCAATTTTCTTGCCTTTGAGCAAATGAACACTAGCCTTGCATAGTTCAATGAAATTATGCGGCATAATTTTAGTGCTTAATCCAACTGCAATTCCTTCAACTCCTTGGGTAAGCAGCAAGGGAAACTTTACCGGAAGCGTTACAGGTTCTTTCTTACGACCGTCATAACTCAGCTGCCATTCGGTAGTTTTATCATTAAAAACAACATCCTTGGCAAAGGTGCTTAAGCGTACCTCAATATAACGAGGGGCAGCCGATCGGTCTCCAGTTCGAACATCTCCCCAGTTTCCTTGGGTGTCAAAAACCAATTCCTTTTGACCCATATTAACCAAGGCATCTCCAATAGCGGCATCTCCATGTGGATGATACTGCATGGTCGCACCAATTACGTTGGCCACTTTGTTGAAACGCCCATCATCCATGACATTGAGGGCGTGTAAGATTCTTCGTTGAACAGGTTTTAAGCCATCCTCCAAAGCAGGAACAGCTCGCTCTAGAATAACGTAGCTGGCATAGTCGAGAAACCAGTTTTTATACATGCCAGAGACCACTTCAGATTTCCCAAACCTTTGGGTATCATCTGTATTCTCTGCACTCTCTTGATTATCTAAGCCCTCGTTTTCTTCCACTGGATTACAAATTAAAAACAAAAAAAAGCTTTGTTCTATACCTCTTATTCACATTCGTTTAAACTGAATGAGAACGAGATCAGTAGCCAAATGACAGTTCATAGCCAGAAGCGCATTTTTTTCAATTTTTTCTAGATTTTTTTACATTTTTATTCTTTAAAAATATGAGTGTGGTTTCGTATAAATCCTTACTTTTGCATTTCATAGTATAACTATGTATACGCTCTATGCCAATTGTAATTATTGATGGAAAACAGGTTGAGGTAGCCGCAGGAACAACAATCCTTAATGCTGCACGAGAAATAGGTGGGGAAACGGTCCCACCAGCCATGTGTTATTATTCTTCGCTCGATGGTAGTGGGGGAAAATGCCGTACATGTTTAGTGGAAGTTAGTAAGGGAAGTGAAAAAGATCCCAGACCTATGCCCAAATTGATGGCGAGTTGTCAAACTCCCGTTCAAGACGGCATGGAAATTAAAAACAAAACCAGTGAACGGGTGCTTGATGCTCGTAAAGGAATTGTTGAAATGTTATTGGCGAACCATCCTTTGGATTGTCCAGTTTGTGACCAAGCAGGTGAGTGTGACTTGCAAAATTTGAGTTATGAGCATGGCTTGGCAAAATCGAGGTATGACTTTAAACGTAGAGAATTTGAAAAAATTGATATTGGCCCGTACATAAAGTTACACATGACGCGTTGCATTTTGTGCTATCGCTGCGTGTATACAGCCGATCAGTTGACAGAAAAGCGAGAGCACGGAATCCTTAAACGTGGGGATGCGGCAGAAATTAGCACATTTATCGAAAATGCATTAGATAACGACTTTATAGGGAATGTTATTGATGTTTGCCCTGTTGGAGCCCTTACGGATAAAACCTTTCGATTTAAGAGCAGAGTTTGGTATACCAAACCCATGGATGCCCATTGCGATTGTAAGAAATGTGAAGGTAAAGCTGTGCTATGGATGATTGGCGATGAGATTGCCAGAGTGACCGGTCGTAAAGATGTAAATGGTGAAGTGAAAGACTTTATCTGCAACGAATGCCGTTTCGAAAAGAAAGAAATGAAAGACTGGACGGTAGAAGGTCCTCGCAAAATAGATAAACATTCAGTGATTAGTCAAGGGCATTATACCCGCGAAGTTCCATCCCACACTCCTTTATTAAACAAAGCATAATGGAAATAGCTTTACTCATTGAAAAAGGGATATTAATTCTTATCCTTACTGCCATTACACTGGGAATTGCAACCTACCTCACCTATGGAGAGCGAAAAGTTGCTGCATTAATGCAAGACAGGATAGGACCAGACAGAGCGGGCCCATTTGGTATATTTCAGCCCTTGGCAGATGCGGGTAAAATGTTCTTTAAAGAAGAAATTATACCTACACACAGCGAACGTTGGCTCTTTATTTTAGGACCAGCTATAGCCATGGTTACGGCTTGTATTACGAGTGCTGTAATTCCTTGGGGAACAAGCTTAGAGGTTTTTGGAAGAACTGTAGAGCTTCAGGTAGCTGATGTAGATATAGGTGTGCTTTATATTATGGGTATTGTAAGCATGGGAGTTTACGGAATCATGATTGGTGGATGGGCTAGTAATAATAAATATTCATTGTTCTCAGCCATTCGAGCGAGTGCTCAAATGATTAGCTATGAGTTAAGCATGGGGCTTGCATTGCTTGCTGTAATCCTATTAAGTGAGACATTAAGTCTTAAAGATATTGTTGCTCAGCAACATGGTGACTTTGGGATGGGATGGAATATTTTTTACCAACCCATTGGTTTTCTTATTTTCTTTATCTGCTCATTGGCAGAATGCAATAGAGCTCCTTTTGATATGGCAGAAGCCGAGAGTGAATTAATTGGAGGATATCATACGGAATATTCATCCATGAAACTTGGATTCTATTTATTTGCAGAATATATCAATATGTTTATCAGCTCTGCTTTAATGGCTGCTGTTTATCTGGGAGGATATAATTTCCCGGGGATGGATTTATTGCACAATCATCCTACAATTTTGGGATTATTGCAAATAGGAGTTATGTTCACTAAAGTAAGCATCTTTATTTTCATTTTCATGTGGATTCGCTGGACTTTGCCTCGTTTTAGGTATGACCAGTTGATGAGTCTGGGATGGAAGAGTTTGATTCCTTTAGCCCTTTTAAATTTGATAATAACAGCAGCTGTGTCACTTTGGCTAGGATAGTAAATATTAAAACAAAAAAATATATAAAAAAATATCATGAAAAAATTAGTTCTATCAACATTATTCCTTTCGTTAGGTTCTGGGGTTTTTGCCCAAAAAGCTCCAATAGATTTTGAACCTGGTGGCAATGGCGCCAATTGGACTTGGGCTACCTTTGAAGCTCCTGCTGGAGAGGATAACCCAGAATTCAGCGTTTCAACAAATCCTTCTGTTGATGCAATCAACGGCTCAGCAAATGTGGCTAAAATGGCTATTAATTATGGCACAGCAGATGGCTGGGGCAGTGCAGGATGTGAATCTAAGCACGGTGCAGATATTGGTACTTTTGCGGTTACAGTTTCCAATAGCAAAGTTAAAATGATGGTTTACCAAGAAGGCTTTGCCGCTCCTGTCGCTTTAAAATTTGCGACAAGTTCAGGCGGTGCATATCCTGAGGTAGTTGTGCAAAATACTGTTGCAGATGCTTGGGTAGAAGTGGAATTTGATATGTCTAGATGGATTGATGGACTTGGAGGCGATAACCCGGATCAAATTATATTCTTTCCGAGTTATGCCGTTCGAACCGGAGGTCACACAGTTTATTTTGATAATGTTACTTTTAGCGGACTAGATCCCATAGAAAAGCCTTCAACAGCCGCTCCGAAACCGTCACAATCAGCTTCGAATGTGATGTCCGTATTCAGTCAAATAACAGGAGCTCCAAACCCTTCTTCACATTATACAGATATCGCAAATACGGATTTTAATCCCAATTGGGGTGGAAACTCCGGTAATACAGTGATTGAGGCATTTGATGGAGATTTGGCGCTAACGTATCCTGAATTAGACTATCAAGGAACTCTCATAGGGGGTGCCGGTAGCTCTAGCGATGTATCTAAAATGACAAGCATGCATTTTGATTATTGGACGGATGGTGGTACAAGCCTAAAAGTTACTCCAATAAGCACAACAAGTGCTGAAATTGACTTTGATGTCTTTAAAGAAATGGGTGCATTGCCTCAAAAGCAATGGGTAAGTGTAGATATTCCTTTATCCCATTTTGTTGGATATGATTTTAATTTAAAAGAATTAAAGTTTCATGAAGGCGGCGGAAAAACTTTTCATTTCGACAACATATTCTTTACCAATGAAGTTTCAACGGGAACCATTGATGTTGCAGAAAATTTAGTAGAAATATTCCCAAATCCAAGCACAGATTTTTGGACTGTTAAAACCAATAATGTTCAGGTGTCCTCCCTTATTGTTTGCGATGCAATGGGCAAACATGTGATGTCCTTAAATCCAAATAATACCAAGTTGGTTATTGATGGCTCTGGTTTGAAGCCTGGAATGTATTTCGCTTTAATTAAAACAGAAACGGGAATGAATACTCTTAAATTGATTAAGAAATAAATCATTTTTCTATTGAGAAATAGACAAAAAAGGTGCGATTTTAAATCGCACCTTTTTTTTGTGTCCATATGTTTAATTATTTCTGCACAGCTTATAACCTTCTCTTGCCACAGGCTATTGTTTAAAGTAATATTGTATTTACTTAACAAGTATAGAAAGAATGAGTCAAATAAAACATCCCGAAAGTCTAATGATGACCCATGGCTACAAGCCAGAGTTATCTGAGGGAGCGGTAAAACCGCCTATTTTTCAAACGTCTACTTTTGCTTTTAAAACAGCAGAAGAGGGGAAAGCATTTTTCGAAGTAGCCTACGGTATTCGAGAAAAAGAAAAGAATGAAGAGCTTGGTCTTATATACAGCAGGATTAATAATCCCAATTTGCAAATTTTAGAAGAACGCCTGTGCCTTTGGGATAAAGCCGATGATTGCGCTGTTTTTGAAAGTGGGATGTCCGCCATTAGTACGGTGCTTCTTGAATTTTTAAAGCCAGGTGATTTATTGCTGCATAGTTTGCCTGTTTATGGAGGAACCGATCATTTTATCAATCACTTCTTAAAGGAAATTGGAGTTCATTCCATTGGTTTTAGGGCCGATCAAGGCAAGGATGAAATCATTGCATTGATTGAAGAAAGTGGATTGCAGGATAAGCTAGCACTTGTTTATATTGAAACCCCAGCAAACCCAACCAATACCCTTATTGATATAGAAATGTGTAAGTCCTTGACTGAATACTTTCGAAGGGATGAAAAAAGCATTAAACTAGCCGTAGATAACACTTATATGGGGCCATTATGGTCGCATCCATTAAAACATGGGGCAGATCTGGTGATTTACTCTGCTACTAAATATATTGGTGGTCATAGCGATTTAATTGCTGGAGCCGTTTTAGGAAAAGCTGACAGCATGAGTAGGGTAAAGGTTTTGCGTACTTTTTTGGGAAACATGGCAAGTCCTCATACCTGTTGGCTGCTGCTTAGAAGTTTAGAAACGCTAAAAATTCGAATGGAGCAGCAAGCGAAAAGTGCCGAGGCTATTGCCGCATTTTTGGTCGAACACCCCAAAGTTTTAAAAGTACATTACCTTGGCTTAATTAAAGAATCTTCTCCAAGTTATGCCGTATACAAAAAGCAATACTCCTCACCTGGAGCAATGATTGCTTTTGATATTGACGGGGACGAGGCCGCCGCATTCCGTTTTTTGAATAAATTATCCTTGGTGAAATTAGCCGTAAGTTTGGGTAGTACCGAGAGTTTAGTGCAGCATCCTGCATCGATGACTCATATTGGTATTGATTCAGATTTAAAAATTAAAATGGGTATTTCTGAGCGATTGATTCGCTTTTCGGTTGGGGTAGAGCATCCCGAAGATTTAATTGCCGATATGAGTCATGCTTTAGAAGCGATTTAAACATGCGGCCATATTATTTTTTAATGGCCGCAAACTGGAGATAAACCCTCGTTTTATCTGAATGTAAAGTCTTGGAAAAAATACAAGACAAATCAACACCTATTATTCATCAAAATAAACTTCAATTTCACAGAGATTAAATTGGGTTTTCACTATGTGTATGTGGAACTTTTAGTGTATTTTCGCGCCCTTATTGAACACAGATTAGAATGAAAAATAGAAATACCATACTTGTATTTTCAGTCATCTTAGCAATTGTATGCCTATACCAATTGTCCTTTACTTTTAAAGTAAAAAACTTTGAGAGCAAAGCTCGTGCACATGCTGCACTAGAGGTGAAAAAGTCAGGAGTAAAATTTGGCCCAACCTATCGCCGATATATTGATAGTATGGGTAATAAAACCATTTATGATTTTGGTTTAGCCAGTTATTCTTACTTCGATTGTAAGCAAAGAGAGATTAACCTAGGTTTGGATTTGCGTGGAGGAATGAACGTAATTCTTGAGGTAGACAAATCTGCTATTATTAGTGGAATGGCTAATGATAAGGAGAATCCTCAATTAGTGAAGGCCTTAGATTTTGCGACCAAAAAAGTGAGAGAAGAAGGGGGAGATTATGTAGATCTATTTGTAACAAACTATAAAAGCCTAAATCCTAACGTAAATCTCATAAATTTATTTGCCAATAAAAACAACTCTGCTTTGGGTAAAAGCACCACAGAGGCTAGTTTGATTCAATACATCAATGAAGAAGTAAATGGAAGTATTGATCGCGTAAGAGAAGTGGTAGAGAAACGGATTAATCAATCCAATGTTACTCAGCCAACCATCCAAAAGGTAGATAACGGTAGAATTAGTGTCGAATTACCAGGGGTAGATAATCCGAAGCGTATGGAAGATCTCGTAGAAAAAAGTGCAAACTTAGAATTCTTCGAAGTACATGCGAATTACGAATACTTAAGAGAAGGAGACGCAATCATGGAGAAACTATTTGGAGTAACATCCAAGGTAGCTGTTGAAACTACAGATTCTTCTGCATCAGACTCAACCATCGCGAAGCAAATAAAAAGAGCAAGTGTTTTAAATAACTACATTACCCGAACGGTGGGTATGGCCGCTTCTGGTTTGGTAAAAGGAACAGACATTAAGAAAGTCCTTGAAATTTTCGAAGGCAAACAATACCAAAATATTTTAGCTAGCAATAGAGCAGTCATTGCCTTTAGTGCTAAAGCTGCAGATTATGATGCGAGTTTAAAGCAAACCAAAGGGGGAAATGATTACGAAATATTCTTACTAAAACTAGGAAGAGATGGGAAATCATCCTTAAACTCAGAAGATGGAAACATTATCTCAGATGCTCGTTTTACCACGGGTCAAACGGGTCAATTAGAGGTAAATATGACCATGACCGCAGATGCCGGTAATGAGTGGAGTCAAATTACAGGAAATAACGAAGGGCGTCCCATTGCGATTGTTCTTGATAATAGAGTCTATTCTGCACCAAGAGTAAACCAAAAGATTACTGGAGGAAGCAGTCAAATTACAGGAAACTTTGATGTAAATGAAGCGGATGATTTAGCTAATGTTTTAAAAGCGGGTAAGCTACCTGCACCTGCTAAAATTGTAGCAAGTGAAGTAGTAGGTCCTTCATTGGGTGAAGCCAGTATTAAGAAAGGTACTTGGTCTTTAGTTATAGGATTTTTCCTAGTTCTTATCTTTATGGTAGTCTATTATAGAGGTGCGGGATTAATTGCAGTTATTGCAGTTTTAGCCAATATGTTTATCATTATAGGAGTGCTATCAAGTCTGGGTGCTGCGCTTACCTTACCCGGTATTGCAGGGGTGCTGCTTACCATTGGTATGGCGGTAGATAGTAATGTTCTAATTTTTGAAAGAATAAAAGAAGAATTACAGAATGGTAAATCATTAAAACAAGCGGTTTCCGAAGGGTATCGTCATGCAATGAGTGCTATTTTGGATTCAAACATTACAACACTTCTAGCCGGTGTGATTTTAACTATGGCAGGAGCCGGACCAGCTTATGGTTTTGCTGTAATACTTGTGATTGGTATTTTTAGTTCATTATTTACTGCTTTGCTTTTGGCGAGAGTAATTATGGATTCTAGAATTAGAAAAGATAAAGCCATATCATTTGATACTTCTTGGAACAGAGGATTCTTAAAAAATAAAAATATAGACTTTGTAGGTTCTCGTAAGAAGTACTACATGATATCTGGAATAGCTATTGCTATTGGAATCTGCGCATTTGTAATGAAAGGTGGTTTAAGTACAGGTATTGACTTTAAGGGAGGAAATGCATTTGTAATTCAAATGGATCCTACCGAATCTTACTCGACCGATGATATCAAGGAAACGTTAGATATCGCCTTGCCAGAATCTAGCAATGAGGTAAAGACATTTGGTAGTGATGGGCAATATAGAGTAGTAACGACATACTTACTGAAAGAAGATTCAAAAGAAGCGAGAGAAAAAGCAGCTACTGCAGTTACAGAAGCTTTGGGATCGAAATTTAAATTAACAACCAAAACCAACGCCGATGGCGTTGCAGAAGGACCTATTTTAAGTTCATCTAAAATTGGAGAAGCCATTGCAACGAACGTTAGAAATAAATCGACATTACTGGTTATCTTAGCATTGGTTGGTATGTTCTTTTATATTGTATTTAGATTTAGAAGCACTACCTATGGTGCAGGTGCAACTGTAGCTTTGATTCATGACGTTTTCCTAGTACTATCCATTTTTGTTATACTAGATGGAGTGGTTCCATTCCCAGTAGAGTTTGATCAGCATTTAATTGCAGCCTTACTTACATTGGTGGGTTACTCAATGAACGATACGGTTATTGTTTTTGATAGAATTCGTGAAATATTAGCCGGCTCTAAATCTGCAGATAGAAGCAATAAAGACCTGATAAACAAAGCGATTAACAGTACATTAAGTCGTACCATTATTACGGCAAGTACGGTATTCTTTGTTGTATTGGCGTTGTTCTTCCTAGGAGGCGATAGCTTGAAAGGATTCTCACTTGCATTATTAATTGGTGTAATAGTAGGTACCTATTCTTCTATATGTATTGCAACTCCTGTTGTGGTTGATTTAACAAGTAGAAAAGGGGATAAGAAAAAGAAATAACAAACTCCCTGTAAACTAAATATATGAAAGGCGGGGATAACATCCTCGCCTTTTTTAATGGATATAATTTGAATATAATGAATATAGAAAATAATATAGGAGGCGTAAAAGCCACAGATATTGCAAAAAAATTTGGCTCACCCGTATACGTTTATGATGCGGCTAAAATTGAATCACAGTACAAGAGACTTTCGAGTGCTTTTTCTGGAGTATGCACAAAATTTCATTACGCCCTAAAAGCCCTAAATAATATAAATATTCTAAAGCTTTTAAAGGCTCAAGGTGCTGGTTTAGATGCCGTCTCTATAAACGAGGTTAAATTGGGTCTGAGAGCGGGGTTTGAGCCCACTCAAATTATGTTTACGCCCAATTGTGTCAGTTTTAACGAAATTAAATCTGCCGTAGATTTAGGTGTTCACATTAACATAGATAATATTGTTGCGTTGGAAATGTTTGGAGCTGAGTATGGAAATACTGTGCCCTGTTGCATTCGATTAAATCCACATATTATGGCAGGGGGGAACAGCCATATTTCCGTAGGGCATATTGATTCGAAATTTGGAATTTCTATCTATCAAGTACCTCATGTGGTGCGTATTGTAGAGAGTTTAAATATTAAAGTGAATGGATTGCACATGCATACTGGAAGCGATATTTTGGATAGCGGAGTATTTCTTCAAGGCGCACAGTTATTGTTTAATGCTGCTAAGGATTTTAAGGATTTGGAATTTATGGATTTTGGAAGTGGATTTAAGGTAGCCTATAAAGAAGGAGATGTGATTACCGATATCGATTCTTTAGGAGCTGAAGTAAGTGCGGCATTTAAGATCTTCTGCAAAGAATACGGCCGCGAACTTGAATTGTGGTTCGAGCCTGGCAAATATCTTGTGAGCGAAAGTGGTTATTTATTAGTAGAAGCTAATGTAATTAAACAAACCACCTCCACCGTTTTTGTAGGGGTAAATAGTGGCCAGAATCATCTTTTGAGACCCATGTTTTATAGTGCCTATCACTACATTGAAAATGTGAGCAATACCACCCCTAATAAACGGGTGTATTCTGTGGTTGGTTACATTTGCGAAACAGATACCTTGGGTTATGACAGGCAATTAAACGAAGTGCGGGAGGGGGATATTTTAGCTATTCATAACGCTGGTGCCTATGCCTACAGCATGGCCAATAATTATAATGCGAGATTTAGGCCTGCCGAAGTATTGGTTACTAATGGAGAAGCCCATTTGATCCGTAGGCGAGAAACCATGGATGACCTGGTGGCCTGTGAGATAGAATTATAGTTATATTTTAGAATCTATCGAATCCATCTTCTGGTGCATCACGCCCACTTCTTTTTGAAGATTGCGTATGGCCGTTCCTAAGTTGTCTGAATCTGAATTGCTTGGCTCCTCGAAGCGAGGGTTAATGTAATTGACAAATTTCCATAATTCTAAAATATCTGAAACACCAACGGAGTAAGGCTCATAGGATGAATTTGTGCTACAGAGCATGATGGTGCCATCCTCTTTTATGCGGCTGTACAATACCTTAAATACAATGCCATCGTCTTTGGTAATAACAATGTACGGTTTTCCATTATCTATATAGGTCCAATCTTGTAAATATTCGCCTGTAACCCATGCTTTATCCAATACTGGAGGCATGCTGTCCCCAGAGATAGGGAAGGTTCTGTATTTTTTATTCTCGGATAGGAAAGGCATGTTAAATGCGGGAAGTACTTTGATGTAAGAGGGGTCTGCATAGCCAGCAGTATAACCCGCTTTGGCTCGAATAGGGACCAATTCTACATTTTCATTATCATTGGCATCTACCGTAGTGCTAATTACACGCAATTTGGAGCCCGTAATATCTACATCATAGCCTTTTTCTATTTCACTGAGTTTAAATTCACCCAGTTTAGAAAGGTCAATGCGTACCAATTTATCCAGATTTACTTTATAGAAATCTGCAAGGCGAATCAATAAACCAATGGATGGTTCGGCCACGCCATTCTCATAACTATTGTAGGCAGAGCGGGTAATATCCATCATGGTGGCTACTTCTGTTTGACTTCGTTTCATGCGTTTACGCATGAGTTTAAGATTCTCTTTTAGGTACATAATTCAAATTTATTTTGTTTTAGTGTAAATACTCGGTATTCGTGGTTTGGGTTCAGTTTTGCGTGTTGCAAGTATTGCAATGCAATGCTTTGTGCTAAGGCCGCATTTTTTTGAAAAGGAGTATCTGCAATAGACTCCTCAATATTATCCTGAGAATGGCCCCAAGCATGCAAGCAGCCATGTTTAAATAAAGTCCAGGATCGTTCTTCTGCATTTCTTCCCTTCGAAATAAGCACATCTACATTTTCAGAATGATGCAACTCATTCCATACCGCCTTTAATCGTGCATTGTGTTCTTTCATAACAGAGGCCTCGCTCCCGTGGCAGTAGCAATCCTCTTTGCAAAACTTGCCTGCAAATTTTGGAAGGAATACACAAATATTATGCTGTTTTTTGATTCGGTTTAAGAGCGCTTCGCCCAAAGGCTTGCTTTTAAATATAAAGGGAGATTCTGTATTCTTTACGTTTTTAACCAGTTCTATCTTATGCAGCCCACTAAAGGATTCAAATAGAACCATTCGCCATTGAATATTGGGTTTCTTCCCCAGCACATTCCATTCTGGCCATGCCTGGTCAATTTCATTGGATTCCTGCAATAAGGCATGCAGCTCACAGCCTGTTTCTAGATGCTCTAAATAATGGATTTGCTCCAACTCTAGATTGTTTCGCGCACTGTTTTTTCCAAAATGCTGCAATACTCTCTTTTTTATATTAATGGCTTTACCAATATATTTAATCTTCTTGTTTTCGTCTAAAAAACGATATACTCCAGGGGTTGAAGGTAATTTTTTAATATCCTCTTGCGTTAAATGGGGCGGAAGGACTTGCCCTGCTTGAATAAGAGCTTTAAAATCATCTTCACTTAAACTGGCTTTAGACCTTTTAAATAGCTCTACTGTAGCATCTGTATCTCCTTCGGCCCTATGCCTGTTGTTTAAGCCAATGCCTAGGGAAGCACATAGTTTGCCTAAACTATACGAAGATTGACCAGGAAAGGCTTTTCTTGCCAACCGCACGGTGCACATTTTCTTTGGATTAAAGGTATATCCAACATTCTCAAAGGCTGCTTGAATAAATCTAAAATCAAAATTTACATTATGAGCTACAAAAACAGCCCCGCTAAATAGATGATGTAAATCGGCCGCAATTTCTGCAAAACTGGGTGCGTTCCGCACCATTTGATCCGTTATTCCTGTAAGAGCAACCACCCCCGATTTAATGGGGCGCATGGGATTGAGAAGGGTAGTAAAGCTTTGAATGACTTTTTCTCCATCCGTAAGTTTTACACATATTTCGGTAATGGCCCCTCTCTTGGTGCTTTCCCCTGTTGTTTCAATATCTGTTATAGCAAAAATCAAATGTTAATTATATTATCACTGAACTGGCAGCTAAATTAACATTAATTACTGATGGAAACAAAAAAAACTGCTTCTTTCGTGAAAGAAGCAGTTTTTTCTAAGGTCTTCGGTTTATTTATGAAAGACCATTTGCAAATTTTTGCAATTTGCCTTTTAAGTTACTTGCTTTGTTTTTGTGAATAATGTTACGTTTGGCCAATTTGTCCAATGCGCTAAATGCTTTGTTTAGCAATTCCCCAGCCTCTTTAGCTGTGGTGCTGCTGCGCAATTCTCTTAGGATTGTACGAGCCGATTTGTGTTGGTAACGATTACGTAATCTCTTCGTCTCGTTGGCTCTTATTCTTTTTATTGATGATTTATGATTTGCCATGAATTCTATAAATGGGCTGCAAAAATACCTCTATTTATTTAAAAATCAAAGGGTGAATTTATTTTTCTTTTGAAATTCATTTTGCAAAGTGAAAGGACTGATGGAATCAATGTTTATTTATCCTCTAGCTCTAAAAAAGTGTTTTGCTCGATATCTTTAAATTTATCCATGCCATCTTGTATCGAAGGATGTTTTAATATCTCATGGTAAGGTATTGTAGGTATTTCCTTCTGCAATAATTCCTCTCGAATAAAGATGAGGTTGAATCCCAAATGATTGGATCCGACGAGGCGATACCCTTTCTTTTGACCCAATTGTACCATGGCCGGCGCTGAAGCTCCGTGGTACATTCTGTGTCTGGGTTTGCTATACTCACTCGAAGGTATATACGGGGCAACAATAGCCCTATGTCCCATAGCTACTTGAGTTTCAATCATTACCACTTGAGGCTCAATGCAGTTAATGGCCTCCCATATGTAGTAGTCATTGCTATCGATATCTATTGACATAAAACCAATTTGACCTTCTATTTTAGATTGTTGCAAAAGTTCATTTATGCTTTCTGGTTTTGCCATAGCATGCACAAATTGAGGCTTATGCATGAAAGGGTTTGGATATTTTGAATAGAAATATTTTCCTCGTTCTAGGCTTTTTCTATGGCCATCAATAAAAATACCAGTCCATCCAAAGTTAAAATACAAATTGGCTGAGTTGCTATTTATCCCATCATCTGAGCCAATTTCAACAAAGGTTTTGTGCTGCATGCCCAGGAGCGCAAATAGGTAAAGAAGCATTCCGTCTTCTTCGAATTGTGAGAATACACTTAATCCCGTATCACTTAATTTATGAAATATGCCATTTCTCGCATTGCTTTGGTGATTCAAATAAAGATTGCGAAGTGAAGCTTGTGTTTGAGCTGACCAACGATCTTTAACCTTAAACACCAGAAAGTATTTCTTTAACCAATTTTTTAATAAGCCCATAAAACGTGTGCTCAAAGCTACTAATTATTACGTATGAATTAATATTTCGCAAATATTTGGCTTGTATTTTTATCATCCATGAGTATATACATGCCTTTTTTAAGACGGCTCACATCAAGGCTTCCTTTGGTATCCTTTAGGCCAAAAAACAATCGTTTGCCTGCTGTGGAATAGATGCTATAAGTAGATTGTTTATTTGAGCTTGGAAGATTTAAATAAGAGTGACAGGGGTTTGGGTAGAGCCCGGGCTTGCCATAATCTCCTGAATTGATAGACAATGGATCTAAGGATATTTTTGAGATTTGACCTTTGTCAAACTCCGAAATGTACAAAATACCCTCATGCACCAAAAGCACATCGGGGCCATCTATATTGGTAGCTATGGTTTTCTTAGCTTGGCTTAGCTCTGCTAAATTTATGCTGGAAATGGTATTGCTGGTATTTTCTGCCACATACAAAATCCCTTTGTATTCTGCCATTCCTGCCGGACTGCTAAAGGAATAGGCAAAGGTTTGGGCTAATGGGTTTTTAGAGAATCTATTGATTTTGGAAACCCTTCCATTGCTTGATTCATTGACAAAAAGCAATGAATCTTTTACGAGGAGGCGAAAGGGGCCATTTATCTCGGTGTAGGTATTTAAGATTGGGTTTAGGCTTGGGTTGAGCGCATACTCGATGCGGTTAAAGTCGAAGTTTACAGCAAACAAGGTATCGCCAATAAATTCCAAATCGGACACTCCTTGTGCCGCCAGTACTTTTTGTTTGGCGGGCTTGCTTTGCTTGATATCAATCTTGGATATTTGACTGGAGTCATATTCTGCTACATAAAGTTCATCTCCTTTTATAGCTAAGCCAAAGGGTCCTCCAAAACCAGAGGCTACCTCGGTTAATATGGGCTTATTAATGCCTAACTTTAACTTGAAAATTTTTCCTGTTTGGTAATCCGAAATGTACATGATATTGCCATCAATGGCCATATCTGTAGGATTAGAAAGGCCTCCCACAAGTTTAACTGCTTGCGCGTTTAAATCTAAAATGCCTCCTAAAATAAATGCGATAACAATGGCTTTTATCCGATTTAGGTTCACACTCATGCCGTTCATTAACTGTACAAATTTAATGCTTTCATTCTTTTCATATGCTTGAAAATAAATGCCCGTCTCTTTTCATAGGACTGACTTATCTTTGCGTGAGGGAACGGCAAGTAAAGGTTTAGAATGAAGATACAGGAATATTTAGATGACATTAAGGGCGATTTTCACAAACGCCATGGCTTTGAATTTGGTTTTGATAATAGCCAAAGCGATGCTCATTTTGATTTAACGACCCAGAGTGCCATGGGTTATTTGCAGGGCCTGCTTATGAGCGGAAAGGTGAGTGAGTTAAAGGAACTTGTAAGTGAAGGCGGCGATGCCATGATGGAGAGTGAATATTACCAAGCACTCATGCAAAAATGCGTGCAGAGCTATTATGCTTTAGATTGGGATAAAGAGCGCAAGGAATTGCTGGCTCAAAAAGCACTTTACACGGCTTTTGAAGGACTTAAAGATAAATTTGAAGCAGGTGGATTTGCCAAGGATATGGCCGGCGTAATGGCCTTTATGGGCTTGGATAGTGGTATGTTGGGCATGCTGGGTAAAATGGGTGGCATGTTTGGCGGATTAGGTAAAATATTTAAGTAAAGCTATTCCGGCAGGAGCTCCTGCCTGCTTTTTAATATTTCCTTTGATTGAAGCGGAACGAGAGTAGATCCATAAATAAAAAGTCTGGTTTGTATTATGTTTCAGAAGAGTTGTACTTTTGAAAGGATGGAAAAATACTTTTCTGGCTCCGAATTATATGGCAATAATTTCTCACTCGAAGAAATTGAAGCCTGGTATAAGGATGAGGAAGAAGCTTATGCCAACTTGGGTTCTGGTGATAAAGAAAACTACTCGTACAGTTACGAAAACTACAACCTCATTAATGGATTTAACTCCGTTAAGCACAAAGTAGGTTCGGATATTTCGGTTTTAGGACTGGGATCGGCTTACGGCGATGAGTTTAGGCCTATCATTGATTCCATTCAACAAATCACCATATTGGATCCTTCTGAGCAATTTGTGGTGGACCATTTCATGGGAAAGCCCATTAATTTTATTAAGCCAAGCATTAAAGGCGACATGCCCTTTGAGGACGATTCCTTTGATGTAATTACATCCTTTGGCACCTTGCATCACATTCCTAATGTGGAGCATGTTATTAGCGAAATGGCCCGAGTACTTAAGCCCGATGGATACCTCTTATTGAGAGAACCCATTATAAGCATGGGCGATTGGAGAAACCCAAGAGTGGGACTAACTACTCGCGAGAGAGGAATTCCCTTTGATTTGATGAAAGGGTTTATTGCTAAGAATAATTTAAAAATTGCCTCAAAATCCTTTTGTTTTTCTCCCTTTTCATCAAGAATACTTAAAATAGTAGGGGTTACGCAATTTGATAAGGCTTGGTTTGCCCGTTTGGATAAATTTTTATCGCATATTTTTTCATTTAGGCTGGTTTATCATCGAAAAAATATGATGGATAATTTGGCGCCCACCAATGTGTTTTGGGTTTTGAAGAAAGCCTAGTGTTTAGTTTTTTGGCGGAACAATTTTGTCCATCATGCTCTTGCTTAATACACCCAGCATGCCTCCCGTATGTAAAAAAACCACGGGTTTTTTAGGGTCAAATGCTTCAGCGTTTCGCAAATCTCTTAATGCAAAGAGCGCTTTTCCTGTATAAATGGGATCGATTAAAATGCCTGTATTAGAGGTAAATTCTGTGCAAAAGTCGAGTAATTCAGCCGTGGTTTTGGCATATCCATCAAAAGTATAATTAAAGTGCAAGGTTGTCATAGCATTGAGCAGGTAAGCCTCTTGTTCCTCCTTGTTTTTAAGCACCGCTACGGAGTGTAAATCGATGGGTTTTCCGGATCTTTCTATTCCTAATGACAAGCCCTTAGCCGTGGTTCCTGTGGCGGATGCATGCACCAAGCTGTACGCGGGTAGTTCGATCTCGTTAATGATTTCAGAAACGCCTCTCCAGGCTTTTTCGCTTTTGCCGCCCTCGTCTACAAAGTACACTTTAGCTGCATCAAAATGCGCATCAAACAGCCCTTGTTTGTCCTTATAATCGGTTCTATTTACTTGAATTATATTCATGCCATGCATCTTTGCCAA
Organism: uncultured Bacteroidia bacterium; assembly: GCA_938086785.1. Taxonomy (GTDB): domain Bacteria; phylum Bacteroidota; class Bacteroidia; order NS11-12g; family UBA955; genus CALKCM01. Next base: position 63,525 of record CALKCM010000003.1, read on the forward strand.
GCCTAAATAATGGCTGTCCATGGGTTCATGTCCGCGCACAAAACAATGGGTTTTTATGCCCAGGCTGGCTCCAGCGCAAGCCGTTGCAATCATGTGATTGCTGTAGGCTCCTCCAAAAGTAGCCAGCTCTTGAAAGCCTTGTTCTCTTAAATCTTCAATCAGGTATTTTAATTTTCTCCATTTATTCCCCGATGCAATGGGGTGAAGCAAATCATCGCGCTTCATAAAAATGGGCGCATCGCAGCCCGGCAGTTGTACTTTTTCTAGCGGAGAGCCAAAGGTTTGCATATTACTTTAATAACTCGTCCAAGGTTTCAATAGCCACCGTATGGTAGCCCTTTTTGGCCTCTGTGTATATGTTTCTTGCCATTTCTAAGCCTTCTGGACCTTTGTTCTTCATGCTGCGGTAGATGGGAGTTAAGAATTTTCTGCGACCCACACGGTTTAGGAAGCTGCGCATGGGGCCGTAAGATTTCGTGTAATCATAAGCAATGCTCAGTTGAAACCAGTCGCATAGGATTTCGCTATTTTTTATTTGGTTAAAGTCAAAGGCGGCATCCAAGGCTTTTACATCGGCTGTATTTAGGGCAGGCAAATGCCTCAAAACATACAGCCAGTGGTGTGTGCTGTAATCGTCGGTTTTAAAAGATTCTGGATCTTTGCTTGCTTTGTAGGCTGCTAGTTCGCCATCCAATCGGTCAAATGCAGCACTCCTCGGCTTTATAAAGTTACTAGGCATCCCTTTTCCATAAATCCATTCATTTACTTGCGCATTCTGCTTCCATTCTGGGTTGTTATCTATAAGTTCCTTGTTTAAGTAACTTATAAACTCCTCTGTAGTCATGGTTTTAAAGGCATGTTCCATAAAATACCTGCGTAAAAAAATGTCCCATTGCTCTCTGCCAACGGTGCGTTCCAATGTTTGCAAAAAGAACCTTCCTTTTTCATAGGCAATGTCTGTTAAGCCATCATCGGGGTTTCGCTCATTCAGCGTGAGTTTTAATTTGGTATCTTCAGGAGCCGTTTTGCTTAGCTCGTTCAAGGTTAATTGCAACTCACCATATCCATTTACGGTAAGCATTTCTTCATATTCTTTTCCGTATACCGCCTCCATAATGCGCTGTTCAAAGTACACCGTAAAACCTTCGTTTAACCAAAAGTCATCCCAAGTTCTATTGGTCACCAGGTTTCCGCTCCAACTGTGCGCCAGTTCATGCGCAATAAGGCTTACTAAACTGCGATCTCCCGCAATAATAGTGGGCGTAGCAAAGGTCAGTTCCGGGTTCTCCATTCCGCCAAAGGGAAAACTTGGAGGAAGCACCAATACATCGTACCTGTTCCACACATAGGAACCGTACAGTTTCTCTGCTTCATCAATCATTTGTTGCATATCCTTCAGTTCCCAAAAGCAACTTTCCATCATGCCCGGCTCTGCATACACACCGCTGTTGCGACCGGTGCTTTTAAAAGTTAAATTTCCAATGGCCAATGCCATTAAATAGGAGGGAATGGGTTTTTCTTGTTTGAATTGATACACCCCTTCTTCATTTTTTTGCTGAGGATTAACCGCACTCATTAAAGCCATGAGATGATTGGGGACTTCTATCGTAGCATCATAGGTAAAACGCACGGCAGGCGCATCCATTAATGGAATCCAAGTTCGGGCCAATACCGCTTGGCTTTGGCTAAACAGGAATTCATCTGTTTTATCATTGGTTTGCTCCTTGCTTAACCATTGCAAAGCAGCAGATTCTGGAGTAGTTTGGTAGCTTATTTTTACCTGTTTAGATTCGCTTTCAATAGGGATTTGAAGAGAGGATCCAAATACCTCATGCTCCTTGGAAAGGATAAAATCTACTTTTTTATCATCCACAGAAACTTCTTTAATAAGCAATTGACGGCTGTCTAGAACAAGGACGTCTGTCTTGCTTTTATTGGTGATATCTAGCAGCACAAAACCATCCAGTATTTTCTTTTCAAAATCTGCCTTTAAATGAAGATCCATGTGTTTTAAGCTAACCTCTTCGTAATTGCTGTACGAGTGGTTCTTAAGAACAGGGGAAGGCTTAGAGCAAGCCGAAAGTATACCTATTCCCAATAGGAAAGGGATGATTTTTTTCATGGATGCAAAGATGTAGAATTTAGAGGGAATTAGGAAATGCTGATTTCCTAGCGCTGAATCATCAGTTTTCCGGAGTAGCTGCGCCCATTTTCCTGAACTTTATACATATATACCCCGTTTTTAAGGAAGTTTATGGGGTAGTGTTGGCCTTGTTTTGTGCTCAGGAAGACCGCTTGACCGGAAGAACTAAAAATTTCCAATTGCGAAATGGGTTTGGAAAAGTGCAGTGTGTTTTGCGCTGGATTAGGCCATAGTTGGCTCTGGCGAATGGGCTCATTGGTGCTAGCCGTTGTATGAATAACTCCTACGGCATCTAAATCGAAGCCGCCACTGCTAAAGGGAGTGGGGAACGGGTCATTAATCGCATTTCCGTTCCTATCGTAACTCGCAAATGAACGGGAGACGCTCCCTACACAATCAATGATGCGCACATGGGTTATTCTAGAAATATTTAGACCTGCGGAATCTTTCAATTCCTCTAAATCAAAGGGCGTTCCATAGCCGCCTCTATATTTACCCGCTAAATTATTGATGAGGTCTGGCCGCCCCCTTTCGTCGAAGGGTCCGTTTTGTAAGGTGTCTGATTGGTTGCAGGTGGCCGGAAAGCGAACAAAGGTGATTCCATCGCTGCTAACTTCTACAAAAGCCAATTCCAAAAAATAATTGCTAAACGCGTTTTCGAAAACAGCAAAATCCCAGGATGGACCATTGTAAATAGGTTTGTCAAACTGCAAGGTAGCCACTCCAGCATCTCCTAAACTAATAATATATCCCTCTGCTTTTCCCAAGGCGTCTTTGGGGAGCCCTAAAGTGGTTTTCAGTAAGCTTTTATCACTAATATTCATCCATCCTCTTTGCACCTCGCATTGTGTTGCCCAGGCAACAAAGGCGCTCGAGTCGGCAGGGATAGCAGTGCTGTTTAAACTGCCCACAGGCCCGGCAAATTGGGCGTAACTGCTGGTTCCAAAAACCAATAATAGCGGATAAATAAGTCTTCTAATCATAGCATGCAAAAGTATAAAATTACAATGAATTATTGGCCTAGAAAAATAGTTTTACTGAAATAGGAGCAAGCGGTAGTATAGGTGTGATGCTCTAATTCTTTCCAAGTGATCTTGTTAAAAGTATCTGGATTTTGCTTTGGAATTGCATAAAAAATATTATCTCACTTTATGTTGCAACTCCAAAAGAGGCTCATGATGGAGAGCAGTGCTAAAAATAAGACCTTATTCCTTTCATGTATTGGTCGTTTTTCAAAAATTTCGTTCTATAAAAAGAGCAGCCATAGCGATTTTTATGGAAAATATCGAAAGTCCTTTTTTTTCTGTAATCGCTTCAAGAACCGAGCCATTCCTTGGTAATGGTTTTGTTCTTTTCCCTTTTTTTTCCCTTTTTTAGCCTTAAGATTCTAAATTTGATTCAAAAAAAATAAAAACCTGCTGTACATTTGCATCGCATTCGGGGTGCCCTAAGGCTGAGAATTACCCGCATAACTTGAAGCAGTTAGTACTGACGTAAGGAAATGTTTAACCCATTAAGGTTCCTGAATGCGAAACACCATTAGGAACATGAATTATAAAAATTTTATACTCGTTTTACTTGCTCTGCCCATGTCTTTGCTTGCGCAGGATTATCTTATGTTTATTGGGAAATCACCCGCAAGAAATTTCTCGGTAGAGCTCTACGGAAAGCAAATTGCCAGCACCGGTAGTTTTAGCAATAAGCTCCGCTTAAAAGACGCCTCTAATATAGACGAGATGGTTTTTACCGGCCCCAATGGAAATAAGTACGAAGGGGCGCAAGATGAGTATGCTCCCGGTATTATTTACCTCAGCTCCATCAGCCTAGAATCGGTCATGATTAAAGCGGTAGCCAGTAAAAACGCACCCATTGCCCAAAGCAATTTAGACGCCAAAGAAATAGAAGGCTTAAATCTGGGGCAAGACATTCCCATGTTATTAAACATGCAGCCCGGCACCGTGGTAAGCAGCGATGCGGGAGCGGGCATTGGGTATACGGATGTACGTATAAGAGGAACCGATGGAACTCGAACCAATGTAACCGTAAACGGAGTGCCCATAAACGATGCCGAAAGTCAAGGAACCTATTGGGTAAACATGCCCGATTTAGCCAGTTCTGCCCAAAATATTCAGGTGCAAAGAGGAGCAGGAACCAGTACCAATGGACCGGGCGCTTTTGGTGCAAGTATTAATGTGCAAACTGCCAGTTCGGATAAAGCCTATGGATACTTTCAAACCAGTGTAGGAAGTTTTAACTCAGTAAAAAATAGCATTGCAGGCGGTACCGGTTGGATCAATAATAAATGGAACCTAGAAATGCGATTAAGTCAGATTACTAGTGATGGGTTTATTGATCGATCTCCAGCTAAATTGCAATCCTACATGCTTTCGCTTGGATACCGACACAGCAAAAAAACAAGCATTAAATACTTGAGTTTTGGAGGCAGCGAAAGAACCAACCAAGCCTGGAACGGAGTGCCCATAGAAAAATTTAGAGACAGCGGACTTACCAATCATTTTAACCGCAATAGAAGTACGTATAAAACCCAGCGAGATTCGGTAAACTTGTTTGGCAGCGATGCAGATCGTTATAATTATTATACCTATGAAGATGAGGTGGATGATTATTCCCAATTACACAATCACATCTACCTAAACCATCAATTCAATAAAAAGAATCAACTCAATGTAACCCTGTATTCCACCATAGGAAAAGGCTATTTTGAGCAGTTTAAGTTGTACGATAAGATGAGCGACTACGGCTACGGTCCAACCATTATTGGCACAGACACCATTCGCAACAGCGATGTAATACGCCAGCGTTGGTTAGATAATAGCTTGCTTGGAATAAATGCAAATTACACCTATACCAACTATCCCTTAAGTGTTACCGTGGGTGGGGGATACAACAATTACTTAGGCGATCATTACGGTCTTTTAAAGTGGGCCCGCATAATTCCCAACGCCTCCTATAACGCCACCTACTACAGCAGTACAGGTTTTAAAATTGATGGAAATGCGTATTCCAAAATAAACTATGTTTTAGGAAAGGGTTTAAATGCCTTTGCCGATTTACAAATACGCCGAGTTTATCATGAGGGAAGCGGCACAGATAATGATTTGAGAAGAATAAATTTTGCCGTAAACGCCTTGTTTTTTAATCCAAAGGCCGGCATCTCTTGGCAGGCAAACAAAAACCTTAAAACCTATTACTCCTTTAGTGTGGCCAATAAAGAACCCAGTAGAGGCGATTTTACCGATAATAGAACTCCTGTGCGCCCAAAAGCAGAGCGCTTGATAGATCATGAGTTTGGAGTGGAGTACAGCAAAGGAGGATTGCGTTATACCGGTAATTTCTATTATATGGATTACAAAGACCAACTCATACTTACAGGGGCCGTAAACGATGTGGGATCTGCTATTCGTACCAACGTAGCCAGCAGCTACAGAACAGGCTTAGAAAGCGTGCTAAAGTACTTTTTTAAACCAAACTTGGCCCTAGGAGGGAATATTAGCATTAGTCAAAATAAAATTAAAGAATTTGATAATATATTTATTGATTACAATGATTACAGCGAGGTAAAAGAGACGTTAAAGAACAAGTCTATTGCACTATCGCCAGACATGGTAGCAGCCTTACAATTGGTATACAACCCAATTCCATCCGTTCAACTTAGCTACAACCACAAATTTGTGAGCAAGCAATATTTAGACAATACCGAGAACGAGCGAAGAAGCCTGCCCGCCTTCAACACAGGTCAGTTTATGGCCAGCTGTGCAATATCCTCCAAAAATTACCGCCGTTTGCTCCTGCAACTGCATGTAAATAATGTGTGGGATGTAACCTACGCATCGCGCGGATACACCTTTGGATATTACTATACACCCGGATCGTTTACCGATGAGGTGTATGTGTTTCCTCAAGCTGGCAGAAACATTCAGCTAGGTGTAAAGTTAGAATTTTAGGTTTTTTGTGGGTTCTCAGCGAAAAACAGAGGTAATCCAGCGCAAGAAGCTCCTTTTTTTAGGGGCCTTGCTCTTGGAATCACTTATTTGCTCTCCGTCTTGCGCCAATACCTCAATAGCCAAGGCTTTATCCTCCTCTTGAATCATGAGTTTAATGCCTCCCAAGGCAATATTATACAAGGGGTCTAGTCCAATTAGGTTCTCATCATGCAAAAAGCATTGTATGCCCACTGCCTCCAGCTTAAACTTAAACAAGTGGGCCTCGTGGGGCGTATTAAATGTTTTTACTAAAAGTAGTGCCATGGTTTTTTATACTCGGGCTCCTACCGTTCTACAAATTTCACAATTTTGAATCTGATGCCCTCGAGCCATGCAAAACTCTCGGCCGTAAAAAATGATTTGCAAATGCAGTTTGTTCCAAGTCTCCTTTGGGAATAGACGTTTTAAATCCTTTTCCGTTTGCACCACATTTTTACCCGAACTTAATTTCCAGCGATAGGCCAGTCTTTGGATATGTGTATCTACCGGGAAGGCAGGGAATCCAAAGGCTTGGCTCATAACCACCGAGGCTGTCTTATGGCCAACGGCTGGCAAAGCTTCCAAGTCCTCAAAACTTTGAGGTACTTGCCCTTCATGCTTATCCAAAAGGATATGACTCAAGCCATAAATGCCCTTCGATTTCATGGGACTTAGCCCACAGGGGCGTATAATATCTTGAATTTCCTCCTGGCTCATTTTTATCATATCCCTAGGATTATCGGCTCTTTCAAATAGGAGAGGAGTAATGGTATTTACGCGAGCATCTGTACATTGAGCGCTCAATAGCACCGCAATAAGCAAAGTATACGGATCTTTATGGTCCAAAGGAATGGGAACTTGCGGATACAGTTCTTCTAGTTTCTCTGCGATATAATGTACTCTTTCTTTCTTGTTCATACTAAAAAAATAGATAACTTAGTTCTTTTTGAATGGGATGCAATTCAGATTTTTGAATGAGCGTAGATATGCGATCAAACCTCCAAGAGCCTAATATTTGTTGACACAAGTCACTAAATTTAAGCGTTTCTCCATCTCCAATTTCTAGTTCCTCAATGTTCCCATTCTTAATGGTGGCATTTAAGGAATAGGTCAATCCTTTAAATGTAAAATGCCTTTTAATGCGATGTTTGGGAGAGTAATCCCAAACCCAATCCAACTGGCTAAATTTCTCGTCTCTTAAGGTTTGTATTTCCTTTTGTTCTTGGCTCTCCATTTCTCGAGCCTGGTAGCCTAAACCAATAAAATAGCTTTGCATGGCCTGCATCATTTGTGCAGGGTTTGTCCATGGATTGGCGTATTCAGAAATATTTGTCACCACGCTGCGAACGCTGTTCACGCCTCTGTGCTCCAGGCCTTCTTTAGGTTTTATGGCAATGCCTAATTTCTTTAAATCTGAATTGAATAACAAGGTGCCGTGATGCAAGACTCGTTTTTCTTTTAAAAACACATGCTGCGCATTGCCGCTTATTTTTTTGTTATCAATCATTAAATCATGCCTTGGGCTATAGTGAACGGGAATAGCTAAGGCATTAAAAAAAGCTTTTACCGGATCCAAGAAACGTTTATAATCAATGGTATTCTCCACCTTTCCCGAGTGGTTTTGAATGAAGGTAAAGCAAACATTTCCTTCATCATGAAAAACGGTTCCACCTCCTGTTAACCTTCGTGCAATATGAATGTTATTTTGTTGGCAGTATTCAAAATTGACCTCTGCCGCTGTGTTTTGGTGTTTGCCACAGACCACGGTATTATGGCTTTGCCAGAGCAAGACCACATCCTCCTTGCAATGGTGAAGGAAATAGGCTTCTGTAGCCAAATGGCTATAAATATCGGTTCCTGAGAGTGTGTAAATTCTCAATATTAGTCAAATTTTTTGCGTTTAAGAACAAAATTCTTGCCCAGGTACACTTTACGCACCAGTTCGTCTCCCGCCAAATCTTCGGCCGTTCCTTGCTTAAGTAATTTACCCTCGAAAAGAAGGTAGGCTCTATCGGTTATGCTCAAGGTTTCTTGCACATTGTGATCGGTAATTAGTACGCCAATATTACGGGTTTTAAGCTTTGCCACAATGGCTTGTATGTCTTCTACCGCAATGGGGTCCACTCCTGCAAAGGGTTCATCGAGTAAAATAAAGTTGGGTTCTGTAGCTAATGCACGCGCAATTTCTACTCTTCTTCGCTCTCCACCACTTAGCACCTTGCCCATATTGGTTCGCACTCTGTTGAGTCCAAACTCCTCTAAAAGTGATTCTAGCTTTTCTTTTTGTTCTTTTTTCGAAAGCTTGGTCATTTCTAAAATGGCCATCACATTATCTTCCACACTTAAGTCTCTAAAAACAGAAGCTTCTTGCGGCAAATAACCCACTCCCAACTGGGCTCTTTTGTACATGGGTAATTTGGTAATTTCCTTGCCATCGAGGTAAACGGTTCCTCCGTCTGGTTTTACCAAACCAACAATCATATAAAAATTGGTTGTTTTACCTGCACCGTTAGGCCCAAGTAAGCCCACAATTTCTCCCTGATTTACTTCAACACTTACCCCATTAACCACATTTTTAGAGCCATAGGTTTTAATAAGGTTGTTGGATTGTAGTTTCATTAATGGCAAAGTTAACGATTTCGAGTTTTGAATGGAAGAATTAAACCATTTCTCCCATACTTTAGCCTATAAATATCCTACTTTTGAACCAAGATAGGAGGCTCATGCTCAAACAAACCCTAATTTAGGGGATTGATGTTTGGGCTCAACCCCAATCATAAATAGAAAAACGTATGTCAAAACCAAAAGTATGCCAAGTAAGTTCAGTGCATTTTGCCTTGGATACGCGCATATTTTACCGTTTGGCTCAATCCTTAAAAAAAGAGTACGAGGTTTCTGTAATAGGTGTACATTCCAAGGAGGAAGTAGTTGATGGCGTTCGCATTATCCCTTTTAAGCGATTTAACAATAAAATGCTTCGGGTGCTTGTTGCCTGGTTGCTTATTCTTACAAAATGCCTCAAACAAAAAGCCGATATCTACCAAATTCATGATCCCGAATTATTGCCTACTGCCTTGCTTTTAAAACTGTTTGGAAAGCGGGTTGTGTATGATGTGCATGAAAACTATGCCGAAGATATTTTTGATAAGCCATGGATTAAATACAAGAATATATTGTACCAGATTTTCAATTTTTTTGAGAAAAAAGTAGCCGCTAAATGTCCTGTTTTTATAACCGAAGATTCTTATTTGCCACGGTACGAAAGTATGGCAGGCCAAGTGTATTTGGTACACAATTATCCAAATGCTCCTTTTTTTGAAGCCTATAAAAACGAGACACGAAGAGGCGAAATACGCTTGTTTTACAGCGGTATTCTGCTGTTCTCTCGTTCAATTATGGATATTATTGAAGCCATGCACCTGCTGCAGCAGCAGGCTATTTTTGTTCATTTTGATGTAGTAGGCGAGCTGTATACCGATATGGATGAGGCCATTGATGCCTTGCCCTACTCAAAAGCACTTAAGCCATACCTTCATTTTTATGGCCGTTTGCCCCTGTCTGAGAGTTATGAAATTAGCAAAAAAGCCCATGTGGGCATGAGTCTTATACATCCCATGAAAAATAGCGTGGAGAGCTATCCAACCAAAATGTTTGAGTATATGTGCATTGGAATGCCGCAAATTGCCTCTCATTTTCCCTTATACCAATCCGTGGTAGAGGGCCATGAATGTGGCGTATGCTGCGATCCTAAAAATGCCAGCGCCATTGCAGCATGTATTGCCAACTATGTAGGAAATGATGCCTTGTACCAAGCGCATGCGAAAAACGCCATTGAAAATGCCCATAACTATCGTTGGTCTTCCGAGATGGAGACCGTGAATAGCGTGTATAAAGCCTTATTGAAATAAGTTGGTCATAATCTTTAAACCCTTCAATTTAATTCTGTTTCTTTCGTTGTATTTTCGTCGCCATGTTTCGAGTAGGAGTCTTTCTATTATTTATCCTTAGTTTATTTTCTTGCCGTCCCGAGAAATTTTTTAAGGGAAGCACCGCTCTGCAATTTTCAGAATGGGACAACTATTCTCTCGATACACTGACCTTTGATACTGTTTTTACTTTGGAGCCAGGGACAAATAATCCCATCTCTGTAACGCAAAAATTTTGGGTAAAAAACAATGAAAAAGCAACAGTAGAGGCCGATTTCGAGCTGATTGGAGGAAGCAATTCGCCCTTTAGATTTAGCATTAATGGAAAAGCGGGTCCTTATATACGTGGGGTAGAAATACCTGCAGGAGATAGCGTTTGGGGCTTTGTGCAATGCAGTTTAGCTCCCAACAATCAAACCATGCCTGCCTTGGTGTTAGACTCAATAATGGCCCGAGTGGGTGGGGGCGAATCTAAAATGTATTTAGAAGCTTATGGCTGGGATGCCTATTATTTCCGTAGTGCAAACTTGCCTTGCAATGCCGTTTGGGCCGATAAGGTAAAACCCTATGTGATTGTTAATAGTGCTTTGGTACCTGCTAATTGCACCTTTACCATTCGTCCGGGCGTTCAAGTATACAACTCGCCGCGAAGCACGCTTTTTGTAGAGGGAACGCTTAAAATAGAGGGAACTGCGCAGGAGAGGGTCACTTTTACAGGCTCTAGGCCCCGATTTGATACGCGAAGGCTGCCAAACCAATGGGTTGGTATTCATATGCTCAGGAATAGTGTAAATAATTCCATTAAATATGCGAACATTAACAATGCAGCCATTGGAGTTCGGGTGGATTCTTTGCCGGTTTCTGGAGCGTATAATTTGGAAATAGAAAATACCCAAATAAAATATAGCGGTCAAGTAGCCTTACTTGGGGTAAGTGCGAATATTAAAGCAACAAATTGTGAAGCAACCGAGGCTGGAAGCTATACTTTTTTGGGACTTTTAGGTGGATCATACGCCTTTAACCATTGCACCTTTGCCAGTTATGTAAGCTACAGCACGCGTAATGAAGGTCATTTTGGTTTAACCAATACCTTAAGGGATGGCAATGGGAACCTTCTTCGAACGTTTCCATTGGCCTGTGACATGGATAACTCTATTGTAAATGGTTCATTGGATGACGAGATAGAAATTGATAATTCTTCGCTTTCCTCCTTTACTTTTACCGGGGATGCAAATATCCTAACCCTTAAATTTGATAGGCCTTTACCTGCTTTAAATAATTTTTATAATGTAAACCCTAAGTTTATCGATTTTAGGAGTTCAAATTACCAGTTAGATACCTTGAGTCCTGCCCAAGACAAGGGGATTATTTCTGCTCCAAGTATATCGACTGATGTGCTTGGTACTGCAAGAGATGCTGCCCCAGATATTGGAGCTTATGAGCGTTTAGACTGACGTTTACTTTTAAAGAATTCCGTCATTAATGAGGCCGCTTCTTCTTGGAGAACTCCCTGAACAATCTCAGTTTTACTCGATATAATTTGCTCATCGGTTAGCGAATACCCAAATTTAGGTTCAGATGCTCCGTACACCACTTTGGAGATGCGAGACCAAGCCAGTGCGCCGGCACACATTACACAGGGTTCTATGCTTACATAGAGGGTGCACTCACTTAAATATTTAGACCCTACAGCATTGCTAGCTGCTGTTATCGCAATCATTTCGGCATGCGCCGTAACATCATGGAGCAATTCGGTTTGGTTAAAGCCCTTGCCTATAACCTTATTGTTTGCAACTACAATGGCACCAATAGGAACTTCATCCTGCTCTAGTGCTTGTTGAGCCTGCTGCAAAGCTATATTCATAAAATATTCATCGGTAAATAAATCCATTATATTAATCCATCTTTTTGGTACAAGTCAAGTCCTAAATCAATCATTTCATTGATTTCTAATTCCATTTCGGGGCTTAATTTTTTGATGTGAAAACAACTTTTACCCTTCAGGGCTTTTTTTGCCTCATCGCTGATGTTTTCAAAGTGTGGGGCATGGGTATATATGGGAAAGAAGTAAAATCTGCAATCTTTTGGCTTTGGCATTACACTGGCAAAATAGTAGCCATCTACTTTTTGTTTCCCTTGCATGGCTTCAATGGTACCACAAAGTTCCAATACTTTTTCGGTATCCTTCCTAATTTTTAATGGAGGTATTTTAGATTTAAGCATGGATGCTAAGCTTAATTGAATGTCTGCGACGTCTGTTTTCATTCTTCGAATATAAACTCTTCTGGGGATTTGATTTTGAATACTTTAAATCGCCCTTCTTCATACAAAAGGCTATCCAAATAGGGCTTCATATATGCGGCATTTTCCACTTTTCTGGAATCGGAGTAAAGATACTTTACTCCTTGTTTAACGAACTTTTTTAGGTTCTCTGGAGGGATGGAGTCATTGCCAAATGCGTAGCCTCTTTTATCCAAATAGTAAAAATAGATGTATTGAGACACATCGCTGCCCACCAGGCATAATTCATCTTTGGGCGTCAGGCTCCTAAACCATTCTTTTTTAGTGAGCAATTCCTTTGGAACGGATGGATTTTCAGTATCCCAGCTATTGTTGGATCGGAGTAAGTTAAATACGGGAAGAAGAATGAGAAGAGCCAGCGCAAGGCGTTTGGAAAGCACCTGCTTTTCAAGCATCCATTGTACACCCAAAGCCACGAGCGAAAAAACAAGAGGGTAAAAGATAAATAAGTAGTACTCATGATGTCCCCCAATCATATTAAGGGTGTAGAAAAAGTAGGCGCTTAAAATAACAAATAAAAAAAGCATGGATTGCCCCATGGTGGATTGATAAAGTCTTTTGCGCAGGATTATCCAAATTCCTATGAAGAAGAAGATTAATGAACCAAAATTGAGTATTACTTCGGGAAATACACCCCAGATGTTGCGAGCGAAGTTATTCCATGTTTTTTCTAAATTATCCCCACTTAGTTCTCCTCCAGAGACAATGCCGGCTTTATCCCAAGAGGGAATAACCCAATTGTACCAGACCAGGGGTAATGTGAAAAATAGTACATGAATAAAATAGTATGATACCACTTCCCATTGTCTTTTTAAGGTTTCATGAAAGACTAGAAAGAGGGGAACGGCGTATAGGATTATAAAGGGTAATTTGACGGCTGTAGAAAGGGCTATAAACAAAGCACTCCAACACATATGCCTTCCAGATTTTGTTTTATAAAAGGAGAAACTGTAGGCCAAACCCCAGAGTCCAAAGCAAAGGGCCAAGTTATCGGGCAGGGGATTAATGCCAAAGTAAAAGAGACTGGGCGACCAAGCGAAGCACCAGGCCCCAATTTGAGCTATTTTAACACTTAGAAAGGTCTTTAAGAAAAAGAACATTCCTAAAATACTCATCAAGCCAATGATTTGTGTGACCCAGCGGCTAAGCCATATAGAACTTCCGAATATTTTTCCTAGCCCAGCAATAAGCCATTGGTACAAGGGGAATTCCATGCGGTAATATCCATCATACACATTGTGCCTGTGTTCTCTGGGGTTTAAAATATTAAAGTCTTCGGATACAAAGTTTTCTATGGTTCCTTGGGTTTGTGTTTGCCTCCAAACGTGGCGGCCAACCAAGTCCTTGTTCATGTGGGGTGCATGAAGAATAAGCCATAGGAGGAACGCTCCAACCAGCCATTTGTACTTTTTTATAAAGTGAATCAGAAAGGCAAAAGTATTTCGAAATTAGTCAGCCTCAAAATACAAGATGAAGTTCAGCCCACTATACTCTTGATTGAGTGATTTAAGTGTGCAGATAAAAAGGCAAATTTGCCTTGGCCGAAAAAACCAATTGTACTCTTGATTGGTTACATTTGCACTGATTTTATGAAAATAGGAATTGTGTGTTACCCCACTTTTGGAGGGAGCGGAGTTGTTGCTACTGAATTAGGAAAAGCGCTTGCAGATCAAGGGCATTTTGTTCACTTTATCAGTTACAATCAGCCTGCACGTTTAGACACATTTACAGAGAATATCTTTTACCATGAGGTTATAATTAATAAATATCCCTTATTTGCGCATGCGCCCTATGAGACTGCCCTTGCTGGCAAAATGATTGATATTGTTAAGGCAGAGCATTTAGATATATTGCATGTTCATTACGCTATTCCTCATGCCAGTGCCGCACTCATGGCTAAACAAATACTGAAGGATGAAGGAATTCATATTCCTGTGATAACAACTCTGCATGGAACCGATATAACTTTGGTTGGCCGCGAACGGACCTTTGCAGATGTGGTGTCCTGGAGCATCAATAATAGCGATTCGGTTACCGCTGTTTCAGAAAGCCTGAAACAGGATACCTTGGAACATTTTAAAATTAATAGAGAAATAGATGTGGTTCCTAATTTTATTGATTTTGATCGATTTAATAAAAAACCCAGAGACCATTTTAAAACTGCGATTGCACCAGCAGGCGAAAAGCTTTTAGTTCATACCTCTAATTTTAGAAAGGTTAAAAGGGTAGAAGATGTAGTGGAAGTATTTGCTAAAGTATTCCCTTCTATTCCCAGCAAGTTATTATTAATTGGTGACGGGCCGGAACGAAGCAATATTGAACAGAAATGCAGGGAGTTATCCATGTGTGATCATATTATATTTATGGGTAAGCAAGAGGCTGTTGAAGAGATTTTAAGTGTATGTGATTTGTTTATTCTTCCTTCAGAAAAGGAGAGCTTTGGATTAAGTGCTCTAGAAGCAATGGCTTGTGAAGTGCCAGTGATTAGCAGCAATACAGGCGGTTTGCCTGAGGTAAATATTCATGGCAAAACTGGATTTATGGCGGAGGTTGGAGATACCGATCAGATGGCTAAATATGCGCTTGAATTACTGATAGATGAAGCTAAACTTAACCAGTTTAAAGAAGCTGCGTTGCAGCAGGCAGAGTTATTTGCCTTGTCTAAAGTGCTCGAGAAGTACACAGTCATTTACAATAGACATTTAAAATAAATTAGCTTTCTTACAACAAAGTGAGCGCTTTGGTTGTCTTAATCATATGGTTTCAAAACGTATGCGTTTTGCTTTAGGAATAATTCTATGTCTTTGGATGCAACAATTATGCGCTCAATCGGCTATTTTTAAATGGGATATACCTGTAGAATCTGAAATATATCACCTTAAATCTGGAAATAAAGAGATATTGGTTGGCTCCCATATCTCTGTGATGGGAAATGATTATCCAATGCCTTTTATAGGTGAGGTTGTGAGCGACAAAGTAAACCTTAAAACCTGGCGCAATAATAGATATTGCAAAATGCAGTTCGCCCATGTTCTGCCAAATGGAAACATTGTTGTTGCGGGTACCATGCCGGAAACGGAAGGAAATAAAACAGGGGATAAGGATATTTACTATAGTATGTTCAATTCAAATTTGGAGTTTTTGTATTCTAAGAAACTCAATAAGAAAGGCAATGAAATATTATATTCTTTGGGAGTAAACCCAGATAATGAAATCCTCTTGCATTACTGCTCTACGGTAGGCTTGAACCCCTGCAGTAAGATTAGTACTAAGGTATCTGAAGATGGCAATATTATTTGGAGTAGAGATATTTTAAGCAGTGGAACTTGGGGTGGTGCGCTAGCCCTTAAAGACGGGGGGCAATTGGTTTACAATAATGGAAATCATCTGGTTTGTCGGTTGAATAAGAATGGCGATTTAGCATGGGTGAAAGCCTTGGATTTTTGGCAGTACTATGCCGTTCACGCGGTGGAACATGCCAGCGGAGATTTATATATATGTTATGAAAAGACCTATGCTTCTTCCAATCACTACTATGTTGTTGTAAAGTTTGATGCACAAGGAAATTATTCTGAGATTACATCAAATGCAATAAATACAAGTAGAGTTATAGGCATGATTCCTACAGCTGCGGGTGTCCATGTTTTCTTTAATGCAAATGCTGCGGGTATAAACAGTACATTTAGGGCGGAGTATAATGCCTCCTTAGCCGCAACGGGAGCGTTTTTTACAACCTATGATTCCGCCAATATGGAGGCCTATTATTTACGATCATCTCAGAATTCTGGGCAAATTTCCTTCTCCAATTTTAGCAACTTTAGATCAACGACTACTTCTCCTTCAGCAGATGGATTGCCCGCTTGCAATATCAGAGGAACCTTATTTCCAAATGGGTTTATAAGACCAAATGTCTTTAATACGGCTCTTTCTCCTTCTCCAATTAATTTAAGCAATGAAGATATTCCTCATGAATATTTTCAGCCGATGGAATATAATGCTACCGTTCATTGCAGGGTCTGTGATACCTTGGAGCCAAGCGTTTTTGTAAAGCTAGAGCAATGCCAAGACAATTTGCTACTGAGTGGATCCGATGCTGAGAATTATGAATGGAGCACGAATGAAACAAGTCAATCCATTACTGTGTCTAAATCTGGGCGGTATATTTTGAAGAGATTTAATGCCTGTGATGTGGCTTTTGATACCTTTGATATTGTTCTATATCCCCTTGCCAAGGTTAGAATTGGGCTAAGCCCAGTGAATCCTGATCCAAATGATAGGCTTGTTTTTTATAGCGTCCCTTATCGTTCAAAAGCAAAATATGCTTGGAATATCGGGTCGAATTTGTATCTCACAGATACGGTGCTAATCCCAAGTATTAAACGTGGCAGGTATCAGGTGTATTTACAGGTTATTGACTCAAATGGCTGTGAAGCCAAGGACAGTATCCATCTTACCATAACTGATTTTAAGGTTTGGTTCCCCAATGCATTTTCTCCCGATAAAAATGGAAATAATGATCGCTTTGGCCCAAGTGGCATCGGATTTGAATATTTTGAACTAAGCATTTACAATCGTTGGGGAGAGGAATTGTATTCTGGAAATAGCGCCTGGGATGGAATGGGAAAGGGGGAGGCCTTAGCGAGTGGTGTATATGTATATACTTGCACCGTAATAGACCTATTGGGCCAAGCTCATGAAGCCAAAGGAACGGTTCATTTGATAAAATAAGTAGAATTTAAACGGGAACCCCAATCAAAGTGGTTGTGGTTGCTTTCGTTATCTTCACCTGAACCAAATCTCCAATTGCATGGTTTGCTTTTGGAAAGATCACTTTTATGCTTTCATCGGATCGTCCTTTCCAATCGGCGTTTCCTCGTTTTGCTTCGGATTCTACAAGCACTTCAAGAGTTTGGCCAATGAGTCCATGATTTATGGCTTTGCTCACTTCATTTTGAGCCTCAATGATTTTTGTAAGTCTCTTGCTTTTATCCTCTTCACTTACATCGTCCTGCAGTTTCTTTGCTGCCAGTGTTCCTGGTCTTTCGCTGTAGGTATACATAAAACTGTAACAGAAATTAGACTGCTTCATTAAGCTTATGGTATCTTCTACATCTGCCTCTGTTTCCGTGCAAAATCCTGCAATAATATCTCCAGAAATGGCACAATTGGGAATAATTCCTCGAATCATATCAATTTTTTCCAAATACTCTTCTCGGGTGTAGTTTCTATTCATTAAATCTAAAATACGAGAACTGCCGCTCTGCACAGGGAAATGAATGTGATTGCATATGTTTTTGTGCGATGCCATGGTGTGAACCACTTTATCCGTAATATCTCTGGGGTGGCTGGTGCTGTATCTCACACGCATGCCGGGAACAGAAATAGCCACGCGTTCCAATAAGTCTGCAAAATCTACAGAGGACGCTTGTTCTTCGGTGCTTAGTTTCTTGAATTCTTTTTTGGGGCCTCCACCAAACCAAAGGTAACTATCTACATTTTGGCCCAGGAGCGTAATTTCCTTGTATCCATTGTCAAGTAAATTTTTGGCTTCTAAAACAATGCTATCAGGATCTCGGCTGCGCTCTCTTCCTCGTGTAAAAGGAACGACACAGAAGGTACACATGTTGTCGCAACCCCTCATGATGCTAATAAAAGCCGTAACTCCATTGCTGTTTAGCCGCACAGGGCTCAAATCAGCATAGGTCTCTTCTTTACTTAAAATTACATTAATGGCTTTTGCTCCGTCATTTACCTCTTCGATTAGTTTTGGTAAATCTCTGTAACTATCTGGGCCAGCCACTAAATCAACCAATTTTTCCTCTTCCAGTAATTGATCCTTTAAGCGTTCGGCCATGCAGCCTAATACGCCAACGATAAGGTTTGGCTTTTCGCGTTTGTTTCGCTTTAAATGGATTAAGCGATTGCGTATTCTTTGCTCGGCATTATCTCTAATGGCGCAGGTGTTGAGTAAGACTAAATCAGCATCCATCTCATCCTCCGTGGTTTGAAAACCACTATCGGCCATGATAGACGCAATAATTTCGCTATCACTAAAGTTCATTGCGCATCCGTAACTTTCGATGTACAATTTTCGTTTATTGGATGTAGAAGTATCCAATTTCTTGTCTTTCAATCGGTCTAGGATGCTTTCCATTTTATGCCACAAAGATAATCCAAGGAGTCTATTCTAGTTTAAATTTGACGAATTTTACAATATGAAAAATCTGAGAATTTAGTATATTTGTGAAGATGGACATGGATATGAAAGAATTGGAGGCACTCATTAAGTTAATGGATGACTCAGATCCAGAAATTCATGAAATTGTAAATGACAAATTAGAAAAAGCGGGCGTTAAAATTATTCCTGATTTAGAAGCACTGTGGGAGGGAAATCAGCCTTCAGAAGAGACTGAAAAAATTGAATCGTTGATTACACGATTATATGAAAACCATGTTTCACATCAGTTGCAGCATTGGTTGAGAGAGGAATCCAGCGATCTGCTAACAATGCTACTTTTGGTTTCTCAAATAAAATATCCAGGATTAAATACGCGTTTGACTCGGGAATATATCGACCGTTTGAGCGTGGATGCTTGGGTTCAGCTTTATGCATCGGCACATCCCACCGATAAAATACAAGTGCTTAATCATGTATTTTTTGATCAATACAACTTGGGTGGGGATTCGGAAACTTACAATCACCCAGACAATTCCTTCCTAAATAGATTAGTGGAAACGAAAAAAGGCAATCCGATTACCTTGAGTTGTCTTTACATTATAGTAGCCCACCGTCTTGGTCTTCCTGTGTTTGGAGTGAACTTACCTCAGCACTTTGTGGTGGCTTATTGCGATTCGGGTTCCATTGAAGTGAATAATTATGTGAAACAAAATAGAGTCCTAAAGAGAGAAGATTTTGGAGAGGTTTTGTTTTATATAAATCCTTTTAATAAAGGAAAGATTTTCTCGAAAGATAATGTTGATTCTTTCTTGCAAACCATTCAAGTGCAAGCCCGGCCTTCTTTTTATGATGCCTGTTCAAATACAGACATTTATTTAAGAATATTGCGCAATCTTCACTATGCCATGGGAGAGCAAAATGATCTTGATAAGCAGCAATTTATAGAAAGACTCCAGCAAGAATGCTCTTAAGGAGCAGTTTCCTTCTTATTTCCAACCAGGTTTACTTCTAGCAGCACTATTTTATCTACAAGCGCCCTTTTTACGTCTTGAACAGCTGTGATAATCCTATTTTTTTTATCACAAAAAAACCTCTTCAGGTTCCTTTAAAGTCAAAACATACTACCTTTGCCACCTATGAGTGAACTCAGCGCCAAGCATATTGCAGAGTTTATAAATGGAAAGGTTTTAGGCGATGCCGAACGATCCATTTCTAATGTTGCAAAGCTAGAAGAGGCTACTAGCAATGATTTGTGCTTTTATGCAAATCCTAAATATGAAGATCAGCTGTATACCACAAAATCGAACCTGATTATAGTTCCTGAGGGCTTTATCCCTTCAAAAGAATTAAAGGCCACTCTTATTGAGCACGCAAATCCATATTTTGGATTTTGCTTGGTATTACAAGAATACTTTGATCCAAATACACATGATACAGGTATTAGCGAACAGGCTTTTATTCATCCTTCGGCTAGCGTTGGTGAAAATGTGAGCATTGGCTTTGGGACTTACATTGCAGAGGATGCTGTGATTGGAGACAATACAGTGCTTTACCCCCAAGTGTATATTGGCAAGAAAGCCAAGGTTGGTGCAGATACGGTTCTTTATCCGGGTGTAAAACTATATGCCGCTTGTGAGATTGGAACACATTGTATTATCCATTCTGGAACCGTCATTGGGAGTGATGGGTTTGGATTTGCGCCATTTGGCGATCAATATCTAAAAATTCCACAAATTGGAAATGTAATAATTGGCAATAATGTAGAAACAGGGAGTAACTGTTCCATTGATAGAGCAACGATGGGAAGTACCCGTATAAAAGATGGAGCAAAATTGGATAACCTTGTTCAAATAGCACATAATGCAGAAATAGGAGAGAACTCAGTTATTGCAGGTCAAGCAGGAGTTGCAGGAAGTACTGTCATTGGTCATAATGGAATGATTGGTGGACAGGTGGGAGTGACGGGCCATATTAAAGTAGCGCCCCATGTAGGCATTGCTGCTCAGTCTGGAGTAAGTAAAAGTATCAAAGAGCCTAAATCTCAATGGATGGGCTCACCCGCGATGCCTTTGAAGGAGTTTTTTAAGAGTAGCGCCATATTTAAGAATTTACCTAAGTTGAACCGAGAGGTTGGACGTTTGAAAAAAGATAAAAAAAATACAGAAAACGAATGAGTCATTTGAACCAAAAACAATCGACCATAGAGCAATCCGTATCCATTTCTGGAGTAGGTTTACACACCGGAGAATCGGTTACATTAACCTTTCATCCTGCCGAGGAAAATCATGGATTTAAGTTTAGAAGAATTGATTTAGATGGTCAGCCAATTATTGAGGCTGATTGTGATTTAGTTACCGATACAAGCCGAGGAACCACCTTGGAAAAAGGCAATGCCAAAGTAAGTACAGTGGAACACGTACTTGCGGCACTTGTTGGCTTGCAGATTGATAACGTTTTGATGGATATTAATGGCAATGAAATGCCCATCATGGATGGAAGTAGCATTGCTTTTGTTGAATTATTAAAGCAAAATGGAATTAAAGAGCAAGAGGCGGATCGAGATTATTTTGAAATTCCTTATAATATTCATTATTCCGATGAGGAAAATCATGTAGAAATAGTGGCAATGCCCGTGAATGATTACCGCCTAACGGTTATGGTAGATTATAACAGCGCAGTTCTTGGTTCGCAGCATGCGAGCATTACTTCCATAAACGAGTTTTCAGATCAAATAGCCGAATGCAGAACCTTTTGTTTTTTGCATGAATTAGAATTGCTCTTAGAGCACAATCTTATCAAAGGAGGCGATTTAAATAATGCCATTGTTGTGGTAGACAAACCAGTGAGTCAGGAAGAACTGGATAGGCTTGCTAAAGTTTTTGATAAGCCCTCTATTGAGGTGAAGCAAAATGGAATTTTAAATAATTTGGATTTGAGGCACCAAAATGAGCCTGCGCGTCATAAGCTGCTTGATATGGTGGGTGACTTAGCTTTAGTTGGTCAACCGATTAAGGGCCAGATTATGGCTGCACGCCCGGGGCATGGAAGCAATGTGGCTTTTGCAAAAAAAATAAAGCAGGCCATAAAAAAGGAACAAAAGAGAAAACAAGAGGGCAGACCCCATTACGATCCAAGTGAAAAACCTTTGTACTCGACTACTGATATCATGAAAATGCTTCCGCATAAGCATCCTTTTTTATTGGTAGATAAGGTTCTTCGAAAAACAGAAACAGAAATTGTTGCCATAAAAAATGTGACTTTTGATCAATATTTCTTTAATGGTCATTTTCCAGATGAGCCCTTATTTCCCGGAGTACTTCAGATAGAAGCGATGGCACAAGCGGGGGGAGTTTTAATATTAAGCAATATCGAAAAACCCAGTGATTATGCAACCTACTTTCTAAAGATAGATAATGCCCGTTTTAAAGACAAGGTGGTTCCTGGAGATACCTTAGTTCTTAAATTAGAAGTTACCGAGCCCATACGCAGAGGATTGTGTATGATGAGAGGTCGAGCATGGGTTGGAAGCAAGTTGGTTTGCGAGGCAGAAATGATGGCTCAGGTGGCTAAAATAAAATAATCAAAATAGCTTCGTTTTATATAAAAATGCTTTGTATATTTGCGGGCCTTATTTAAAAAGATAATTTAATATGAACGCCCTAGTACAAGAAATAGCAAATAGCCAATTAAAGTCAGATCTTCCTGCATTTAAAGCAGGTGACAGAGTTACTGTTTCCTACAAAATTAAAGAAGGAAACAAAGAAAGAATCCAGCAGTTTCAAGGGGATGTGTTGCAGAGAAGAAATGGTGGAATGGCTGAAACCTTCACTGTTCGTAAAATATCTAACGGAATTGGTGTTGAAAGAATTTTTCCTTTAAATAGCCCAATGATTGATAAAATTACGGTGGATAGAAAAGGAAAAGTAAGAAGAGCCAGAATTTTCTATCTTAGAAAACAAATTGGTAAATCTGCTCGAATCAAAGAAAGAAGAGGATAATATACCCTTATACGAAAAAAGACTCTGCCCTGCAGGGTCTTTTTTTTTGCCTTATTTTTTGAGGACGTTTGCAATATTCTGCCTCAGTTTTGAAGCCCCAATTCGTTTAATGGCGCTTTTGTCGAAGTGGGACTCAAAAATGGCCTCGGTCATTTCTGTCCAATCTTCCTCCTGCCAAGTGGAGTATTCTGTTTTCTGAAATTCTTTTACTTGTGTTTGCGTGCTAAATTTATTCCAAGGGCAAACATCTTGACATATATCACAGCCATAAGCCCAGCCGTTCAATTTATCTCTGTAGGCCTCAGGTGTATTCTCATGCAGCTCAATGGTTAAGTAACTAATGCATTTATTGCTATCCACGAGCTTATTTGCCACGATGGCATTTGTAGGGCAGGCATCTATACAGGCTGTGCACTCGCCGCAATGGTCTGTGGTTTGTTGATCTGTTTCTAATTCTAAATCACAAATAATCTGTGCAATAAAGAAAAAGGAGCCTTCTTGTTTCCTTAAAAGCAGACCATGCTTACCAATCCAACCTAATCCCGACTTAGCTGCCCATTGCCTCTCTAAAACAGGTGCACTGTCCACAAATACGCGCCCGTTTATATCTCCAATCTCTTCCTTTATGGATTGCACCATGGAAAAAAGTTTGTTTTTAATAACGGAGTGGTAATCCTCACCCCAGGCGTATTTAGATATTTTTACAGCTGAATCTGTATTTTCTTCTTGGGCATAATTTAACAGAAGAGAAATAACTGATTTTGCTCCTGGAACGAGTTTGGAAGGATCGAGTCTTTTATCAAAGTGGTTTTCCATGTACTTCATTTTTCCATGGTACCCCCTGTTTAACCATTCCGTTAAGGGTTTTTCCTCCTCTTCTAGTTTCTGTGCTTGACTAATGCCACAGGCAAGAAACCCAAATTTTTCGGAGAGACTTTTGATAAAAGCAGTATTTTTTTGCTTAGTCGTATTGCTCAAATTTATACTGGCGTCTGCTAAAGCCGAGAGCTTTTAGTTGCTGTCTTGTTTCAACGCACATGTTTTTCCAGCCACAAACATAAAATAACAAATCTGGATTTGTTTGCGCAATATCAGAATAAATAGGATGAACATATCCTTGGAGACCTTCCCAACTAGATTGAGATAGAACAGGATAGTAATGAAAGTCCTTCTGTTTTGCTTCAAGATCTTTCCAGTATTCATGATACAAAATGTCTTCTTCTGTCCTATTTCCAAATACAAGGTGAATGGCTGGCATCGAAGAGGATGAATTAAGCATGGTTTCAATCATGCTTTTGAAAGGTCCAATACCCGTGCCAGTGCATATGAAACAAATCCCATTTTGAGGAGTATCTGGAAGTAAAAATGACCCTTTAGCTTCCGATATATCAATAACATCACCTACTTTTTTACTGAATAAATCAGGGGTAAGCTGGCCTTCTTTATTTAAAGAAACAATGAGTTCAATGAAATCATTGCCCGGTTGGTTTGAGATGGAATAACTTCGCTCAATGCCTTTATGATGTATCACTATAAACTGGCCAGACTCAAATGGTATTGGGAACTTTGTAGATAGAGAAAATTCCAAAACCCTTGGGCTCAGTGATTTAATGTTTTCAATGGTTGCTTTGAGTAACTTTTCTTTCAAGCTATTGTGCTTCTTTTTTTAACTTGTCTTTGAATAGCTTTTTAAACTTTTCTACTTTTTCGCCAACTACAAACTGGCAGTACGATTGATTCGGATTATTTTCATAATAATTTTGATGATAATCCTCTGCTTTAGAATAGTCTTCTAAAGGCAGTATTTCGGTAACAATAAAGTCGTCCCAAAGCTGGGCTTCTTCTGCTGCTTTCTTAGAAACTTCTGCTATTGTTTTTTGTTCATCATTTAAATAGTAGATGCCACTGCGATATTGCGTTCCTACATCATTTCCCTGTCTATTCAGTGTGGTAGGATTGTGTACTCTCCAAAAGACTTCTAAAATCTCTTGATAGCTTGTTTTGCTAGTATCAAAGGTAATTTGAACAGACTCAACACAGCCTGTTTGTCCCGTACAAACTTCCCTGTATGTTGGGGTTTTAACTCGGCCATTATTGTATCCGCTTTCTACGTCTATAATGCCCTCCATTTGCCGGTAAACAGCATCCATACACCAAAAACAACCTCCTGCAATTATTGCGGTATCCATATTTTCTATTTTTATTAAATTTTGTGACGTATCTGAAGATGAGCTTTTTTGCTTTTGTTGAGCGGTGCATGCACCAATCAAACTTAAAACAATGGTTAAACTAAACACTTTCATACTCTTCATTTGACAAAGATAACACCACTGTTTAGGCTATTGTTTTATATTCCATTAATAGGGAACATTTTCTCATGAATAAAAGCCACAGCAAAACCTACAATTATGCCAGAAAGAACATCGCTAACGAAATGCTTTCCTGCTTTAACGCGCAATGCTGCCGTGCCAACCGCAAGGCCTGTTGCAAGAATAGGTAAAGTCTTGTTCTTGGGATTACTCATCCACATGCTTGTGGCTATATTAGCCGTTATTGAACTGTGACCGCTAATAAAGGATCGTATATCATCTTTTTTCCTCACTCCTTGGTATGCATATGGTCTCACTCGTTTTACATTATTTTTAAAGGTTTCTGTGATGTTGTAGGTCATCCAAATATTTTCGGCCATTCGTATGGACTGATTAAGCCTTTTATCCTTAGGTATTTCTGATAGCACGAAAATTCCAGCTACAAGTGCAGTGGCAATAAATGTGACATCTGATGTTTTTGCAATCCCCTTATTTAATCTAAGGGGCACTTTAGAATCCAAGCCTTTTACTTTAAATGATGCAGATGAGTTCGTGTTAAATTTAGAATAATGGAAGGAATTGCTGCCCGTGTGAAGGGCATTTATACCCCAAAAAATGACCTTATTGGGATTGATTAGGCTTTGACTTTGGACAAAATGACCATAAAAGGACAGTATAAGAAATATGGTCTTTAAATGCGTAACTAATTGATTAGTATATATTAACATTATATTTGAAATCTATTTTGTGGAATACTTGACGAAAATAAGGCAAAAAAAGCACATGACTATTGAGGTAGATTTTTAAGATGCATGTAAGTTTGTAGATGTATAGAAAAAATCCTTATTAGTATGAAGAATCATGAAGTAATTCAAAAGATTGTTCAAAATTCCTCAAATGTATTTAATAACTTAAGTACAGAGGAGTTGATGAATAAAGCTGTAGAGCGTGGTGAAGGTAAAATAACCGATACTGGTGCTTTGGCTGCCGACACTGGAAAATATACCGGCAGAAGTCCGAAAGACAAGTTTATTGTTAAAGATAGTGTAACGGAAGACACCGTATGGTGGGGACCGGTGAATAACCCCATTAGCGAGGAACATTTTGATGGCCTTTTGGATAAAGTGATTAAGCACTATGAAAGCAAAGATGTTTTCACACGAAATTGTGTGGCTTGTGCTGATGATCGATTTAAGTTGAACATTCAGGTGGTAACCGAAGGAGCGTATCAAAACCTATTTGCAAAGCATCTTTTTATTAGACCAAGCTCGGAGGAATTAAGCAACTTTGAAACAGAGTGGGTTATTTTAGCCGCTCCAACTTTTAGAGCAGATCCATCGGTGGATGGCACGAGACAAGGGAACTTTACCATTGTTAATTTCAAGAAAAAAGTGATTTTGATTGGTGGTTCTGGTTATACCGGAGAAATCAAAAAAGGAATTTTTGGTGTTCTTAATTATATTTTACCGCAGGAGAAAAATGTACTGAGCATGCATTGTTCAGCCAATATTGGCAAGGACAACGACACTACTATCTTCTTTGGCTTAAGTGGTACTGGAAAAACAACCTTAAGCGCCGATCCTGAAAGAGGCTTGATTGGAGATGATGAGCATGGTTGGGCAGAGGATTCTGTTTTTAATTTTGAGGGAGGATGTTATGCCAAGTGCATCGATTTAACCGAAGAAAAAGAACCTCAAATTTGGAAGGCCATTAAAAGAGGAGCGCTTGTAGAGAACGTTCGTTTTTATGGCGATTCAAATCAAGTGGATTATACCAATGTGAGTGTTACAGAAAACACAAGAGTTGCGTATCCCCTAGAAAATATTGATAATGCAGTGAAACCTTCTGTTGGACCTGCACCCAACGATATATTTTTTTTAACCTGTGATGCGTTTGGCGTATTACCACCCATTGCTAAACTAACAGATGAGCAGGCTATGTATCATTTTATTAGTGGATATACAGCTAAAGTTGCAGGAACTGAAGCTGGAGTAACCGAGCCTGAAGCAACCTTTAGTGCCTGTTTTGGTGAAGCTTTTTTAGCATTGCATCCTGGTAAATATGCAGAGATGCTTGGACAAAAACTTGCCTCAAATCCAAACGTAAATGTATGGTTAATAAACACGGGGTGGAGCGGAGGTGCATATGGTGTTGGAAGCCGTATGAAACTTAAATACACAAGAGCAATGATTAAAGCTGCCATGAGTGGTGAGCTGGATCATGTCGATTATGTGTCTCACAAAGTATTTGGATTATCCTATCCAACTAGCTGTCCAGATGTTCCCAGCGGCTTATTGGATGCAAGAAGTACTTGGGCTAATGGAAATGAATATGATTCAACAGCGAATAAATTAGCGGATCTTTTTGATGCGAACTTCAAAAAGTTCTCTAAGGGGGTAAGTGAAGAAATTATAGCAGCTGCGCCAGTAGCTCAATAAAGATTTAGGTAGCAAGTTCAAACACATTGGGCTTGCTTTTACCTTCTTGAAAATAAGCAAGAGCCTTTTTTAGAGGCAGTCAACCATCATTATATGGTGTTTTTATTTTAGATTTCATCCTCCTTTATACGAGAATTCGATATAGTCGGCATTGTCATTCGGGGTTTCTACAACATCGGTAATGTGTATTACGTATAGATCAAATGGGACATTCTTTTGCCGGGTTTTAATCAAATAATAATCGCCATTAGCAATGTTAGATATGGCGGGTGTAGCCAAAGTTGAAAGCCTCAGCCATTCATCTTCCAAGGTTTTTGTTTGGCTTGCTCCAGAAAAGAAGGCCGCATCTACTTGAACAAATTGACTGGTTCCATGACCAGAACCCCAGGTTTTATTAAAAACGACTTGTGAATCAGCATAGGAGCTTAAGTCCATTATATCTTTCCCGCTCGAGATATCTGTAAAGCTTAAAATTCCTCCAGTATTTAAGTTAAAAGCTACTCTTGTGGTATCATATCTATTGTAAATACGTTGGCCACTCGTATCTATTTTAAGGTCTCTTAGTACAGATCTGAGGTTAACATTTATAGTGATAGATGTAGATTTACCATTGTCGTCAATAGCTGAGAACATAAAATGCAGGGTGTCTCCCACAAACCCTTCCAATTTTTGCGAAGTCTCCCAAGTGGCAGTTTTTACATTTAAAATGGTTTTATCTACTTCAACTGAGGCGCCTCGGTTGGCAGATAGGAATAAGGTAATGTTTTTTAAAATATTGTGATTGCTGGTTGCAGTAACCTTAAACCGTATGGTAGAATCGATGCTTCCAGCAGTATCTCTGCTGATATAGCCGGTCTCTGCTTGAATTAAAAGGGCAGGAGCCAATGCAGATTCCTGAGTCTTGCAAGAGAAGAAGGCAATGCCAGATAGGAGGAGGATTAGGGTTTGTATTAATCGCATGGGTTCAAAAATTTAGAGTGCAAATATACTAAGCGATTTCTATCTGCTTTAAAAAGCAAAAAAAAAGCCCGTTGTAGATACAACGGGCTTTTTTTGTATAACAATCAATTATCCTCCTTTGTAAGAGAATTCAATGTAATCAAAATTGTCGCTTGTAGTCTCAAAAACCTCCGTTACTTTAATGATGAAAATATCAAAAGAAACATCTGCTTGACCTGTTTTAACTAAAATATAGTCACCAGTTGCAATGTCTTCAACAGTGCTTGTAGCAGTAGCCGAAACTTTGTCCCACTCATCTTCTAAGTCTGTTGTAGTTGTAGCATTTGTAAAAATAGAAGCAGAAGTTACTTTAGAAAACTTTGAAGTTCCGTGTCCAGAACCCCATGACTTACTGAATTCAGCAGTTGCTGGTGTTAGGTCTAATAAATCTTTGTTTGCATCTAAATCGGAAGTTTTTTTAGCGGTTTCCGTGTTTAAATCATAAGCTCCTAATTCTTCTCCTTGGATATTATATACTTTTTGAGAAGAAACGTTATGCTCCAATACTTTGGTTGGTGCCTTAACGTTAAGAGTTATCGATTTAGCATCGCTTTGCCCATTATTATCTACTGCAGTGAAAGTAAATGTTAGAACGTCTCCTGTACTTCCAGAGATAGCTTGTGCTACTCTCCAAGTTGCTGTCTTTTCGCCAACAATAGAATCAGCAATAACACCAGCAGCACCACCATTGGTACTTAGAGATAAACTCATGCTTTTAATTTTTTTGTCATTACTCAAAGCAATTACTTCAAAAGTTACCTCGCTGCCAATACTTGCATTTCCATCTGCACTGGTAAGACCAGGACCTGAATTTACAGTAATGGTTGGTTTTGGGGAGTCTTCGTCGTCTGCACCGCAAGAAGCTAAGAAGCCTAAAGCAGGGATGGCAAGTAAAAATAATAAATTTTTCATTTTAATAATATCTAATTTTTGTTTGTACAAATATAAGTCAAACTTGACTTATATAAATCACATCTGCGCCACATTGTCATATTAGCTTGTGAAAAGACGATGGAGTACAACAAAATTCTTTTTTATGATGCCATTATCGGTTGAATGAGATGCGTGGCACAATGATTGAAAAATATATTCCATATGTTTACTTTCGGAAAAAAGCCTCAAAATATTGAAGAGGATGACTTCATTGATGAATTGGTTGGAGATACGGGTGATTTTATGCCTTTGTTTAGCAAACAAGAAGAAGATGAAATAAATAAATCTAACTTACCAAAAGAACTTCCTATCCTTGCCATAAAGAATACCGTGCTTTTTCCGGGGGTTGTTTTACCCATAACTATAGGTAGAGATAAGAGCATCCGACTCATCAAGGAGGCACTTTCTGGAAATAAGACCATTGGTGTTGTGGCTCAAAAGGACTCGCAAAATGAAGATCCGCAGCCCGAAGATATGTATACTGTTGGAACAGTGGCCAGTATCCTGAGAAAAGTTCAAATGCCTGATGGAGCTATTACCGTTATTATTCAGGGCAAAAAAAGGGTGCAAACCACGGAATATATATCTGTAGATCCATATTTAAAGGCGAAGGTGGACGAAATACCAACGAAAAAACCCGCCAAAGGAAAAAAAGATGAGTTTGAAGCTACGATAGAGAGTCTTAGAGATATTTCTCAGCAAATTGTGGAACTCTCTCCAAATATTCCTTCCGAGGCCTCTGTTGCGCTTAAGAATATTGATAGCCCTTCATTTCTGATTCACTTTATTTCTAGTAATTTAAATGTGGGAAGCAGCGAAAAACAGGGAATTTTAGAAACTACGGACCTTTTTGATAGAGCTACTTTAGTTCTTGGGTTTGTGAGCAAGGAATTGCAGAAGCTTCAATTGAAGTATCAA
The DNA here is from genome assembly GCA_938086785.1 of uncultured Bacteroidia bacterium. Lineage (GTDB taxonomy): Bacteria > Bacteroidota > Bacteroidia > NS11-12g > UBA955 > CALKCM01. The sequence continues at coordinate 93,651 of CALKCM010000003.1, forward strand.
ATACAGAATAAAGTTAAAACAGATATTGATAATCAGCAAAGAGAATACTTTTTGCAGCAGCAGATGCGCGCTATTCAAGAAGAACTTGGAGGCGATAGTCCAGATTTAGAGATACTGAATCTACGGAAAAAGGGGGCTAAGAAGAAATGGCCTAATGCAGCCTTAAAGCAATTTAACAAAGAATTGGATCGCTTGCAAAGGATTAACCCCGCCGCACCAGACTACAGTGTGGGTTTAAATTATGTTCAATTGATGTTGGATCTTCCTTGGAATGAGTACTCCAAAGACAATTTTGATCTTTCGAGAGCCCAGAAGATTCTGGATCATGATCACTATGGACTCGAAAAAATAAAGAAACGAATTCTTGAATATTTGGCTGTTCTCAAATTAAAAGGAGACATGAAAAGCCCTATTATCTGCCTATATGGACCCCCGGGAGTGGGTAAAACCAGTTTAGGCAAAAGCATTGCAAACAGTTTGGGTCGAAAGTACATTCGAATGAGCCTTGGCGGAATGCGCGATGAAAGTGAGATACGAGGGCATCGTCGAACTTATATTGGAGCGATGCCTGGTCGAATCATTCAGAATTTAAAAAAGGTAGGGACCAGTAATCCTGTTTTTGTTTTAGATGAAATTGATAAATTAGGCGCTGATTTTAGAGGTGACCCAAGCAGTGCTCTCTTAGAAGTATTAGATCCAGAACAAAACTCTACCTTTTACGATAACTATCTAGAAATGGATTATGATTTGAGTAAAGTGTTATTTATGGCTACCTCAAATTCGTTGCAAACCATTCAACCCGCTCTTTTGGATCGCATGGAGATTATCGAAATTACGGGGTATAGCTTAGAAGAAAAGTTAGAAATTGCGAAGAAGTATTTAATGCCTAAGCAGCGTAAAGCGCATGGTTTAAAAGCAGCTCAGTTTAAATTAAGTGATGCCGCATTAGAGCAAATCATTTTTGAGTATACCAGAGAAAGTGGAGTGCGTGGTTTGGATAAAAAAATTGCTTCGGTTGCACGCTTTGCTGCGACACGAATTGCCATGGAAGAAGCCAAAACAGTGAAAGTGGGTGTAGACAAGTTGGAATCTATTTTAGGCGTGGATAAACTGGAGGCAGAGAATTATGAAAATAATGATACCGCTGGTGTTGCGGTTGGTTTGGCCTGGAGCCCTATGGGTGGAAGCGTATTGTATGTAGAGAGTCAACTGAGCAAAGGAAAGGGCCAATTTAAGGTGACAGGTCAGTTAGGAGATGTAATGAAAGAAAGCGTGAGTTTGGCTCATAGTTTTATGAAGTCGCATGCAGCCTACTTAAACATCAATCCTCGCATATTTGATTTTTGGGATGTTCATGTTCATTTTCCTGCAGGGGCTATTCCTAAGGATGGTCCGAGTGCTGGAATAACCATTTTATCTGCCTTAGCTAGTTTATATACTCAGCGTAAAATTAAATCTAAAGTAGCCTTTACTGGAGAAATAACTTTGCGAGGGAAAGTCCTGCCGGTAGGGGGTATTAAGGAAAAAATTCTTGCGGCCAAAAGAGCGGGTATTGAAACTATTATCATGTGTAAATCCAATCAAAAAGATGTGGAGGACATTAAACCAGAATATATAGAAGGCTTGAGTTTCTATTATGTAGAAAATATGCTTGATGTGTTGGATTTTGCTTTAATGGACGAAAGGGTAGACCATCCGGTTGATGTTACCAAACCCATGCTCGATTTTGATAAGGAAGCCGCTAAGAAGAATAAATAAATTTAGTGCCTTCTGTTTTTAAGAAAAGAAGCAATTTCTATAAAGGGATGCATTTTTTCTTCTCCCAAATTTAATGAAGTAAGAATTTCTAAGCTCTTTTGGTAATACTTATCTTGTTCGGCGAGGAGTTCATTGTCCAAGCCTAATTGCTTGAAATATGCGCGAGCCTCTTTTATCCGGAGGACAGGGTCTTCCAACGCATAAATATCATCGATGGTATTTTCCTTTTCTTTGGCTTTAAGGTACAACCACATTTTTTTCTTAGAAATAATATCGCCTCCCTCCGTTTTACCTGTTTCTGCTTTGGAACCAAAGGTATCTAACCAATCGTCTTGCATTTGAAATGCCATACCCATTTGTTCTGCAAATGCATACATTTTATGGCTGGTTTCAATATCTGCTCCAGCATTAGCCGCTCCTACATAGCACGAGCAACCTAAAAGAACTGCAGTCTTTAGGCGTATCATTTCTAAATAGTCTGGCATGGTTACATTGCTGGATTCCTCAAAGTTCATATCCATTTGTTGGCCATTAGATACTTCTTGAGCAGTCTTAAGAAATACATTTAAAACATCTGCACGACATCCTTCGAACATTTGAAATGCCAGAATAAGCATATTGTCCCCGGCCAAAATTGCAGTGGGTAAGCCATTTCTTATATGAACCGTTTGCTTTCCTCTTCGGCTTTCTGCCTCATCCATAATATCATCATGCACGAGGGTGAAGTTATGAAATGTTTCAATGGCATGGGCCAGTCTCAGTGTATCATTTACGGGGGCATCAAAGGCTAATCCAGCCGCCATAGATAGCACAGGTCTAATGCGTTTGCCTCCCAGATTCATGATGTAATTAATGGGTTCGTATAGGTTCTCTGGTTCGCCTACAAAGGAGTTTGCTTGTAAATAAGCTAAGTATTTTTTTTGGAGTAAATCTAATTTCATAATTGGCAATTAAGAAACATAAACAAAATCAATTTGCCTGAGGTTTTTATTGGCACGTTTTACTTTAATTGTGATTGGGTCACCCATGCTAAAAAAGCGCTTGGTTCGTCTACCTATGACTTTTTTCTCTTTTTCCATATATACGAATGCATCGCCTTTCATATCGCTTAAGCGAACCATTCCTTCACAGTAGTTTTCAATAATTTCAGCATAAATCCCCCATTCAGTAAGGCCGGAGACTTTAGCTTCAAAGGTTTGCCCCACGTATTGTTCCATATACTCAGCCATTTTATATTTGGTAGAGGCGCGTTCTGCTTCACTGGCTTTTTGTTCCATATTAGAACTGTGTTCAGCCATTTGCTCGATCATATTCTCACTTAATCGACCTTTTTTGCCATTTAAATAGTCAAAGAGCAATCGATGCACTAATAAATCGGGATACCGTCGTATAGGACTGGTAAAATGGGTATAGTATTTAAAGGCCAATCCAAAATGTTCACTTTTTTTACCTGTATAAACCGCCTTAGCCATGGACCGAATAGCGGCCATTTGAAGCATGCTCGCTTCTGGTTTTCCTTCGGTATCTAGCATAAGCTTATTAATGCTTTTGCGAATGCTTTCTTCTGAACTGGTATCAATTTTATATCCCCAAAGGGTAACATATTTTGCCAGTTCTAGTAGTTTTTCTGGTGGTGGAAAATCGTGGGTTCTATAAATAAAGGGAAGTTCGGGTTTTTGCTTAGTTTTAATAAACTGGGCTACTTTTTTATTGGCCAATAGCATAAACTCTTCCACCAATTTATGGGCATCAAATCGATCTTTTTTAATAACTCTTAAAGGAACGCCTTTAGTATCCAATTCAAATCGTATTTCCGAGGACTCAAATGCAATGGCTCCATTCTCGAACCGTTTCCCCTTTAATTTCTTGGCCAAGTCATTGCAGATATTCAGTTCTTTTTGATAGTCCCCTTCCTTGGACTCGATGCGTTCTTGCGCTTCTTCGTAGGTATATCTCCTTTGGCTATGAATAACTGTTTTGCCAAACCATTCACTCAAAACATTTGCATCCTCATCCATTTCAAATAGGGCGGTAAAAGCCAAGCGATCTTCATTTGGTCTAAGGCTGCATAAGTTATTACTCAAATGCTCAGGAAGCATAGGAATTGTTCTGTCGGCTAAATAAACAGAGGTCGCTCTATTCAAGGCCTCCTTATCTAAAAGTGTTCCTTCCTGCACATAATGAGAAACATCGGCAATGTGAACACCAATGGAATAGGTACCATTCGAATTTATTTCAAATGAAATGGCATCATCAAAATCCTTGGCATCCTGAGGGTCAATGGTAAAGGTAAGGCGATCTCTGAGGTCTTTTCGTGTTTTAATTTCTTCTTTAGAAATAGTATTTGTGTATTTTGCCGCTTCGGCAATAACCTCGGGGGAGTGTGATGTTTTAAATCCATACTCCGCAACAATGGCATGCATTTCTGCGTCATTGCTGCCTGCTTTGCCCAATAAATCTACAATAACTCCTAATGGATTCCTTTTTTTAACATCAAAACTAATAATCTTAACAGATGCCTTCATGCCATGCATATCGGGCTTAACACCTTTGCGTATTAAAATATCTTCTTGGAGTTGTTTATTATCAGAAACTAAATAAGCTACATTTTCGAAAACATCCAATGTACCAATCCAAGTTTTATCAGTTCGTTTTACAAGTCCGGTAATTTTACCCTTATAGCCCTCCCCTCTAAAACTGTAGGAGCATTCAACAATGTCTCCCGGTAAAAAGCCAAAAACGTCTTTCGATGCTATTTTAACATCTTCTCCATTCAACTCATCGTTTTCTGGTATTACGTAGCCCACTCCTCTACGATTAATATCTAATCGACCAGTGACGGTATGGGTAGGAGAGGTGAATATGAAGTTGTTTTTTGATTTTTGTTCAATATTCCCTTGTTCTTCTAAGGACTTAAGAGCATCCCAGATGCTATTCTTATCAATTTTAGCTCCTCGCGGAATCTTTTGATATACCTTATGCACATTGGCTGTACCTCTGTGCATGTCTTTTACTATGCTTAGGACAATGTCCTCAATAAATTTGCTCAAACGCGTATTTGTGCTACAAAGATAAATCACAGAACTAGGGGAGCGCGAAAAACTTAAAAACCCCAAGGCAATAAAAAAGGCTATCCGTAATAGATAACCTTTTATTGAGCAGAAGACGAGATTCGAACTCGCGACCTCCACCTTGGCAAGGTGATGCTCTACCAGCTGAGCTACTTCTGCTTAACGCTGTGCAAAAATAACACAAGTCAATAAACCTACCACATAAAAAACCTGTTTTTTTTAAAATTTATTTATCTCAAATTTGTCCAAGTCTATTGGTTTGGGACCTATGCATTTCTAAGTACATTTGTTGGGTATGTTTTACATAGGTAAAGTAATTACAATTTTCCTTCATCCCATTACCTGGGCGGTCTTGTTTTTTATATATGCAGTAAATCGCAAAAAGGCTATTCCAAAAATATATTATTATATCCTAGGTATTTTTTTGTTTCTGGCGAGCAACCGGGTATTTGTAAACCAATTGGGTAGAAGCCTTGAGAATCCCATAAAATCTCGTGCAAGCACTATATACCCTACGGCCGTGGTGCTTGGTGGCTATTGCAGTTGGGATGCAGATCGAGAAACGATTATATTTTATGAAGCGGCAGACCGTTTGTTTAAGGCCATGCATTTGTACAAAACGGGGCAGATAAAACAGATTGTTCTTAGTGGCGGCACGGTCTTTAAAAGTGAAGATCGAAGGTCGGAGGCCCTTGTTGCGCGAGACTATTTAGTGGAAATGGGTATTCCTGTTAAAGCTATTTATGTTGAGGAAAATTCCCGGAATACCTACCAGAATGCATTAGAGACCGCAAAAATCCTACGCTCCAAAAATATAAATAGCATTACTCTAATTACCTCTGCATCGCATATGTCTAGGGCCTTTAGATGTTTTAAAAAGCAGGGCTTTAGTATCTTTCCATATGCTACGGATTACCACACCGTAAAGCCGGGATCTTTTGTTTGGTTTGATTATTTTGTACCGAGCACAAAAGCAATGATACAATTTGATGCTTTTATAAAGGAATGGGTGGGTATTCTAGCCTATCAGTTGATGGGAAAAATATAATTACTTCACGCGAAGTAATTGTCCTATCCCAATGGTATTGCTCTTTAGTTTATTGAGCTTTTTTATACCAGCAATGGTTGTTTTGTATTTTTTTGCAATGGAGTAGAGGCTCTGGCCAGATTTTACCTTGTGAAACACCCGCTTGTTGGATTTATGGTTCTGGTCTATTTTAGGTATAACAGGTAAATCTTTTCTCTTATTATCTCTAAAAATAGTGAGTCGCTGGCCCGTATTTAATTGGTCACTCGTGAGTTTATTCCACCGCATAATATCTTCGGGTTGCACGTCATAAGCCAGGCTTATTCGGTATAAGTTTTGGCCTCTTCCTACTTGGTGAATAATGCGTTTTGGCTTGTCTTCCAAAGGCCTGTCATCTGATTTTTTCTCTCTAGATTCCGATGCCTCTGTAATATAATTAGGAATGACAAGCGCTGAATTTTTCGCAATGATCACTTCGTTAAAGGCATTTTTAATGGCACTTGAAATAAGTTGCTCTTTTTTTCTGCATCCCTTGGCATTTAAATGCACTTTGTTTTTTTGGAGTAATCCACTATTCAACCATTTGTGGGCACCTCCTTTTGCTCCGCTGGCGGCATACCAATCTATAAATGCCGCATTTTGTGTAAAACTTGCTTTTTTAAAATCTTTAGTAAAAGCGCCTGTTTCGGAAAGGGGATAGGAATACCTGTATGTTTCTTGGGGTGAAATGCATAAAATGGAAGCTTGCGAAGACCATTTCTTTAAATCTCTAAGGACTTTAGTCATTTCTGTTTTGGTCGTAGTTGAATGATAGGAATGCAACAATTGGGAAACACCAGGATCTATTACAATAAGTTCTGGCTTAATTTCAGTCAGGTGTTTTATCAATAAACTTTCCTTTAGCATCGCTTTAAAAACGCCACCTATTATAGGAATTTGATGTACAATTAATGCTGAAGTATTGATGGGTTCCAGATATAATCCATGCAAGGTAAATTGAACCTGAGAAGAACTATTCTGAACGGTTCTTATTTCAATTGTACGTATTTGAGTTTCATTTAAGGAAAGTTCAAATACATCATCTGGTATTTTTGATTTAATAAGATAGGTTTCCTTCTCATTGATGATGACTTTTAAATCAAAGGAAGTTTCAGACTGTTCCGTAAGTATTTTTAAACGATATCTGTTTTTTGGAAAGGGCCTAGCGTATTGAAATATTAATTTTGCATCGCGCTGATTGGTATAGGTAACATAGCCTCCAAGACCTAGGCTTTTTTCTGGAGTCACTTCATGAATGAGTGAATAATTCCATTTCCCCAAAGCCCGACTATTGTAGAAGGGAGGATCGACTTGATTTGCAACGCAATAGGCATTTGCCAAACCCGGAATGACGAAGGCATGCGTAGAGTCGAAAAAATGAGTGGATTGAATTTCAAAACCGAGCTTATCTGTTATGTAAATTGCATTTTTTACCTTGGATAGCTCTTCTGATGTATCGAAAAAATGAAGTAAATGTGCCCTGTTTTGATATTGTGTCTTAAGGTACTGCGGCTTTAATTCTAGTTGTCCTAAAGCCATGTTACCAATGGTCATCGTTAGGAGAAGAGCGTAAATCCGAATCATTTATATGTCAATCAAAATACGAAAATGGGCTGAATAAAAGAATTTCTTCTTTTAAACGCTTCTTTTTCTAGTTGTTCAGTTTTTGGTTAAGCACTTGATTAACCATTTTGGGGTTTAATTTTCCTTTTCCTCGTTTCATGCACTCCCCAACAAAAAGACCGAGTAATCCTTTTTTTCCAGACTTATATGCCTGCACTTTATCGGAATATTCTTCAAGAACTTCCGCCACAATTTCTTCAACTAAGCTGCTATCTGTCGATTGTACTAGTCCAAGTATACTGGCAGCTTCCATTGGGCTTACTTCTAGATTCTCTATTAAGTAAGGGAATAGTTTTTTAGCCGCCACAGAGTGACTCACCGTCTCTTTATCCACTAATGCTATAATATCGGCAATGGTTTTTGCAGCAAGTTTAAAATCAGAAATGTCAATGGCATGTTCATTTAAATATCCTTTTATGTTTACGGATAACCAGTTGGCTGCCGATTTATAGTTTTTAGTATGTTTAGTTATTTCCTCAAAATAGCGCGCAATATGCTTTTCGTCAATCAAAACTCCTGCATCATATTCGCTGAGTCCAAAAGATTGAGTAAATTTATCAAAAAGTTCCTCAGGCAAGGGAGGCATCTCATTCCGAATGTTCTTTAAATGTGCATCGGTAATATGAGTAGGGGGTAAATCAGGCTCAGGAAAATACCTGTAATCATTGACCATTTCCTTTTTTCTCATGCTAAAAGTCTTACCCTTCAACGCATTAAAACCTCTAGTTTCACCAAAAACAGTACCTCCAGCTTGAATTAATTCGGTTTGCCTAATAATTTCATGTTCTATTGCTCGTTTTACATTGCTAATAGAATTCATGTTCTTGACTTCTACTTTCGTTCCAAATGTGCTAGATCCTTTGGGCATGACAGAAACGTTTGCATCGCATCTTAAACTTCCTTCTTCCATGTTTCCATCACATATTTCCAAGTACCTAACCAATCGGCGTACTTCAGTTACAAATGCATAGGCTTCTTCTGCATTTTTAATATCTGGTTCAGTTACAATTTCTACGAGGGGAGTTCCCGCTCTGTTATAATCAATTAAGCTATCTGTTAAATCTTGATCATGCATGCTTTTACCCGTATCCTCCTCCATATGAATACGCGTAAGGGCAATTTCTTTTTGGCCGGTGGGCGTTTTAATTTTCACTCTTCCGCCATTGCAAATAGGTGTATCAAACTGAGTGATTTGATAGCCTTTGGGTAAATCTGCGTAAAAGTAATTTTTTCTGGAATATTGATTTTCTCTGCGGATATCAGAATTGAGTGCCAAGCCCAGTTTAATAGCATTATTAATGGCCATAGCGTTGTGCATGGGAAGGGTGCCAGGGTGTGCTAAGTTTATAACACTTAGTTGGGTATTAGGCATGCCTCCGTACGCTGCACTTTCGCCTGAGAAGGCTTTTGTTTTAGTTAAAAGCTGCACGTGAATCTCTAGCCCTATGACTGCTTCGAATTCTATATCCATCTCCTACAAAAGTAAAATAGTATTCTTAAACTAAGGCATGGATAGACTATTACTTTATGCAGATGTTTTTTTTTCATTATTTTCATGCATTTGATTGATTGCTTAGTATTTTCGTGCAGGATGAAAAATTGGCTAAATCAAGAGATTTTTACGGTTGGAGTGCATAATATCACCTACGGAATAATTATTGGTCTTGCTATAGTATGGCTTATTACATGGCTTGTTATTCGATTAAGTCGATACCTTATTTTTAGGGTTCGCCGTTTTGAATCTGGACAAAAGCATGCCATATTTCAACTGCTGCAATACGTGATTATCATTACTGCGATATTATATAGTTTTGAAATTATTCATATTCGATGGAACTTAATTATTGCAAGTTCTGCAGCTATTTTAGTAGGTGTTGGTCTGGGTTTACAGAATTTATTCAATGATTTTATGTCAGGAATCATTTTACTCATGGATAGCACCATTCAAGTAAACAATATTATACAATTAGAGGATAATACCATAGGCAGGGTAGAAGATATACGTATGCGCACAACCACGCTTAAAGATCGTGAAGGTCGGTATATTATAGTTCCAAACCGCTTGTTTACGGGCAATAAGGTGGTCAATTGGACCATGGAAAAACAGTTGAATAGATTTACAGTTGAAATTGGGGTTGATTATTCCTCGGATGTTGATAGAGTAAAAAGCATCCTTTATAAGGCGGCAGAGAATCATAGCACGGTATCAAAAAAACCAGCTCCCATTGTACGGATTTCAGATTTTGCAGAGTCTGCCATTGTCTTTGAACTTCTTTATTGGTCTTTGGATATTTTTTATATGGATAATCATAAAGCAGAAATACGCTGGGAAATATTGCAAGAGTTTAGAAAACAAAACGTTACGATTCCCTTTCCTCAACGTACTGTACATATGCCAAAGTAGCTCTGTTTCGAGGAAACTAAAAAGTTTCTTACATAAAAAATCCTCTGCAAAGCAGAGGATTTTTTTTAATGCTATAATTTTAAGATAGAAGTAATTAAACAACTTTCACATTTACTGCATTTAGTCCTTTTTGACCTTCTTCAACATCATAACTTACGTTATCCCCTTCGGCGATTCTGTCAGTTAATCCATTTTGATGTACAAAAACATCTTTACTACCATCTTCTGGTACGATAAATCCAAATCCTTTGGACTCATTAAAAAATTTTACGGTTCCGTTACTCATAATTGTTAAAAAATATGCCGCAAATGTAAGGCTTAATCATCGAGACTACCACTATTTACTTAAAATAAGTTTGTAAAGTGCTGGTTTTACTTGATTCGTTGCTTAATCAACACCCAGTTTGTCTTTAAATCTGATAATTTGTCTTGGACTGGCTTTCCGCAAGAAATATTCATCTGTTTTAATTTTATCATAGGATTCTGCAAATATTTCATTCAGTTTAGCATCACTGGAAAGTACGTAGGCAAAATTCTTTTGGAGGTTGATATAGAAATATTGATTATCTCCGTAAGTCATGTAAAGGTATATGTTTTCCCCACTGCGTTTGCTTTCTACAAGCATTGTCGCATTCACCGATTTATGAATAGGAGTTCCGTCAAAATTAATAAGTTCGATAGCCTCATGACAATACATTCCCCTCAGGCGGCTATTCCATCTAAAGTTAGCATTATTAAATATCATCTTATAATCGACTCCCTTTTTGCCAGCTAAAATATCTTTGAAAACGATGTTGTCAATGATTTTCTGAGCATTCTTTGGATTGTCTACCATTTCTCCAATAGCATCTTTGAAGAAGGCATTGTTGGGAGAAATACTCCCTTTCCCTTTGCCTAAAAGCGCTGCTTTAAGAACAGATGTATACTCCTTTGGTAGAGGGAAATCTAGCATCATGGCCATTTTAAAGTTAAAAGTACTATCTCCTTTCATGCGATCTGCCGTACCCGCACTTTTAAACTTAATAATTTTACTATCTATACCAAAATTGAGCAAGCCCTCTGCATGTATAGACTTATCTTTTTCGTTTAATTGGATAAAATTACCTTTCAAACCGCCGTTAAGGAGTTTGTCTTTGCTTCCTGCAAAAAAGCTATTCTTCTTCTTGTCGTAATAGAAAATACCCGTGTCATTGCTTACATCCTGATCTGAGTATCTTCGCTTCCAACTAAAAAATAACGGATAGATATGGCTGCTATCATTGGCAATAAAAAGTCCCACGTATTGGCGCTTATTTCTTTTATCTCTAGGATCACTTACTTCGATAATTACATTTTTTGGATCTACTGTATTCTTGAATTTAATCCAGTTAGATGGAATAATATATGTAAAGTTCTGAAGAGGTTTAACATATCCAGTAAATGCTATATTTTGCTGAGTGGATTTAACATTGGCAAACCCTTTGTATCCAATTTTAAGATCAAGTGTAAAACTGTCTTTTTCGAGTAAGTTTCCCACTGCCGATATGTATGCTTTATCTGCAACAACAACACTATCCAATCGAAATTCTTGCTTTAAGCCATTGCCGGTAGTGTAAACATATTTACCTGAACCACGTACTTTCCATTTTCCATACACCTTTATGTCCATGTCATATATCTCATGGAATTTATCTTGGCGATTAGCAATAAGTTTGGTTCCTTTCAAGATATCAATGGAGCCATTTTCTCTAATTTTAGCTATACCATCATTGAGGTATAGTCGAGAATCAGCAACGTCTATGTATGGGATTTCTTCTACAGTTAAGCTGTAATTTTCTAAATCATAGATGCCTCTTTTGCCTTCGAATTGTAAACTATCCTGAGTAGGGTTGGTCGATCTAAAAACGGGTTTTACGCCAGCCATGCTTGGTCCAACTTTCGCTGTGATTTTCTTCTTGTCCATGTCCCAGAAGTAATCGTTTAAATTGGTTGCAAAGGTGTTGAATGGGAACAAGGTTTCCGCTCCTACATTATTGTTGCCAAATTTCCCTATTCTTTGGTCAAAATCAAATGTTCCGTTAATATTATTCGACTGGAAGGCAATTTTAGTTGTATCGGCAGTATAAATTTTTAGGCTAGCCACTTTTGATTTTGACTTGTTGGGGGAGAGTTTCATGTCAGCACTTGATAGTTTTGCCAAATCCCACGACAGGGTACCATTGCCACTTAGGCTAGAGGGCGACTGTGTTATGCTGCCATCAAAGTCATACTTTTGCTTAAAAATTTTAATAGGTGTTTTGCCCTTTGTTACTTTATATTCATCCTGATATGGCGTCCATTCTACACTAGGTTTATCGGCATTAACTAGAGGGTATATGGAGTTTTCTGCTAGAGTAAATGATTTTGCTTGCCCTATGGTTTTATTGGGCAACAACAATATTCTCTCAAATTCGGTTTTACCTGTTTCATATTCTATACTTCCATTCTCCCCATAAAATCCTTCTTCACTTAGGTTCATCGTCATGGTTCCTTTTCCTTTGCCGCCATACATTGGATAGCCTTCGGCAGGGGTGTTTTTAATGAATCCTAGGGAGTAATCGGATTGAATAGAAGCTTTGTGCCTAAATTCTGGAAATATATTAGCACTAATAAATGTACCGTCAAACTGGAGGCCGTCTAAAGCAAAGTTATCTAAACTATCAATTTCAAACGGGTCCACCTCAAATTTAAAGTTATCCGCGGTATAGGCTCCTCCATGAATATGTGGTTTGTCATATAGTATTTCTGAGCCTCTTAAAGATCGGAAAATAGGGTATTCTGGATAATTTTTTAATCCACTTTTATTAAAGGGCTTATCAATAAGTAAGGTTCCATAGATGTTTCGAAGCACTGATTTAATGGCTACATCTCCCTTCCCATTTAGATCTGGAAAGTACATACGCATGGAATCTATTTGGGTATAGCCCATGGAGAAGGTGCTGTAATTAAAGGAAAACTTTTCTCCAAAAAAGTCAAATCGTCCAGCAGCTAATAAACCACCAAAATCTAGGGTTCTATTCCTTCGTACTTTTACTACTTGCTCTTTGGGGAATGCGATGACACTTTGTGAATCTGAGAAGAAGAATTTCTGAACTCCTTGTATTTCTAATTCATTGTTTAAAAGGTTTAATCTGGCATTTGGTCGACTGGCAATGGTAGAACTTAAACGAATAACATCGTAGTCTCTTACTTTATTGTGGCTTTGAACTGCTGCAAAAAGTTTTAAACTCAGTGTAACACTGTCGGTTTTCGGGTCGTAAATAATGTAACCCTTATCGTGCAGTTCAATCATTGGCGTTTTTAAATAGGTTGTTCTAGATCCTATAAAGTCGGCGTATCCATCTAGGTGAAAAGTCCTTGTTTTGCGGCGTAAATTCCGAGAAAAGTAAGAGTTTAGCGCTTCTAATGGATGGATGCTTAAGCCTCCTTTAATGCGGGAATAGAGCATTTCTTTATAGAAACTATTGGAGGTAAAGAAAGCGGCTTGGTCGTTGTTTGTATTATCGAATTTAATAAAAGGAGTTTCTGTTTCCCAGATAAGCTGTTCTACATAGAGTTCCATTTTATGATAATTGGCATCAAAGGGTCTGCGTTGAAGGCCCTTGTCATTTCTAGATGCAATAAATAAGTTTTTATTAAATTTATAATTGATGGCGAGGCCGGGATGTGTAATATCTCCAGAGTCGGAGTGCACAATTAGTGATGCCTTGCTGCTTCGTGCAGATTCATTATCAATCTTAAATTCGTCGCTAATTATGGTAACTTTCTTTTTACCTTTAAAGTAAATGTGAATAGTGGTCGGGGAGTTGCTGGCCGTTTTTGTTATAATTTTTCTCCCTTTCATTGCATAGCCGCCTTCGAAGGTGGCCTTTTCTCCCACAATTCCTTTGATTTCTAGGGTGTTTTTAAAGGAATAGAATTGGGGATATATTCCTCTAACAACTGCGTTACTATCCGTAGATAAAGATAATTTATCTCTGAACCTTCCGAGAATAGGCTTGCTGAAAAACTTTTCTCTATACAGTCGAACAGTATCAAATGTTAAATTGGTATTGTTAAGTTTTAATTTATATGCGTCAAACTCAACATAGGCTTTATCTGATTTAATCACTCGGTCAAAGCCAATGCTTCCCTTAGAACCTATCCATTGATTTTTACTTGGGTAAAACGAACCACTGGTATTGCGAATAACAATAGAGTCCATGGCACCTGAAAGTTTTAAATCTGTATTCTCGAAATCAATATGAAAATCAGATCCATCGAAATTAAAATTAAACGCTTTCGTGCTTACCGTCCATTTTTCATTTTTGGAGGAATAAATAAGCCTATCTTGAAATAAGTTCTTAGAAACTTTTAGGAATGATAAGTAACTTCGCTTGTCTTTATTAATTAAAACTTTTGAAATTTTTTGCCATTCATCTAAGTTATGACTAGGTAATTTGTTTTGAACAAAGGCACCTATGCTCCCCAAAAAAAATTCAAAATAGGGCGTTTGAGGAAGTCCCTCAGCCACCATATTGTTGCTTATTTTGATGATTTGTTCTTTTTGAAAAGGGCTAAATTTCCCTTGTTCCCAAGCATCGGAAAATACTTTGAATTCTTTTACTAAGACGGGATTGTCCGTTTGATTGAGGAAGTTTTCAAACTCTAAAATAAACTCTTTAGGATTGGTATTAAAGCTTTTCACCTGTGCTCGAATACCTACAAAAGTGGTAAGAAAACCAAGGCCTAGAAATAGAAATAACTTTTTCCTCATCATATTATATAAACGTAACGAGCAGTTTACACTGCTTATTGTAACTAAAAATTCATGCCAAAGGAGATCACTTGGCTAATTTATGAATATTAACAAAATCTCGGGGTTTCAAACTAGCCCCGCCAATCAAGCCTCCATCAATATCAATTTGGGATAAAAGCTCTTCGGCATTATCTGGTTTCATGGATCCTCCGTAGAGAATTCTTGTTTCCTCTGCCATTTCTACGGAGAAATGTTGAGCTACCCAATTTCTAATGAAAGAATGTACCTCTTGTGCTTGCGCTGCACTTGCTGTTACTCCGGTACCAATGGCCCAAATTGGCTCATAAGCAATGATTAAGTTCTTGGCCGTAACACTTGTGTCTAACAAAGACTCGCTGAGCTGCCGAGATAAAACATCCCATAGTTGGCCAGATTCTCTTTGCTCCAAACTTTCGCCCAGGCAAAATATAGACACCAGGTTATTTTTGATTGCACTTATAACTTTTTCTTTAAGGAAGGCATTGGTTTCGTTCTGGTATTCTCTGCGCTCGCTATGGCCTATGATGACATGGCTTACTCCTAAGTGGTTTAGCATTTCTGCCGATACCTCACCAGTGTAGGCCCCATTTGTTTCAGAATGACAGTTTTGAGCTCCAATAAATAAGCTTGATCCCTGCACAAGTTTGCATGCTGAAGGCAATGCCAAATATGTGGGACATAAAACTATTTCTGAATCATTATTGCGCTCATCGCGCACCATTCCTCTAATTTCAGTGACTAAGGCTTGGCTTTGTTCCAATGAGCAATTCATTTTCCAATTACCAGCAATCACTTTTGTTCTTGTCATAAGGGCAAAAGTAAGATGAATAAAATGCTGCTTTTACTCAATTCATCCACATTAAGTGGATGCTTTTTTTATTTTTTTCAGAAGAGTGCTTCCTCTTTTGTTTTTTGGAGAGTAAGGACAGTGTCTGCAACCCGTTCCACAACAAAAACCCCTTCTCTTATGATACTCACCCGTGAAAACCCAGAATCCGTTTTCTACATAATAATCTTCTTTTTCTTTTAACATTTTAAATTATCTCAAAAAATTTCTGATCGATCTTAATTTTGGATAAAAATTGCTCCATGCGAGTTCTTTCAGTATCAGATATAATAATTTGCCCGAATCTTTTATTTGCAATCATTTCCATGAGCTTTTCTGCTCTGCTCAAATCTATTTTCTCAAATATATCATCAAGTAACAAAATGGGAGTTGATTTTGTTTTGCCGCTGAAATATGAAAATTGCGCGAGCTTGGCTGCAATTATTACACTTTTTATTTGTCCTTGACTGCCAAATTTTTTAAGGGCTAATTTATTTATCGTGAAAACTAAATCGTCTTTATGCACTCCTTTAGTGGTTCGTTGTGCAGATATGTCCACTCCAATTTGCTTTTCTAAAATATCTTTAAACTCGCTGTGGTTTAAATCTGAAATATATTCAATACCGATGATTTCATTGTCTCCTGTTAAGTGAGAGTAATCTGCCTTGAAAATAGCGTTAAACTCTTCTATAAAAGCACTTCGCTCAGAATTTATAGCCTGGCCTGAATCGATGAGTCTTGCATCGTAACTTTCCAAAATAATGGGATCAATGGGGTTCCCTTCGTTTGATTTTAAAAATGCATTCCTACTCAAAAGTACTTTTTTGTAAAGGGCAAGTTGCTTGAGGTAGTCCTTGTTTACTTGACTAATGCTTAAATCAATAAATCTCCTTCTTTCGTCACTATTACCAAGAATTAGAGAGATGTCGTAAGGTGTAATAAAAACTGCCGGAATTTGACCAATATGATCAATAAGCCGCTTGTATTTTTTGCCATTATTGCTAATATTTTTTTTCCCTTTAGTGAACTTTAGTAGTATTTCTATTTGATCGATCTCTCCGTAGTTTCCTTTTAAGGAAAAGAAATCTTGTCCAAATCGCACCAACTGGCTATCTACATTATTAAAATAGCTTTTTGCACAGGACAACATATATATTGAATCTAAGAGATTCGTTTTTCCGGTTCCATTTTTCCCATAAAAGCCATTGATGGCTGGTCCAAGCTTATAGTTCTTAGACTCATGATTCTTAAAATTGAAAAGGTGTAGTTCTTTTAAAAACAAGATGCGAAATTATTTAACTTTAGGATAATATATGCGTGATTGAAAAATAGTTAAGCACAGATTTTAATCAAATTGGAATATGATATTGTGTTCTGAACCAAAATAAGAATGCACGGCATCTGATATAAATGCTACATATGTCCATATTTTTGACTAACTCCGAAAGCTAATTTTTTAAGATATACCTATTTTAAGAAGGGAAGTTTGCACACTCTTGCCTTGATTGCCTTTCCTCTAATTTCAATAAATATTTCTGAATCTATCTTGCTATATGCACTTTGGACATATCCCATGCCTATGGCCTTGTTTAAAGTTGGGCTCATTGTTCCACTGGTTACAATACCAATTTCCGCACCCTTTTCGTCAATAATGGGGTAGTGTTGCCTTGGGATTCCTCGATCAATGAGTTCAAAGCCTACTAGTCTCTTCGAGGGTTTTTTCGCTTTAAGTTCAGCATGATATTGGCTGTGAATAAAGGGATGATCAAATTTTGTAATCCATCCTAAGCCTGCTTCGATAGGACTGCTTGTGTCGTTAATATCGTTTCCATATAAGCAAAACCCTTTTTCGAGACGCAGCGTGTCTCTTGCACCAAGCCCACAAGCAAGTATCCCTTCCGCTTCTCCTGCCTTCATTACTTTATCCCAAAGTGCTGATGCATGTTGGTTTTTAACGTATAATTCGAAGCCTCCAGAACCGGTGTACCCCGTATTGCTAATAACCACATGATCAAATCCTGCAAAGGTCCCAATTTCAAAGTGGTAATAGGGTATATCTAATAAAATGGTATCGCATAAGGGTTGTAAAATTTCAGTCGCCTTGGGTCCTTGAACTGCTAAGAGAGCATACTCATCGCTTAAATCGGTCACCTTGGCATCAAAGGTGTTGTTTTTATTTATCCAATTTAGATCTTTCTCTAAGTTACTGGCATTTACAACGAGCATGTATTTTTCTTCGCTAATTCTATACAATAGCGCATCATCAACAATGCCTCCTTCTTTATTGGGAAAACAGGTATACTGCACACGACCATCACTTAAGGCCGCAACATTATTGCTGGTAATCCACTGTAATAAATCATAAGCCTCAGGTCCTTCAATGAAAAACTCTCCCATATGACTTACATCAAACATTCCAACACCTTGGCGAACACAGTGGTGTTCTTCCTTTAAATTAGAGTAAAGAATTGGCATGGAAAAACCGGCAAATTCTACCATTTTAGCACCCAGGTCTAAATGCTTGTCATTCAGTGGAGTAATTCGAACAGCACTGTTCATTGTCATTGTGTTAAAACTTTAAGTGAAATTAAGCCATTTCTTGGAGCATATTAGTCATTTCTCTGAGCTCGTCGCGGTTACGTTCGTTTTCAGATCGTACGCAAAGACTCAAAAAGAATTCCAAATTCTCTTCCTGAGTTTCGGCTTCTTCCAAGAAAGCGAGTCCAAATTCGCCATTGCTTTCTAGATGTTGCCATGCAAGACGCAATGCTCGTGTAACTAAAGGATCTTCTTCTTTTAGCGCTATTTCACGTGCTTCCTGCAAGTGTGGAATTAGCTTTTTTGATTTCATTCCTGACTTGGCCATTTCTGCCATTGCCGCATCTAATAATTCGTTTGCTTTTGCCGTTTTCATTTGATTTGCAAAAATAAGGCTTTGCAAGTAAATATTAAAGATTGATTTAATTCATTATCTCAAAAGATAGATTACACCCGTTTGGTTTTTGAAATTGCTGTCTCCTTTTGTTGCTTTCAATTTCACTTCTTCTCCTTTATCTTTAACGGTTACCGTATAAAAATAGGGGCCATTGGCAAGCATATCGCCAAATTGGTCTGTTCCGTTCCATGTCCAATCTGTTATGTTATTCCCTATATGTATTGATCCAAGTTCATCTTTATTTACTTCTTTCACCACTCTTCCGCTGCTATTGGTGATTTTAATGCGTATATCTTCCGGTACATTCGTTCCTGTAAGAGTGAAAACAAATTTCATGGAACTGGTAACAGGGTTTGGGTAGGGATAAAACTGTGTTACTGTTTGATTTCTATCTACATTAAAATTAATCAGATATTCCATTGATCCAGCTTTATTAAGGCTTGCATCTTCACTTTGAATTTTCAATGTATATGTTCCTGTGATTAATTCGGTGGGTTTATATTCCACTTTAGCCTTATTTTCCTTATCTATAGCAGGGTAGAATAGGGCCTCTGTACCGTATTCAATAGGAGTGAAGACACTGCCTCCTGGTTTTTGAATCTCCAACACTATTTTATTTTCATCTTGTTGCAGTAAGAATTGATTTTCATCGGTTGATGATATTAAGATGACTGGGTTTGCGCTTACAATATCGCCATCCATGATGTGTCTGCCGTCAAATGTTACATCGAGTAGCGGATTAATATTATCCTTGACAACCACAAAAGAGAGTGTATTCGAATTGTTAATTAATGTTTTCTCGATGACTTTGTTGTTCGTATTTACAGATATATTGAACCCATATGCGCCCTCAAATCCGGTAGTCGGGTAATCATATTCGAAGAGGAATAAGCTATCTGGTTTTAATGGTCCTATCTTAAATGCTCCTTTATCTATAATCGTTCGGGTCGACTTCTCGACGAGTTCAAATTCTAAATCTAAACTATCTCTCATATCAATATCACTGATGTTCTTGAAGGGTATTTTTGTTCGGAATGTATCTCCTTCAAATAAGCTATCCGCATGGAAAAGATATCCGCTTGAAGCTTTGGGGAATAATGAGCCATCGGGTAAGTAGCTATGCGTAACTCTCCAATTAATCAGGTTACCCGGGGTATGCGCCCCTCGATCAAAGAAATTGGCGGTTAAATGAATAAAAGGATATTTCCTTGTGTCAATATCTCTGAGGCTTAGAGGACTTTTTTGAATGGTCTTTAATTTATATTGAATTCCATCTTGGTCTGTTCCAAATACATCTATTGAGAATGCATCTTCTTCTTTGCCTGTGTTTTCAATGGTTCTAGTAAAGAATAAATCATACAAAGTATCTACAGGACCAATGTTTTCAGAAGTCATGCTGCTGCTTGAGCTTTTACCCAAAATGGTTGTTTCCAATTGTGTGTATTCTCCAAAGCCTACCATTTCATCAGCTCTGCCTGTAGGCCACCCTTTTTTACCCATGGCAAGATATACATTATTAGAGGTTCTTCTTGAACTGGAATCCATGACTGTACATCCAATAGAGTGCAGCGCATCTAGTACATCTTGTTCCCATAAATGGGCATGATTTAAACGATATGTAAACAAGCTAACATACAAGCTGTCTGGAATTTGTTGCATGGTGCTCACAAATTTTTCGCGATCCTTTCTATTGCTCATATCCCAGGTGTAGTAAATCTGGTAATCTTCCGTATGATAATTAAGACCTGTTTTCCATTTACTTCCCCACAAACCGCCTGGTTGTTGAATACCAGTGTCAATCGGAACTCGTTCAAGTTTCAGCGGATCCCAAAATATGGCAACCAAACCTGTATTGATGGCTGAATTAATTCCGTAATTTAAATCTTGCGATCCAAATCCAGATTCTTTTACTCCCATTGAGGAAAAAGTCATGTGAGTTGCGTCTATGTATAGATTCTTTGCGATGGGTGTGAAAGAAAAGACTTTGTTTAAGGTGTCCAAATTCATGCCCAACATGGTATTGTATGAAGCGGGTTTTACATATTGAAACGCATTGTTTTGCATCCATCCGGGAGCATGGTTTTTTATGTAAGTAAAACTTGATTGCACCCAGTTTCCTCCACTAGATATTCCTGTGCTGAGTCTTGCTCTCCAAAAATATTCCTGAGTATCTTTAACGGGCTTTAGATCATCAATTTCCCATTCTGCAATAACTCCATCTTGAACAGGTTGTAGCCCATTTATTCTCCTTAAATAAGGGCTGCTGAAGCTTGAAGTTGTATCAATTTCAATAAAGAATCCATACAATTCTCTAAAAAGATCTGAAGGTTGTACTTTTAGAGTTACGGATTTTGATGGAATGATATCGAACTTCTTTGGAGAGACAAGGTTAATGCCATTGCCAACAATAGTTGTTTTAAAACGAACGGCATTATTTATATAATTAAACTCGACTGGATTGCGGCTCGGATTAATCTCAATATCAAAAATATTAAGGCCTTTGGTTCTTGCGTCTTTGCTTTTTATCGTTACAAAAAAAGTATCCATAAATTTGTTAAGAGCGACCCTTTTTTGATATGATATTTTATTATTAATGTCATAAGTTCTATCAATTATAATATCAAAAGAATCTTTAATTCCAATACCTGTATTTCGAACAATAATTGCGATTGAAAAAGAATCGCTCAGCGCATTTGTGTTTTCAGGGTATAGGAAAACGCTGGTTTCATCAATGGATAAATCGGGTAAAACAGGCCTATATAGCGGAGTGCTGGGGTCTCCTTGCAACACTAATTGCTGGCAATGAATTCTATTTAGTTCCATCGCAGGCTTTTGAAAGTCTCTTATCCCCAAGCGCAGCGCATCTCCAATGGCTAAAGCAGACCCACTTGGATCAGTGAACATATGCTTATATATCTGAGACATTTGCGCTAAGACAGTATAAAGTTCTGATATAGAGCTTTGAGCAATAAATGCAATACCTCCTTTGTCTTTGCCTTTTATTATTTTATCTGCAAAGCCCAAGGAATTTACATCTATCGCTTTTCCGGGGTTTCCTATTTGACAGCCATTGAAATAGAATATGGGGTATTTGCCAGAATTTACATAGTCATCCGGATCCCCTATATCAATATCTGTGGTTGTGGAACTCCCATGACCAAGAAATGTAATGTTGTTTATACCGTGTAAATTAATTGAGCGTAAGATGTTCGCCTTTATTTGAGGGTCAGATGTGTTGCCCGCTGACTTGCTGTATTGACTTACATTACCGTAGAAAGGAAATTCTATGACATGTTGGTCTGATAATGTTTTTAGCCGATTACTGATAAGGCTGGATTGGACGCTATTAATACCTCCACCTAATTGCAGTACGCTCTTGCGCCAATCGACATATTGATTGCTATTGGATAAGTAACCCCTTTGCTTATTTAAATAATTCTCTACATCTTCCGGATTATCAGCAGGGTAGCGCCCAATGGAAATAGCCGGTTCAATTTGAGTGCCATCTAACCCGGCCACAAGTAAATTATCTGAAGCGGGTTGTCCCATCATGGGAATGTAGTTTCGATCTTGTTGATCAATGGTGCTTTGTAGGTTCAAACCTCTGTTAAAAACAGGTTCAAAACCACGTCCTAAAATAAATAAATACTTTGGTTTAACCGTTGTTGAATTATCCAAGAGGTATCTACAATAATGTCGTATGGCTAAGGGATGATTGATTCCGTAACTAAAGGCATCGTATAAGTTATCGTCAAATAGCAATCGCACTGGATGACTAAATTGAGCTTGTTTAAAGTTTACATATTCATTCATGGTGCCTTTGCCATCTAATAAGGCCGAATCGGTAATGATAATAAAATCTGTATTATTAATATGTTCTGAGTAATTAGGCCAATTAACAATGGTAATATCGCTAACAGATAATGATTTAGTTGACGATTTGTCCCCAATAAACATATTCCCGGATTGAGTTCTTATTGGGAGGGTGTAGGAAAAAGTTTGGTTTGAAGCATCGTAAAGTGGTTCAAAAAAAAGCTGATTTATCTCATCAAATACAAGCGGATTATTTTTTGAACCATTCCCATAGCCGGCCCATGTAATATTCGTTTTCTCACTATTTTTTTCTTCCAAATACGAATAGCTTTCAAGTCCATTCAGTTTATATTTCCTTGGGTATTTTAGAGAAATATGAGAGAATCCATAGCCTGGGAGGAAATTGATGGGGTAAGAATTTAAAGGAGCATTGTATAGTTGGAGTAAAAGACCCTCCGAGTCAAAATCACTCGCTTTAAGGTCAAGTGTTTGAACAACATGTACATTTTGTTTCGTTATAGTGTCTCCAATGCGACGGTTATTTGAACTTCCATTGGGACTTACTTTATAAATAAGCCAATGGCTAAAAAATGAATAATATGCAATGGAATTAACTGTACCAACCGTAATCGTAGGTTTAAATCCACTGGCATCAATTTCAGGAGCTATTATTGGAATAGTAACCATTGGTTTTGAGCTATCTGCCCGATAACCACCGGGTATTGATGTTCTGGGAACGTTAAATCTAGGTCCATAGAACCCTTCGCCATAGGTATAGTCACTTACTACAGCCTCGGAACCTCCAAGGATTATCGACCTGCCACCAAAGTATAAATCATCGCCAAATTGGGTTACTACCGATTGATGGGATGCTTTAGGCGGGTCTGTTGAGGGGGGCGTTGCAGTTGCATTGGTATATTTTGCCTGAACTCCGTTGTCTCTATAAGTTAGATAATAAGCTCTAAAGTCAGTGTACATGCTCTGTAGCTTATGCCTCTGATGACTTTTTACCTCATAAAGTAAACTATCAAAATGACCATCTTCCTTATGCGTAACAAACTCTATATAGTCATTCGGGTCCCAGATGTTATTATTGTTTAAATCTGTAATTAAAAGTGGAACCTGCTGGCCATGACTAAATATTCTATATTTATCTAGCGGTACGGATTGGATTCGAGTACCTAATTTAAACAGGCCTTGCTCAATTGTAAAAAAATTTATGCGAACGAGTTCTTCTTGATCTGTCTTATATTTTAAGTGGGGCTTAGAAAAGTCAATCCATTCACTACCCGTTATTTGTGCAGCAACGGCTGAAGAAAAAAAGTAAATACAAGCGAATAGAACGTTTTTCATATTATTATTGTTGGAACACTATGCGAATTTAAGAAATTTCCAATAATTAAGGAGTCATTTTAATGCAAAAATCGAATAATATCTATTGTCTTTCTCTTCCAATTGGCCCAAAATCATTGAGCGAGCTTGATTCCACCCGGAACAAAGAACAAATTACAGCTTTAAAATTTTGGATTACTGAAAACGCCAAAACGCTGAGAAGATATATCAGCTCACTTAAATTAGATGTTCGCATTGATGATTTAACGATTATAGAATGGAATAAGCATGGAGAGCAGACGGAGGTTTACTCTTTTTTAAAAGAGACCTTAAAGAGCCATGATGTTGGTTTGGTAAGCGATGCAGGTATGCCGGGCATTGCAGATCCTGGAGCGCTGGCTGTAGCATGGGCGCATGCAAATGATTACAGAGTTATTCCTGTTGTAGGAGCATCTAGTTTGTTCTTGGCTTTATGTGCTTCTGGCCTTAATGGACAGTCCTTTAAATTTAATGGATATCTCCCAGTTGGAAACCAAGAGCTTAAAAAGAAATTGGCAGCGATGGTTTCAGATGTTAAAAAAGACAATACAGCTCAATTGTTTATTGAAACTCCATATCGAAATAAGAAATTGTTTGATGAAATTCTCGTTCAAGTACCGGGCAGTATTTCTCTAACTATTGCCTTTGATATTCACGGAAACAATGAATTGATTCAAACGAAAACGCTTAAAGAGTGGAAGAAAAATCAGCTAAAATGGGTAAAGGCACCCTGTGTGTTTATTTTGGGCAATCAACTTCAACGTTAAATTTGGACGCTTAGCGAATTTCGTTCCTCTCTTTTCGTAGGCATTTTTAATTTTGAAGGCAGTATGAGTTTCTTAAAAACAATGTTGGCAACAATGGTGGGATTTTTTCTCTCCGTTTCTGTTGTGGTAGCTTTCTTTTTTGTAATTGTAATTGCCTCAGTTATTGGTTCAAAAGAACGCCCTCAAATATCAAATAAAACAGTCCTAGAGCTCAATTTAGGTTTGAATGTTTCGGACAGGGTGAATGAGGAAGATGGAGCATTGGTCGAATTGTTAGGTGAAAAGAAAATTCCTGTAGGTTTAGATAATGTTCTTTGGGGTTTTGATAAGGCAGCGAAGGATGATCGGGTAAAAGGAGTTCTTTTGAGATCTGATTTCTACTCAGGAGGTTTTGCAACCGCCAAGGAGATTCATGACAAAATCCTGGAATTTAGAAATTCCGGAAAGTTTGTTTATAGCTATGGCGATTTTTACACGGAGAAAGGATACTACATCGCATCGGCTTGCGACAGTGTGTTTTTAAATCCCAAAGGAATCGCTGAGTTGAATGGCCTTGCCGCCAATGTGGTAATGTACAAAGGCATGCTAGATAAAATGGGTGTAAAGGTAGAAGTTTTTAAGGCAGGAACGCATAAAGGAGCTGTTGAGCCTTTTATAATGGAACGTTTAAGCGAGAATAACAGAACTCAAATAAGAAGCTATATAAGTGGAATTTTCAATACAATGGCAAGGGGTATTGCCAAAGCGAGAGGACTTGACCCATCTGAAGTACGGTCTAATATGAATGAGTTTAAAGCCCAAAATGCCCAATTAGCCGTGGATTACGGTTTTATAGACGGATTAAAATACGAGGATGAGATGCTTGAAATATGCAGTCGCGCTTCGAAAAGAAATAAAAAGAGTTTTAAAACCAGTTCTTTTCAAAAGTATAGCAGTGCCAATAAGGATCTAGGGAGCGGTTCCGATGAGATTGCCGTTCTCTTTGTAGAAGGTGAAATAGGAATGGGTGAGGGAGACTTGGAAGCGGGTATTTACAGCGCTTCTTTGGTTAAAGAATTGAAAAAGGTAAGGCTCAACGATAATATTAAAGCACTAGTGTTAAGGGTAAACAGCCCGGGAGGAAGTAGTAATGCCAGTGATATTATAAGTCGCGAGATTAACTTAATACGAAAAGCAAAGCCAGTCATTGTTTCTTTTGGTAATGTTGCTGCCTCAGGCGGGTACTATATAGCCTGTTTAGCAGACAGTATTTTTGCTCAACCAAACACAATAACCGGTTCAATAGGTGTGTATGCCATGATGGCAAATACAAGCGATTTATACAAGGAAAAATTAGGTTTGGGTTATGAAACGGTAGAAACGGGAGACTATGCCTCTTTTGGTAGACCAGATAGGGGTTTAAATGAAAAGCAGCGCATATTTTTACAAAATACTGTGGATATGATTTACGACGATTTTGTTGGTATAGTGGCTCGGGGAAGAGGCATGGAGGTTCCCGAAATTGAAAGAATAGCAGAAGGACAGGTTTATACGGGAACTAGGGCCCTGGAGCTCGGTTTAGTAGATGGCTTGGGTGGCTTGCAGGATGCTATAAAAGCTGCCGCTTTTAAGGCAGATTTAAAGGAATATCATTTGGTAATGATGCCAAGGATGAAAGGCGTTTTAGGACGTTTGTTAGGTGGAAGCCAGGAGATTGAAATAAATGCCGTTATTCCTACCTACTTTAAAAGCACGTATCATGAATTGAACAAGGTTCAACGATTAATTAAAAACCCCACACAGGGTATGATGATGATGCCTTATAGTTTGGATATTAATTAAGCACTGGAAGTTGACAGAACAAAAAAAAAAGCGACTCTGAAAAGCCGCTTTTTATAGTTAGCCTACTTGAGTTGTCCGTTTTTCCTTATTTCTTTTTATTTGTTCTTTTAAGCTATCTACTGCGCCATCGGCAGCGGCCTCAAAAGTACGGGAACTATATTTCATGAAGAGTTGATTGTCCTTTAAATTGACTAATATTTCAATAAATTTATTCTCCTTGTCTTCGTTGTTTTCTACTTTTAAATAAACGTTAACAGAAATGATACTGTTCTCAAATTTGTTTAATTTTTCAATTTTGTTGGTGATAAAGTCTAATAATTTCTGGTCTGCTTTGAAGTTTACTGTTTGAAAATTGATTTGCATTTATGATTTAATATTTTGAGATTTAACACGAGCAGGAGGCTATTCACATCCATCTGCCATTCAACCTGTAATATAGTATTCAGCCTGTTATTTTCCTAATAAAATCTCAAAATAATCAGGCTTTATTACGTGGGTGGAGCTTGTGCATTTGCTTCAATTTTTCAATATTATTTTTGGTATACACTTGGGTAGCTGCCAAAGAAGAGTGTCCAAGAAGATCTTTAATAGCCATTAAATTTGCACCATTATTAAGTAAATGGGTGGCAAAACTGTGCCTCAAGGTGTGCGGGTTTGTTTTATGTGCAGAGCTAAACAGTTTTAAATATCTATGCACCTTTCTGTTCACAAGCATAGGGTAGTAGGCTTTTCCATTTTCACGTTCAAAGAGGTAAGATCCATTGAGGTCTGCATCCTTAAATGCATCCAGTAACTCGTCATGCAAAGGGATAATGCGTACTTTGTTTCTTTTCCCAAGCACTCGTATCTCATTCTTAGCCGTATCAATATCCTTAATTTTTATATTGATTAACTCAGATAATCGAAGGCCACAGGAATATAGCATGAGCAGCATTAATCGGTCTTTCTTTCCATCCTTCTGTTCATCCCAAGGAAAATTCTTAAACATATTAAATAAATCTAGCGCGGGAATGTCTTTAACAATTCGCTTTTCCAATTTTGGACTTGATATTTTGGCTAGTGGCTGGTTTTCTATGTTTTTAAAGGTATTTACATACTTGTAATAGCTTCTCAGACTACTCAGCTTGCGATGTATGCTTTTTCCACTTATGCCTTGTTTTGACATGCTTGCAATCCACGTTCTAATTTGCTTAGAACGAATGGTTTCATCCCGGTCCGAAGAGGATTGAGTAATAAAGGCACTGAATTGTTCGAGATCTACTACATAGGCCTGCGCGGTATGCTCACTCATTCTTTTGTTTAGAGTGATGTACTTTATAAATTCCTTTATGTGTTCTAAGCCGGCTGGCATACTATTCTCAACGAATGTACAGCGTTTTCATTCTTATTTTGGACAGTTTCATGAACGAAAGAGAGGAGTGTATGAAAATATAGAAATTAAAGGGCATAAAAAAAGCCACTCATTGAGTGGCTTTGTTATAATTTTTTTGAAATTATTTAACGTTTTCTGCTTGCATTTTCTGCTTGTATCTCGCGCGAATAACTTCCATTCGGCGGCTAACACAAGGCTTTTCAAATGCTTGACGTGCACGAATTTCTTTGATTACTCCTGTTTTGTCAAACTTCTTTTTGAATTTACGTAGAGCTTTTTCTAATGAATCGCTGTCTTTTATTGTTACCTGAATCATACTTTTTATAGGGCTGCAAATATACAATGCTTTTTTTATTTAGCAAGATATTTTGAATCTTAATCTTTTAAAATATTTCTTGAGATCACTAATTTTTGAATTTCACTGGTTCCTTCTCCAATCGTACAGAGCTTGCAATCTCTGTAAAACTTCTCTACTGGGAAGTCTTTGGTGTATCCATACCCACCAAATATTTGAACAGCATCCGTTGCTACTTTTACGCTCACTTCGCTGGCATAGTACTTAGCCATGGCAGATTCTGTAGTCATTTTTTGCCCTCTATTCTTTAAGTCAGCAGCTTGCAAAGTTAATAATTCAGCCGCCTCAATTTGAGTAGCCATATCTGCTAATTTAAAAGCAATGGCTTGAAATTCGCTAATGGGTTTGCCAAACTGCTCCCGTTCCTTAGCGTATTTTAAGGCCGCTTCATAGGCTCCTTTGGCAATGCCTAAACTTAGGGCTGCTATAGATATGCGTCCTCCATCCAATATTTTCATGGCCTGAATAAAACCATCCCCTTCTTTTCCCAGCATATTTTCTGCAGGGATTTTACAATCTTCAAATATGAGTTCAGCCGTTTCGCTGGCTCGCATGCCCAATTTATTTTCTTTTTTACCGCCGCTAAATCCGGGAGTTCCTCTTTCTACCACAAAGGCAGATATGCCGTGGCTATCTAGTAGTTCTCCTGTTCTTGCCAATACAACTGCAACATCTCCTGAGATTCCGTGAGTAATCCAGTTCTTAGATCCGTTTAATACGTATGAATCGCCTTCTTTTTTGGCAACACATTGCATTCTCATAGCATCGCTACCCGTATTTGCCTCGGTAAGACCCCAGGCACCAATCCATTGTCCTGTAGCAAGCTTAGGAAGCCATTTCTTTTTTTGCTCTTCGCTACCAAATTGCAAAATATGTCCGGTACATAAACTGTTGTGAGCGGCCATACTTAATCCAATGGATCCACAGACTTTGGCCAGGCCTTGAATGGCCTCGGAATACTCGATATATCCTAACCCGCTGCCGCCATACTCTTCGGGAACTAAAACACCTAAAAGGCCTAATTTTCCCATTTCGTGAAAGAGTTCTTTTGGGAAGGTTTGAGACTCGTCCCATTCCATAATATTGGGGCGGATATGGCGTTCTGCAAAGTCAGAAACCATCTGTTTAATCATCTCGGTGTTTTCGGTTGTTTTGTAGTCCATTTTTAACGTTACAAAGGTACTATATTAAGGCTTAATTTTTACGTATAATCCATTTCGCAAAATCCTTCCATTTTGGTTTTTTGCCATACATTAAGATACCTACTCTGTATATGCGTGCAGAGAGCCATACCATAAATAAGAAGGTGGCAATTAAAATAAAAAATGATGTAAATATTTCGAGCCAAGAGATCCCAAATGCTACTCGCGCACTCATGACCACTGGTGAGGTAAATGGGATGTAGCTAAAAACCTTAGCAATTGCTCCATTGGGATCCTGAAAAACGGCGCTTTGGGCAATGATAAATCCAAAGACAAGGGGCAGCGAAACAGGAAACATAAATTGTTGGGTATCGCTGTCTTGGTTTACGGCTGACCCAATGGCTGCAAACAAGCTGCTGTACAGCAAATATCCACCTACAAAAAACAGGAGAAATACGGTGATTATTTTGGCAAAGGGCAAGCTCTCTACCGATTGAATGAGGCTGGATACCGTATCATTCGCAATGGCTGTATTTTCGCCACCTGCTGCTATTTCTTGATAAAAACTTGAATCTCCTGCGCTCAGTCCTAGAACCAAAGAAATGACGGTAATAAGGCCGGTTCCTAAGACAATCCAGGCTATAAATTGGGTTAAACCTACTGCGGCAACTCCTAGTATTTTTCCAAGCATTAAATCAAAGGGCTTTACGCTGCTCACAATTACTTCTACAATTCTATTGGTCTTCTCCTCGATAGTACTGCGCATAACCATGGAGCCATAGATGAATATGAAAATGTAAATAATAAAGGCCATGAACATGCCAATGCCGCTTTTTAAGCCGCTATTGCTGCTCTTTAAATCGCCATCTAGTTTGGCTTCTAAGGTTTTAAATTTTACCCTTGGCTTTAACTCATCCAGTTGCTTGTTGGTGATGTTTAGTTCTCCCAAACTTTGAGTAAAAATATCATCGGTTAAATACGATTGAAGACTACTAATCTTTGTAATAGAGGGTGTTTGACTGCTTATGAATTCTAAGCTATCAATGGATAGCCTATCCTTATCTTTAATGTGTAGCAAGGCCAAGTATTCGTTATCCAAGAGTTCCTTCATCTCTGTGGGATGGTCTACTTTATGAAAGATAAAATTACTGAGGGTATCTTTATTTACGGCTTCGGATAGGATGTTATGTTCATCTAAGTAGTTTACCTGGGTGTATTCATCTGACTTACCACTTTGAACGGCAATAAATGCTACCGCTGCATAAAAAGCTACAAAAATAAGGGGGGTAATGAGGGTTAATAGAATGAATGATTTGTTCTTTATACGACTGAGGTATTCTCGCTTAAAAATGATGCGTATATTTTTCATATTTCCGATACAGTTTGTACAAATACTTCGTGAATACTGGGTAAGTTCTCTCTAAAAAGAACCCAATCTGAATGAGCCTGAGCTTGTTGAATGAGGGTGTTTTTTTCTTTTTCGTCTTTGCACGACAGTTCATAAATAATGTACGCCTCTGGATTTGTTCTTTGGTTGATGCAATGCGTTTCGAACCATTTATGGGGAGCATTTGAACTAAAGCCCACTTCGTAGGTATGCTTATATTGGGCGCGCCTGATGTCGGTAGATTTGCCGCATACCACAATTTTTCCCTGATGAATGATGGCGAGTTCATCGCATAATTCTTCTACATTATCCATGCGATGGGTGCTAAAGAGAATAGTGGTTCCTTTTTTATTCATTTCTAGAACCAGCTCTTTTACTAAATCTGCATTTACAGGGTCAAAGCCACTAAAGGGCTCATCGAGGATTAAGAATTTAGGCTCGTGAATAATGGTGCATAAGAATTGTACTTTTTGTGCCATCCCCTTGCTTAATTCCTCCATTTTTTTATTCTTCCATTCTAAAATATCCAATCGTTCTAACCAGTATTTGGCTCTTTTTCTAGCCCGATTTTTAGCTACTCCTTTAATTTCAGCAAAGAATAACAGCTGATCCCAAACGGACATTTTTTTATACAAGCCTCTTTCTTCAGGCATGTATCCCATGTGCTGGGTATGTTTGGATTCTAAAGGTTCTCCATTAAATAAAATAGTTCCGCAATCTGGCTTAGTTATGGTGGCCAACATTCGAATGAGGGTTGTTTTTCCGGCACCATTTGGACCCAGTAATCCAAAAATACTGCCTTGGGGAATGGAAAGTGAAATGCAATCGTTTACGACACCAGACTCGTATGATTTTTGCAAATCCTTAATCTCTATCACAGCTCGAAATTATATGCTTTTTAATGAACTGTTTTGGGCTATTCGAT
This sequence comes from uncultured Bacteroidia bacterium, assembly GCA_938086785.1. Taxonomy (GTDB): domain Bacteria; phylum Bacteroidota; class Bacteroidia; order NS11-12g; family UBA955; genus CALKCM01. Next base: position 125,082 of record CALKCM010000003.1, read on the forward strand.
TAGTATAGTAAAATACAGGTCTAAGCTTTATGATTTTCTTTTTCTAGCGTACCATTTTTTACCAAGGTAAAATAGGAGGAACCCAACACCCAGAGCGAACAATACTTGCACCCAAGCGCTTAGAATTAAGAATTTGTGTAGGATAGATTTATGCTGCTTATTATCGATACCTACGCCGCCGTATTTGGCTACATGCGACATGAGGTTTACGGCTATGCTGCCATCGGGAATATCTTTATGGCAGGATAAACAAACCCCTCTGCGATCTAGTTTCATGAGTTCTTGCCGATTTAAAGGCCTGGATCCGGAGAGGTGATGCCCTACGGTTTGCAATTGTTTCCCGTTTTCGGTTAAAAAACGGCTCCAATCCATGTTTAAGTTCTCGATGCGGTTAAATTGGGTGTCTTTATTTTTAGGAATAACTTTTCCGTTGGCATCCAATAGATCCATTACATAATCCTCGTTTGGTGGGTAAAATAGATCGCCACTGTTTATGCCAAATCCCATGGCTTTTGGATTGTTGTGACAGCTTTCGCAACTGCGTGCTTTAAGTTGTGTGGTGTGGGGCTGAACGGGTGCTATATCTATGGCTAATTGTCCGTCTTCTCCTCCATTTTCGCCATGTTTAACCTTAAAAATATGGTTGAGCATGGCCATGTTGCCGTCTTTGTCTTTTACACTTACGGTGGTTTGGCAGCCGGGAACAGCTGGCGATACTCTGTTTTCGCCATTAACCACGAGGGGAGGGTCTTCCCATCGCAAAAAGCTGCGTTGCTCGGTTACATTTCCGCTAATGAGGTATTCTTTTAATTCCTCGAGTTCTTTCTTGCTCAAATCAGCATCTACGGTTCGGCCATTAGGACCGGCAGATTTAGCAATTTTCACCCAATCTGGCTTGGCTTTGGTTGGTTTTGAGTAATCTATTTCTATATGGCAGCCATAGCACTGTGGCGCCCAGGTGGCGTGGCAAGCGTAGCATTCCATTTTATCGATATGCGATTGGGTTTGCACCATGGCTACTTTGCCGCCTTCGGTAAGTTCATCATTATCCGTGAGGTTTTTTAAGGGTTTATATCGTATGTCTTTGCCACCGGCGGAGAATAAAATCATTTCGTTGCCGTCTTTGACCACATGCGGCATGGGGTTTCCGCGGGCAGTTATGGCATATCCGTCTTTCTTTGGGTTTTCGGAACCCATGAGTAAATACTTGGCAAGTTCTTGACTGACGCCTCGCGGTGTTTGATCTGTAATTTCGCCGGCTATCTCATCGCCGTAGCCTATGGGCAGCTCCCATGGGTATTTTTTGGGTGTTCCGTGGCAATCTTGACATTCGATCTCTACGGCTCCCTGAATGGCTCCTACAAGCTCTCCGGTGCTGTGTATATCTCCACTGGTATGGCAATCTTGGCAAACCATTCCTTTTTTAAGATGCACATCTGGCTGGAGATGGATGTAATTTTTTTTGTGCAATTTAGATTGGTTTTCTCCGTGTCCCATAAATGGACTAGCGTAGGAGGTTTCCATTAAACCCTCGTAGGATACTCCTATGCGCCGCCCGCGGTTGTGGCAACTGGTGCAATTTTTGGTGGGAACTCCAGTGTAGGTATTTCCATGCAGGGTTACTTTGGCATCTCTGGTTCCTTGTATGGAGTGCACGAGCATATGCCCGGGTTCGTCTTTGGGTATGGTGGGATCGTTTCCTTCGTAAAGGCCTTTATTGGAGTAGGGGATGTGGCAGGAGGTACAGCCCGTTCCTCTAAAATCGCCTTCGGTTTTTGAGCCTCTTACCCCCAAGTGGCAGCGCTGACATTCTTGACGTAAATATGTGTATACAGCAAGTTTTGGGTTTATTTTAACTTGATCTGCGGTGGGCGCCTCGGGCAGGGCTTTCATTTTCCCTGGAAATATTTGGGGCTCGGCCTTTTTTAAGGTGGCCATGTATTTCTTAAAGGTTTCTGTTCCTAATCGCTCGTGGGTACTCAGTTCATTGGTTTCTATATTGGCCACGTCGTGGTTGTATCCTTGGTCGCCTCCAAAGCCCCATACGGTTCCTTGGATTTTGCCGGCTTCGGTAAACATTAAGGAGGTGAACTGGGTGCTTACTTGTTCTTTGTGGCACATGCCGCAGGTATTTTTATTAATCCAGGGGCTGCCAGGGTCTGGATAAAAGTCTTTGGGGCCTTTATGGGTTTTAAAGTAGGCGGCGGTTCCTTGGTGCGCTTTGGTTTTATTGGTGCTTTCTGGGTTCCCTCCATGGCAAACCACGCAATCGTTGTTTTTAATGCCTGCGGTATCTGCGTACTTTAGAATGGATTGCATCATTCCGGAACTGGTTTCACGAATATGTGCAATTCCTTCATGACATTTTACGCAGTTGTTATTGCTGTAATCAATCTCTAATTGCGCTTCGGAAACAAGGGCTGTGTTTTGTTTCTCCATTTCTGGACAAACGGATTTGGGAGCAATTTTGGCCTCTTTTTTCTGGCTATTGCTGCACTGTGTAAAGGTAATGATCCCAATTCCCACTATAAAAAGTGCATACAGAAGCTTTTTGAGATTCATATCTTTGTCAAAAATATGTTCTTTAGTTGACTTTTTAATGCTTATTCTTTATACATTTTGGAGCATGTGTTGCTGGTTTTTGGACGGACTTTAAGGAATTAAAGTAAATCTAAAATGTAAAATGCTGATTTACAGGGAGACGGCTGAAAGAGAGATGAATTTTCGGGCTCTCTCATGCAGTTCTTCTTCGCTTAGTTGTGCGATGCGTTCGGTGCCAAATTTCTCTACGCAGAAACTGGCGGTTGCACTTCCGTAAACAATGGCTTGTTTCATGGTTTCGAAATCGGTGGCGTTTTTGCTTGCCATGTATCCTAAAAATCCACCGGCAAATGAATCTCCGGCTCCGGTTGGATCAAACACTTCTTCGAGGGGGAGGGCGGGGCAAAAGAAAATTTCGTCTTCTTGGCCAAATAATAGGGCGCCATGTTCTCCTTTTTTAATGATGAGGGTTTGTGGCCCCATTTCGCGAATTTTGGCTGCGGCTTTAACTAAGCTGTATTCTCCGCTGAGCTGTCGTGCTTCTTCGTCGTTAATGGTGAGCACATCTACCATGGTTATTACTTCTTTTAAATCGTCTAGTGCTATATCCATCCAAAAGTTCATGGTGTCTAACACGGTTAACTTGGGTTTTTTCTTTAAGCGGTTTAGAGTACTTATTTGAACGGCGGGAGCCAAGTTGCCTAACATTACATAATCTGGCTGGGCTAAATGTTCGGGAATAATGGGATCGAAATCGCCCAATACGTTTAGTTCGGTGACCAATGTATCGCGGCTGTTCATATCCAGGTGATATTTTCCGCTCCAGAAGAAGGACTTTTCGCCTTTTTTAATCTGTACACCGCTGGTATCTATTCCGTCGTTCTTTAGACCGTTCAAGAAATCCATATCGAAATCTTCGCCAACTACGGCTACTAGGCCAATGTCTTTGGTTTGTTTTGCTGCTGCTAATGAAATAAAGCTGGCGCTGCCGCCTACTATTTTGCCTGTTTTTCCGTATGGAGTTTCTATGGCGTCAAAGGCCATGGATCCTATGATTAAAATACTCATGTTATTCTTTGCAAAAAAAAAGAAAAAAAAGGTTGAAAAGAAATAAAAACTGGTTTACTTTTGCACTCCGTTTCGGCGGAGAAAGATTCCTCAATAGCTCAGTTGGTTAGAGCAACTGACTGTTAATCAGTAGGTCCCTGGTTCGAGTCCAGGTTGGGGAGCCATTTTAGACAGGAGGTCATTTTGACCTCCTGTTTATTTTTACTCCTTTTTAAAACCTTGCTGGACAACATAATAGACTCGATCTGTAGAGTGAAAATGATGTTGCAACTCTCAAAATAGTCGAATTTTCTTGTAAGATTCCAGGAGCGCTTCCAGTTCTCACTCCGAACATATTGTTTTTTCTTAATTTAAATGTATAATTCTTATCCATGATCAAACGTTACTTTTTGTAATTGAAATCGTGATTATCCATTCGTTGCATTGCAATTTCTTGTAAGTCTGTATTTAAACCTGTGTCATTAGCAAAAGTACTTAGATTAACTCCGTAGATGTTATTCAGCTCTTTTATACATGTGCAAGCTTCCTTTTATTTCGTAATTGGCAATAAGTCGCAAAACCAAAACCCCATACTGCTGTCCTTTGAATGGTTCTCTTGTGAGGGTTTTCTATATTCTTTGTATACGTTCTCGCCTCGTTTAAACTTTACGGGTTCTCTAAAAATGGGTCCATCATAACAAAAGGTATGAAATTCACCATTCTCTCCACAGGGGTCTACTTCCTTTGGTAAGTCATTGATAAAATTATCATCAATTTCTCTACCAAGAAAGGATTCATCCAATAAATCAGACGTAACGCATAGAACAACCGCTTTAAAACCCAACTTGATGAATTCTGCAATGATTTCTTTGGTATCTTTTTTCCAAAGAGGGAAATGGCCACGTATTCCATGAAGTTTTAATTGCTCCTCTCGGTAAGTCCTTAAATCTTCTAAAAAGATATCGCCAAAGCCGCAATCCGTGTATCCTTCAGATTTCAAATTCTTCATGGATAGACTCATTATTTGATTGTACTCGTCCATGGTCGTTTCTTCTGGCAGTTCAACTGTGTTTGCCGAAAGCCCTATCGATTTGATTTGCTGATCAAGCAAGTCTCGCCGAAGTCCGTGCATGGTTACTCGATTGTGATGAGCATTCATGGATGTAAGCAGCTTATCAATAGAATATTTGCCTTCTTTTTGAAGTTGATAAAGCGCTAATGATGCATCCTTCCCAGAGCTCCAATTAAAATAGGTTTTTCGCTTTTGTATCATGTTTTTTTGCAATTACGATTAGCTAGAGGGCAAAAATCGCTATTATACAGTCGATTTGATTAGAAATATAGGTTTTTATTCTGCATTCACTTCAATTTTACTCGTTTTAATGGTCTTAGGTACCTTTATGCAATTTAAGATATAAATATCATAAAATAGTTGCTAATACTGCCAAGAGATGGTCTTAACGTAATACCTCCATTGTACCTATTTATGAAATTAATTGCTCTTTAATTATTCAGTTAATTGTTTCTTTAGAGTCATCCATAAAACGTTGACTTAATTTTATTCACTGTCCGATAAAATTCTTTGAATTCAATACTTTTAAGGCAGGTGTAATGTTTTACTTTTACAGGCGATAAAAGATAAAAAATAATGAAAAAAGTTTTGTTAACAGGTATATCAGGATATATAGGCCAACATTGTGCTGTTGAATTATTACAGAGTGGCTATGCAGTCAGAGGCTCAGTAAGGAGTTTAGCTAAAACAGAAGAAGTTATTAAAGGCATTGTAAAAGGCGGTGTAGATTCTACAGAAAACCTTGAATTTTGCGAGTTGGATTTATTAAAGGATGAGGGTTGGGACAAAGCCATGGAAGGCTGCGATTATTTATTGCACGTCGCTTCACCCTTCATTACATCTCAACCAAAAAATGAAAATGACTTAATTAAACCAGCGGTTGAAGGAACTGCACGCGCATTGATATCAGCAAAAAAGGCTGGTGTCAAAAGAGCAGTACTTACTTCATCCATGGTTTCTATGCTGGGCGATGCGAATGGCTCTATAAATGTAAATCAGCGCAGCTGGACCAATACTAAAGCCAAAAATGTATCTGCCTATGCCAAGAGCAAAACCTTAGCAGAAGAGAGTGCGTGGGACTTTATAAAAAATCAAGAAGGGGAGTCTAAGCTCGAATTGGTTGTGGTAAACCCAGGCCCTGTTTTTGGGCCCACCCTCAATGGAAACTTATCTGGCGAATCCATGACGATGTTTAAGGATCTCATTACCGGTAATATGCCCATGTTACCCCAAGCAGCTATTAATATATCTGATGTAAGAGATATCGCAAAAATCCATGTTCAAGCTATGGAAAATGACCAAGCCAAGGGCCAACGATTTATTGTAGCCACAGAAACCCCTTTTTCATTTCAGGAAATAGCCCAATTGCTAAAGTCTAATGGATATCCTAAAATTAGCACAAAAGTGGCACCGAATTTTATGTTGAAATTGATGTCTATTTTTAATAGAGATATAAAAGGCATACGTGCTTTTATTGGCAATACCTATAGCGGCGATGTGAGTCATACCTTAAAGACATTTGACTGGAAACCCGTCCCTTTTGATAAAACTATTATAGATACAGCAGCATCCGTAGAGCAAGCCATGAAATAATGCGTTTTTTATAGAACCGATTCATTCGATTTTCTGTTCTTCTCATCTATTCAACTTCGTTTGTCTTAACGGCTAGATGGAAAATGTCATCTTTATGTAGTCTTTTGCCACTAAAACGCATTTAAGGCGCAGACCTTCTTCAAAATCTAAACTTTTATAGGGAGATATGATTAGATTTGGTTAACTGAAAAATCACCTAATCATATTAACCCTCTATTCGTTTTCAATTTCTCTGGTTTCGCAGACGAGAGCGTCGTTGATCCCAGAGCCAGATTTAGCATATATTCAATCAAAGAGGCATCCCTCAGGCGCTGCAGATGCAGCCAGCCAAAGCTCATGGTATGAAACCACAGAGATTATAAGACACACTTATCAAAAAGGAGTCTACAGACATCAACTATTATTTCCTGACACCAATGCTCTCTTTGTTATTCCTTTTACAGGAGGAACCAAAGCCTCACCTATTGTAAATACTTCCTTTGGCAGTGTCTTTGACCCCAGAAGTCGTCTATTTGAAATTCATGATATGGGCAAATTATCGCGTTGGAATACGTATTTAGTCGATTCCATTTGGATCTTTTTTCAGTATTTTAGATTTAATACGGATACTGCTATGGTAGATACCTTGGTGCTAAGTACCTTTAATAAAGCAGCCATGCAAAAAGGGTTTCCCAGTGAATATGCCGGTGCTGTAAATTACAATAGTAGCACAAATACTGTCTTTGGTAGCGGGGTGAAAACGGTAAAAATACCATTAACCAAAGAAATGGAAACTCAGGAGGGAAATAGCATGGCTATACCTGTAAGCCACACTATTGCCGGTGGAGCTCCCGGAGAAAATTGGTTTGGTACGGCTGTTTCCTATAAACCAGCATATCATAATTACCCATTAAATGCCCCCTTTGATACGGTAGCAGACTTTACCCAAGTCAACCAAAATAAAAGCTCCTATGTAAACGCCTTTCGTTTATTGACTTACTTAGATGAATCTAAATTTGTAGAAAGCGCGGATATTCCTCCCTTAAATCAATTTGGTTATCGAATATTAAACCATGGCATTGTGGCCTCAAAAGAGCAGCGGTATCGTTTACTGGCCTCAGATGGAACCCTTGTGGATTATTACTATCCCAGTTTTTACAGCAGCCATCACTTATTTCCTGTAGTTGATGTTCACATCAGTGCAAATAATTTATCTCGCACATCTAAATCTTCCTTTTTTATTAAAGAAGCCATGCAAAGAGGAGAGTATTTGACTTTTAACGATAAACTCTCCGAGCTTCAACTTATATCCCTATCAGGTCAGACTCTTTTTAATCTAAAAAATGTATCTAAACTAAATTCAACAGATATTAAAGAAGGCTTGTACCTCTTAAGGGGAAAATACCAAGGAGCATATTTCAGTTCAAAGCTGTTGATTTATTAATCTTGGCTGGCCCTTTCTCATGGTTTCTGATTTATAAGAATAACGCTCATGGGGTAGGATTAAAAGCCTATGTTAAAAGTATAGCACATAAAAAAAGGGTTCGTCTTACAGACGAACCCTTTCGTATATTCTTTTAAATGACTTACTTAGAAATCATTAATTTAGTACTTGCTTTTGCACCATTAGCTTCAACATTTACAAAGTAGATACCAGCCATTAAGTTACTTACTGGAACAACAATAGTATTGTTTCCTGCAGAGACTTCTCTGGTCATGCTTTGCGCAACTCTTCCATTGATATCAGTAATTGTAACAATAGCTGCTCCTGCACGTAAAGAAGCAAAGCTTACGTTGGCATCTGTTCCTGCATTAGATGGATTAGGATATACTTTAATGCCGCTCAACTCATCTAAAGGATTTGAAGAAACAGAGGTACTTGTAATTTTAATGGAATTATTCCATTGCTGCGCACCTTCATAAGCATTTCCCGCAATGTACGATTTCCAACCACTACTTTCTTGTCCAAATCTCAACCAACTAAATGTAAAAATGGAATTATTGTATCTCAAAATAGTCGAATTTTCTTGAGAGATTCCAGCAGCGCTTCCTGTTCTTAATCCAAAAATATTATTTTTCTTATAAATTTCACCTGCAGCTAAGGATATATTCATCATTGTATCCCCTTCCGAAACGGGTACCATTTGCTTAAAGTGTACGGTATATGCAAAAATATTTGAACGAGCATCAGTACCAGTTGCATTCACTTGAATGCCAACGGGTAGGTCAACCAATGAACCAATAAAACCAGTTTGGGCTCCAGCATAGTTTACAGAGTCTGCATCTTCAGCTCTCAGTGGAACTTTAATTGTTTTAACAGCTTTGCTATTTTCCATTGTAGTGTAATTAAGGGCATCTCTGTTTGGGTAAGCCAAAACATTTATACCTGTGGTAACTACAAGTCCTGCTCTTCCGATACCCTCATTAGGTGTAGTGAAGTACTGAACAACCATGGTGTCTACCACCTCAGTCATTACTCCACCAACCATTGTTGAATCTAGATTTCGAATGTAAAATTTAAGGAATTCAATACTATCCACCATGTAGTTGTTGTGTTGACTCAATAAAGGACTTAAACCAAGATATGTGCTATCCTTAGGGTCAAAACTCTGGCCCACTACTTGTGTACCAATAGATAATAATTGATCATCATGGAAGACCCATCTTGCATTGGTGTCAAAACTCAAGAAACGCACAGTGTAAGATAGAGCACCCGCTACATTTTGCTCAAAAGCGTTGGCATAATTGTACCATTCACTCACTGTTAAGGCTGAAGGATCGGAGGCAAATTTAGCATCCACCATGTCTAGCGTGCTTTGGTCAATTTTTAATTCAGGAATATCTGCACTTGGAATACCTTGTGCAAAAGCTGCACTAGAAATGGCCATCGCAGATAAAAGGTGTACTAATTTTTTCATTTTTAATATATTTATCTTTGCCACAAAGAAAGCTATCCTGCCTTAAAAATAAAAGTATTTCCGGCAACAATTGCAGAATAATGGCATATTTCAAACGTTAAAGAGTCAATTAGGTGACATTTACTCTCCATTCATGAATATCTGCTCTGGAACCTATACGAATTTCTAAGAGATGTTGCTTAATCTTTTCTGATATTTTATTCGGTCCATCTGCTGAAACTGCAAACCGTTCGCCTTTAAAACCAAATTCATCAATATTTAATATAGCTGCTGCTGTTCCCGAAATGAAAATTTCATCCAACGTTCCATTTTTTTGCGCTTCAACCAATTCGTCTACGCTAATTTTACGTTCCTCTACATCAAGTCCCATATCCTTGGCAATTTGTATAACACTGTCTCTCGTTATGCCCTGTAAAAGCGTGTCTGATTTTTCGGGAGTCACTATTTTTCCGTTGAGCACCAAGAAAATATTAGTGGTTCCGGTTTCTTCCAAATATCTATGTTCAATGGCATCGGTCCATAGGATTTGATCAAACCCTTCACTTTGAGCTATAGCCGTTGGTTTTAGTGCGGCTGCATAGTTGCCCGCACATTTGGCATAACCCGTACCGCCTCTTACTGCACGCGAGTAATCTTCTTCAATTTTAACCTTTAAGGCTTTATTGTAATACGGGCCAACGGGGCAACAGAAGATACAAAAGGTATAGTTATCCGATGGTTTAACGCCGATGTATGCATCGGTTGCAAACATGTAGGGCCTTATGTATAAGGCACTATTGGGCACATTTGGAACCCATTTGGAATCTATTTCAATAAGTTTTGTTAAACCATCCATAAAAACATCTTCTGGAAAAGAGGGCATCATCATCCGTTCTGCAGAAACATTTAACCGTCGGGCATTGTCTCTGGGTCTAAATAAAGAAATCTCACCTTTTTCGTTAGAGAATGCTTTCATTCCTTCAAAAATGGCTTGTCCGTAATGCAGCGCGCTGGTGGCTGGATTTAATTGAAAGGCTTCAAAAGATTGGATGCGGGCGTTCTTCCAAACTCCGTCTTCAAAGTCACAAACAAACATATGGTCTGTATAAATTTTACCGAACGCGATGTTATTTTGATCGAACGTTGAAATTCTGCTGGCCGTATTTTTGGTAATTGAAATTGGAATCATGTACTTTCGCAAAAGTAATTCTTTCGAAAATAAATCATGGCAGATGTTGAAAATAAAATCTTGAGTTCCTCGGCCGAAGTATTCAATGCATTGCCGGATGGAGTTTGGGCTATTCCTGCAGATAGTTCTGTTCCAGTGGGAGTAGAGGGTTCTTATAAAGCTCATTTTTTAATTGCTCTGGATAGCGATGCTGGTGCCTTATGGAACTTAAAAGCTTTTAAGGAATTGAGAAAATTAATTCAGTCCATGAAAATTAAACGAAAGGCTTTACGTGCCGAGGAGGTGGGTTTCATAAATTTAAAAGACCATTCCTTTGAGCACTTGGCCCAGTTGATTGATTACACTAAGCCTGAATATTTGATGCTTTTTAGTGCTTCTTGGCCTTTTAAAGAGGTAGAAATAAGGAAGCATGAAACACAAAAAGTGGGCTCCTTGAATGTTCTTCGACTGCCCGCCTTGGATGAGATTAAGCAAAATATAGATAATAAGCAAAAGACATGGAATAGCATAAAACGTTATTTGGATATGTAAAAGTGCGTTATTTTATTTTAAATTGTTCTTAAAATAGCGTATTTTTGAGTATGCCTGTCTTTCTAAAGAAAGCATTACTTTGCTCCATTCTTTGGACTTTTGTTTTATTCAACAACGGTCTTATTGCTGACCATGTTGATGGTGGGGAGATTTCGTACAAGCATATAACTCAAGGAAAATATCAAATCTATTTAACTCTTTACCGAGATTGCAAGGAGTGTGAATTTAACAAAGAGGGCTGCTTAGATATCACAAAATTAGATGTTTATGCAAGCCAACGCTATGAGGGAGAAAGCTCTAAATTAGGTGAGTTAAGTTTAACATTTTTAAAAAGAGAGGATCTTAGTCCCCTCTGTAAAGGCCTAGCTAGCAGGTGCGCCGGGGGTGCAAGTACTATTGGAACTGAGGCCTGGACTTGGACGGCTCTCGTAGATTTAAATACCTTTAATGCCGCTTATTGCGAATTTGAAATAGGGATTCGCGTGGAGAATAGAAAAGCAGTTTACAGCAGAGATAAACAGGCTTTTTACACCCATGCCATTATTAATCGATGCAATGATCAAGAGAATAATTCGGCGGTGTTTAAAGCGAAGCCCATTCATCACTTGCAAATAGGAGAAAGCCAATCCTATAGTTTATTAGCCTCGGATGTAGACCAGGATTCGCTCTCTTATCATTTGGTGAATAGCCAAAAATCAAAAGACGTTTCCATTCCTTATCCTTTAGGGCTATCGCATACACAACCCATTGATGCCCAAGGTTTTACTATTGATTCTTTTACCGGCATCTGTTCATTTACCCCTACAAAGGCCAATCAAAATGGGTTCCTTGTTATTGAAGTGAGAGAATGGCGAGCCGTTAACGGGAAAATGGAATTAGTCGGTCTTACCCGAAGAGATCTTCTCTTAACCACAATAAATGGGCAGAATAGAACTACAAAACTGAAGGTATATGAATCGGAGGTATTCAATTGTGATAAATCTAAATTACAAAAAGATATTGGGGTGAATGATCCAATGGCCGCAGGTATAAGTGATCGTATTATTCTGTCTATATATAGTCCTAACGGAACCAGTTCAATTCGCGATTCTAGATATAAAAGCAATGTTTTCGATGCGATTTATGATTATACGCCCAATCCTGGGAATAGAGCCTATGATTTTATTACAATCGTTGCTTCAGATAATCATTGTCCTTTGGAACAGGTTTCCTACTCAACCATTGTTGTTCGATATCCCGAAGCTCCAAAAGCATCGAGTTTATTGCTTAATGCAAAATGCAATGTTTTGGAATGCACAGCCCTGCAGCCACCCAAAAAGAATGAGTATAACCTTTGGGTATTGCAAGACGAATCGGGGAGTCAGGTGTCTCAGTTTTCGGGTAGAAAAGGCAGTTGGGATCTAGATTCGGCAGGCCTTTATACTATAAAACACGAGGTTTTAAATACTATAAACAGGTGCAGGACTATTGTTTCGGATACCATTTTAATTGAGGATTTTAAAGTGATAACTGGTACAAGTGAGTTTCCTAAAAAAATATGTTCGAACCAAGAATATGTGCTTGAAATTAACCCAATAGGTGGAATTGGTCCTTTTAAGAAAACATGGAATTCGAGCTATATTTTTGATTCATTTCCATTGGCAATTCATAAACCCACTGCAATTTCGGTAAGGATAGAGGACAGCAGAGGCTGCGATTATAATTACGCTGCTAATATCGATGTGTTTGCAGAAACAGAGGTAAATGCAATGGATACAGGTTTTTGCTTTAGTAATGGGATGCCTTACCGCTTAAACGAATTAATTGGGATCAGTCCTAAAAAATCTCAAACACTTCATTTTTCAATTATTGAAGGTTCAGGCTTTCTTAATAGAAATGGGGATAACATATTTACTTATACTACAAATAGTGCGGAGAACTCTCAATTTAGAGTTACTGCTATTGATGAAAATGCATGCAAGAATTACGATACCTTAGCTTTAGATATTGTTCGTCCCGTAGCCACAGGAATGCTTAGGTCCAAGTCTATTTGTAACAATTTTGGTTTAATAAACCTTCATGATGTTTCAGAGAAGAAGATAAACGGGGGCTTTTGGTACGGAACGTCCATTTCTGTAAGAAATAAGCAATACTTTTTTCCAAGTGGGGAAATGGGTGAACATTCATTTTTCTACGTTCACAATCATCGAGGATGTGTATTTGAAGATTCTATTCGTATTGATCTTAAGGAAACTCCAATTATTTCTTTTATGCAAGCGCAACAAATGAATCTGTGTACTTCTAGTGCGGATTTTAAATTATCGGCAAATCCTTCAGGAGGTTATTGGGTCAATAGTGATGGAAGTGACGGAACCATACTTCCAAGCCAAAGATATCAATCGCAAGCTGTTTCTACCGTTAAATATTTTTATATAGATCAAACAAACGGATGCAAAGCAGAAGACTCGATTAAAATTACAATTAATCCTGCAGTGGAATTCTCGATCCCCTCAGATATTGAATTTTGTTCTAATGAGAGGAAAGCCTTTGATGTAAAAATAAGAAATAGTGCCTTGGCTACTCAACTTTCTTCTGATGGAGATATTGACTTACAAAGAGTAGGAGACCAGACCTTTGTAATCGCTTCCACCAAGGCTAGAAATGCGGTGGAGTTGACATCTGTTCGCTTGGATATTAAAGCGCTCGAAGGATGTGAGGATAAAAATGTTACTATTCCTGTAAGGATTAAACCAGTTCCTATGGTTGGCTTTTTACCCGAGCATGAAACGGGTTGCAGCCCTTTTACTTTTGAAGCGAATACAAGCTTTGAGAACAATGTTCAACCGGATTGGTTTGAATGGAGACTGAACGGTGAAATTGTGGGAAATCATAGTTCAGTTAAGCATCGCATCACGGTGCCTTCTCGGTATAATTTAGCATTAACTGCGGGTCTTGACGGATGTCAGTCCGAAACGGCTGTTGCTGACCTAGAGGTGTTAGAAACGATTAAGCCTCGCATCAAAACGGACCCTTTTAGCAAAATTATCTCTCAGGATTACCCTTTTATTGCATTCACGGATCATTCAAACTCTCAAATTGAGTATACACGCCTCTGGAACTTACCCGGTGCAGTCGTTTCTAATATAAGCTCCGCAAAGACATTGGTGAATTATCCGGGCGATACCGGAGTCTATAAGGCTGTGTTGCATCTAAAAACATTGGAGGGTTGTGAAAGTAAAGATAGCATCACTATCTATTTAGCTCCAAAATACTATTTCTTTATTCCGTCAGTATTTTCTCCAAACCAGAAAGGACCAGATAAAAATGAACGGTTCAGACCCTTTGGCGATGAATTAACCAATTACCATTTAGGAATATATAATTCTCTTAAAAATAAAATTTTCGAAACTGAAGACTTCTATCAAGGGTGGGATGGGAAAACACCCCGAGGCGATGCCCAGGCTGGAGTATATATTTGGGTGATAAAGGGGCGAAACGCGCGTGGAGTTTTAATTGAGCACCAAGGTTTAGTTACCCTATTGCGATAGTCTATGCAGCAGTTAGGTTTCCTTTATTTTTTTCCCATAGTTTAGAAGCTACACCTAATTTGAGGTTAATGTCTTTTTGGCTTTCTCCAAAATTAAACATGTAGTCTTGAAGTAGGCTCTCACAAATACCGCGAAGGCCTCTTGCACCTAGTTTATTTTCCAGCGCTTTGTCTGCAATAAACTCAATTACTTTTTCATCAATGGTAAGCTTAACACCCTCTAACTTAAATAGCCTGATGTATTGTTTAATGAGTGCATTCTTGGGTTCGGTTAATATGCTTATTAGTGTTTGCTTATCTAGTGCTTCTAAGGTAGCTAATACGGGAAGTCTTCCCAGTATTTCTGGAATTAATCCAAAGTTTTTTAAATCTTGTGGCGTTGCGTATTGCAATAAATCATCTTCGTTTAAGGCAATGCGTCCCTTGGCTTTAAATCCTACTTCTTTAGTGTTTAAGCGTCGAGCGACTACTTTGTTTAATCCGTCAAATGCGCCTCCACAAATGAATAATATCTGACTGGTATCAATTTTAACATATTTAGCATCGGGGTGCTTTCTGCCTCCTTCAGGAGCAACATGGGCAACGGTTCCTTCTAGAATTTTTAATAAACCTTGTTGAACACCTTCGCCACTCACATCTCGTGTAATGCTTGCGTTATCTGATTTCCGTGCAATTTTATCAATTTCATCTAAATATATAATTCCTCTTTGTGCTTTTTCTGGATCATAATTCGCTTCTTGTAGCAATCTGCTTAGAATGCTCTCAACATCATCCCCTACATACCCCGCCTCTGTTAAGACGGTTGCGTCAGCAATGCAAAAAGGTACATCTAACATGCGTGCCAAAGATTTAGCCAGTAGCGTTTTTCCTGTTCCTGTCTCACCAATCATTAAAATGTTGCTCTTTTCAAGTTCAACATCCTCAATTTGGCTTATGTGATTTAACCGAGTATAATGATTATGAACCGCAACGCTTAACAGTCTCTTCGCTTTTTCTTGGCCAATTACATATTGATTTAAATGAGTATTAATCATTTTTGGTGTTGGTACATCTGATAGAGCCACTTCTGATGCTTTATTTTTACTAGCATCTTTGTTTTCTACCTGCACAATATCCCAAGCTCTCATTGTACAATTATCACATATATGTCCCTCTAAACCTTGAACTAGAATCGTTACATCCGATTCTACCTTTCCACAAAAATTACACTTGTTTGCCATCAGTACTTGCAAAATTAACGAATAAGCTTCTGACTTAGTGCGAAAACGGAAACAATTGCTAAATAAGGATGCTACTTAAATACAAACCCCAATTTAAAAGATGCTTTTAAATCGGGGTGTCGTATTGTTTCGCTCTTATATTTAACTTGACACTTAAAACCTCCTGTTCCTGTACCCATTAATGTTAAAAGATTGATTTTTGGGGTATTTGGCAATAAATTTTAATTGTTTCTTAAGCCCCTTATTATTTGGGATATTGACTTTCCAGGTGATTTTACCAATTTTTTTGTTGTATTCTGCGCCTGAAAGTTCGGTTACTTCAACGGTTATTTTTTCATTGGTACTTACTGGAACTTGGTCAATCATTTCTAAATCTATGGTGCCTCCATTATTATTCTTTACTGATATTTCAAAATGGAAGGCATGATTATAGGTAGAACTTAAGAAGTTTTTTTCTTTGGAATCCGTAAGCGTTCTATATTTTACAACTACATTTCTATCGATTCCCAATGGGATTTGCATGGTATCGTTGAGCTGGTATGTTTTGAATTGTGTGCTTCCATTGAGTTCCCCGTGATTGTATACATTGACTGGACCGCTGAGCAATCGCCATTTTTGCCAACCTACTATATTGGCTGTTAAATAGGTATCATCGCAACTCCCTAAATTAACAATGTGTTTGAAACTGGGCTGTGTGCGAATGCTTTTAATTTCAACATGAGTCGTTCTGGTTTCTTTGCTTAGGGTAATGGGGTAGTTTAATTCATACGTTTCTGTTATTTCATTATTTACCTCATTGGTGAAGGCCTCTTTGAAGGTGTTTTTAGCTTGGTCTCTATTGCTCAGTTGATTGGACGAAATATCATACATATACGCTGATTTTTTTCTTCCTTTAAATCCTTGATTTACAATCCAGCTTTGGAACTGGTCTGGCGCCAATTTTTTTACGGGCTGAGCTGTAGACAAGGTAACGCTGATATCATGCCAATCATCGGAACTGTTATTGGAAAGGGTAGCGTTGGCCTCAAAATTGCACGGTTTATCCAGTCCATTAAACCTAAAGTTATAATTTGGCGACCATCCTGCATTGCGGATAAAGTATTTCAAAGAAATTGTACTCGTGGTACTTTTATTTGACATAATCGTAAGTTCAACTGCTGATTTAGTTCTTTGAAAATTCTGATAGTTGGAACTAAGTCTTTGGTTTATCATTTTGGATTGCTTCGTTAATCGATCAATCTTCACATCCTCTGCATTTATTAAATCGGCTAATTCTCTTAGTTTTCGTCGGTAAACATTGGCTACTTTTTCTAATTCTAGGGCATTTAAACCAGCGGTACCCGAAACCGTTCTGTTTTCGTTAATTAATGCGTATTCATTGTTGTATGCAGTGCGGTGCAATTTTATTAAGCGCAACGAATTAGCGATTGTTTCCACGGAATCTTTTTGTTTGCTTATGATGGAGTGCATGGCAGCAGTAAGTTTTGCAGCCACTTTTGAAATACTGACGATCTTAACATCAGTACTATTCGTACCAGCAAAGATTTTATTCTGCTCAATATGCTGCGGCAGACCAATAAATGTAATTCGCTGAATCCCTTTTTTTATTTGTCCGGTATGGGCCCTGGTCACAAATGCACCTTGCAAGTAAATGGTTGCTTTACTTGGTTTAACATTCACTAGAGAATGGGGGGTTGATGCATTAGCGACTGAAGCAATGCATGCGGCAAAAACTAAAATTATACGTTTCATGACCCCTTTATCCGCTAGAAGCTTAAAAGGTAAATGGCTTAATCTATAAAAAGAGGATGCTTAGAAAAATAGCTCCAATAATAATTCTATAAATACCAAAAACTCTAAAAGAGTACTTTTTAACGATGTTTATGAAAAATTTGATGGCAAACACAGCTACAACAAAACTGATAAGGTTTCCTATGGCTATATCTTTTAACTGGCTGGTATCTAAGGATTCGTAGTTTTTAAGTAGTTTGTAACCTGCCGCAGCACACAAGGTTGGAACAGCAAGGAAAAACGAAAATTCGGTTGCTTCCGTTTTTTTTAATTTACAGAGCAGTCCACCAATAATAGCAGATGCACTTCTACTTACCCCAGGTATCATGGCAAAACATTGCGCAAACCCTATAATAAAGGCAGATTTGTAATCTAGTTCATCTACCGTTTTTTCTCCTCCAGGGAGCCAGTTGTCTATAAATAACAGCACAAAACCCACCGCTATAAGCATTACGCCAACGATAGCTGGTTCTTGAAGCATCTTTTCCAAATAATCGTCCAGAAGCAGGCCTAATATGGCGGCTGGGATAAAAGCAACCAACAATTTATAGTAAAAAGTAAGATCTGAAAAAGTGAAGAATTTCTTTGGATACAGCACTAGCACCGAAAGGATAGCACCTAACTGGATTCCAATAATGTAGGTGTCCGTTTCTTTAGGGTCAATTCCCAAAAGGTAATTTGTCATCATTAGATGACCCGTAGAACTTACCGGTAAGTATTCGGTAAGACCTTCGATAAGGCTAAATAAGAGGTTCTGCCACCAGAGCACAATTAATCTTCAGTGGTTTCTTTTTCCCTGTAAAAAATAGCATAACCACCAATAGCAAAGCCTAATAATACAACAATTGGGGCCAAGGTTATTTTCCTAAAACTATAAATATCATTTCCAGGTTTGCTATACATAAGTATAAAGCCAATGCATAATACAAGGGCTGCAATTCCTGTAAGCATGTAATTTTTCTTTGAAAAAATTTCATCTTTTTTAGCAGAGCTTTGTGTTTTTTGGTTTGGTTTAGCCATTAGTACAGATTTTCTAATTTAGTGCGAAGATACTTACGAGTGCTTAACCATACACAAATAATTGCTAATAAAACGCCAAAGGTTGCTATGCTTCCAAAAATAAGAGCGGCCTTTCCGTAATCAACGGCATTTAGATAAAGGTTCCAATCGATAACTTTGGGCCAGGTTTGATTAACTAAAAGCACTAAACCAAGGGTTAAACTAATAGCTAGTAAAAAGGCTATGATAGCAAAGCCAATATATTTTGTAATAAAGGGACGCACAATAAATCCATTGGTAGCTCCAAGTAATTGCATGCTCTTTATAATAAATCGCTTTGCAAATATGCTTAGCCTGGTAGAAGACTGTATAAGTCCAATGGCTACAACTATAAAAATGAAGCAAGCACCCAATAGAATGAACTGGGCAATGCGCACATTCTTCGTTACTGTTTTTACTAAATTAGGATTGTATACCACATCCTCAATTAAGGGATTTGATTTAAGTTCTTTGGCTTTCTGACTCATGATAGAACCCATATCCTCAGCAGCCTTGAAATAGAGTTCTATACTTTTAGGTAGCGTCTCAGCACTCACAAAGTCCAACATTTCTGTATTTGATTCGTCCTGCATGAATTCCTCGAACCCTTGCTCTTGGCTGATGTAAACAGACTTTTTTATAACTGGGCTTTTTTCTTGGGCCAGAATAAATGCAGTGATATCCTCCTCTGTTGTTTGCTCTACAAAATAGATATCCAAGTTTGTTTCCTCCACCATGTTTTTAACAAGACTATCAAAAGCTAGAATGGAGATTCCCCAGATGGAAAGAATAAACATGACCAGAGATAAGCTCATTACACTGGGCCAACCGCTCGGTTTTCTTCTTTTATGTTTTTCTGATTGATTCACTTAGCAAAGGAAGAAACCACCGACCACTTAATGCAAGTGGACTTTTGCCCAAATGTTTACAAGCAGAGCACAAATCAAAAAGAGTGTCGATTTTTATGAACTTAATCTTTTCGTATTTTAAATTTTTCAATTAAATACCAACGTGTATTTAGTTTCCATAGGTAATAGGTGAGAACGCCTCTGTTTTTGTTGTGCTTAAAGTATATTTCTACCTTAACCTTATCTCCTGATTGGGACATAGGGTAGCGCAAAATTTCTGTTATTTCTACCCTGCGATAGTTCCAAAAGTGTCCATGCATCTTTTTAAAGACTTTTGTAAAAGACTTATGCAGATTATACCGGTAGGTTTTAGAAAAAGCATCGACCATTACTTTCAGCTGTGTAGAATCATTTTTTCTAAATTCTTCGTGAAACATACTATCCGAAAGAATAAAGGAATCTATGGAAGGCTGTTTCTTTTGTGTAATGCATTGCCACAAGGTATCGTAGCTCGATTGATAGGATACAAACCCTCTTTGCCTAGCCGTGCTATCATTGGATTTTGCTGGAACCAGTCTCAGGAAAAACAAGGCAATTAGGCATACCTTTGCAGTGTAATTATACATTAGTCCGTCAAAAATAACGTAAATTTTGAACACAAATTCTAATAAACTGTCACAATCTTCAAGCCCATACTTGTTGCAACACTCAGATAATCCTGTTCATTGGCAAGCGTATAGCGATGATTTAATCAATCATCCTGAAAATAATCAATTGCTGATTGTTAGTATAGGGTACTCCGCTTGCCATTGGTGTCACGTAATGGAGCATGAAAGCTTTGAGAACTCCGAAGTAGCTCAATTAATGAACCATCATTTCATAAATATTAAAGTAGATCGCGAGGAGCATCCACAAATAGACAAAGTGTATATGCAAGCTTGTAGATTGATGACTGGTGGTGGAGGCTGGCCCTTAAATGTAATTTGTACCCCAGATGGAACTCCCGTTCATGCGGGCACTTATTTCCCAAAAGACAATTGGATGCAATTGCTTCATACCATTGCTAAACTATGGAAGGAGAACCCGAGTCAGGTGGAGGAGTTTAAGGAAAAACTTGCCAGTGTTCTTATCGATGACAACAAGAAAGAAAGCCTCGATTTAAGCGTGGCAAAGGTCTTAGAGGCGATAGATAAAAATACAGGCCTGTTGGACTATAACAATGGCGGGTTAATGGGCAGCCCCAAGTTTCCTATGCCGGTATTGCTGCAAAACTTGAATCTCTGGTCCGTGGTGTTTGGGAATGAGAATTTGGAGCAATTTGTAAACTTGAGCTTACTTAAAATGATGAAAGGTGGCATGTGGGACTTGGTAGAAGGAGGTTTTGCAAGGTATAGTGTGGATGATCATTGGTTCGTGCCCCATTTCGAAAAAATGTTGTACGATAATGCTCAACTTTTACCGCTGTATTTTGCGGCTGGAAATCGCATTAATATTCCTATATTATCTGAAGTCGGGCATCGCATTGTAGATTTTTGCAATGCCGATTTATTGCAAAATAATGGATTGTATGCCGCTGCCTTAGATGCTGACACAGATGAGGGGGAAGGAGCTTACTATTCTCTTACTGAAAAGGAATATACACCCTTGCTAGATTCAAAGGAATTAGATTTTTGTTTGAAATATATGCAGTTCTCTGCGGAGGGGAACTGGGAAAATGGCTTGAATATACCGGTCATTAACGAGCCACCTCAACGCATTATTCAAGAGTTAAATATGGAAGCTAAAGATCTTGAGGATTTGCAGCAGCGCATCTTTGATAAATTTAGAAGCTTGCGTGCATCTAAAGAGAAACCAGGCTTGGATTACAAGTGCCTATGTGCCTGGAATGGACTCATGTTGACGGGATTGTCTAAGGCCGCCTCATTCTTTCCCAAGTATTTATCGCAGGCGAAACAGTTAGCAGATGCAATGAATCAATTTTGTGCCAGCACTGGCCTTTATCATCAAATATCACAAAAAAAAGTGGGGCATACTGCTTGCCTCGATGATTATGCTTTTTTTATTAAAGGCCTATTGGATTTATTTGAAACAAGCCAACAGGAGGAATATGCTAAAAAAGCCCTAGAGTTGACCATTCAGGCCCTGGAAAATCACTTAAATGAGAACAGTGATTTACAGTTCCAAAATATTAATCAAAGTCTATTTACACCGGTTCCAGACTGGGAGGATAACGTGGTACCCAGTGCTATAGGGACGATGTGTGTAAATTTACATAGGGTGGGAGCGCTTTTTGGCCTTCCTGAATATGAGAAAATAAGCGCAAGACATATTTCAAAAAACCATGCGGCTATAGTAAATCATACTTTTTGGCATTCACAATGGCTTAGTTTGTGGTTGCAGCAAAAGGCAGGGAATCCTGTTTTAGTTTGCTCAAATACCAAAGCGCATGCGCATCTTATATCTGAAATAGGGAAATATTTGCCTCAAACTATGCTAAGCATCAATGCTGAAAATACAGATTTACCCCTTGCTCAAGGAAAGTTTGGAGCTACAGCGCAGTATTTTATTTGTTTGAATCAAACGTGTTTAGAACCTCTAGAGGAGCCTAGCCAAGTGTTGGAAGTACTGAGAGATCATTTTGGCTATGTATATGCCAATGAGGGGCCTTAAAAGCGCTGAATTACCATACCTACAGGAAGTTTAGGCTCTATCCAAGTACTTTTAGGGGGCATGGTTCTATGCTTATCGGCAATGGACTTTATTTCGTCTATGGTATTTGGGAAAAGGACAAATGCGAGGCTGTATGTTCCTAGATCCACATTACTTTGGATTTCTTGGAGGGGGATGTCTCCTCTTAAATAGTTAATGCGCGTATCCAATCGGGTATCCTCTATTTTGAGTAAGTCATTAAATATCTCGTCATCTAAAAATTTAACATCTAAATGGAGCTCTTTGGAATGATTTATAGAAATTTGGTACCATTGCTTATTGTAATACATGCCTATTTCTCCTTTAGACATTGGCTTTAGTGGATTCGAAACAGGTTCTATAACATATTTAGCCTGTTCATTTACAATAATTTTCTCAATGAGCTTGGCGTCCACATCTTTAACCAAGCGGTGAAATGATTTAATTTTCAACTGACTTTCAGGAATAATGTAAGCCATGAATAAAAGGTCTTCTACCGATTTATTCTGAGTAGTAAATAAGCGTGTGCAGTAGCTGGTTGTTGCTGCTATGCGGTGATGTCCATCGGCTATATATAACTCTTCAATGGAGTCAAATATCTGTTGCACTTGCTTTATCTGTTCAGGGTCTACCAATTCGTATAACAGATGGTGGCATTGATCCTTCGTAGTAAAATCAAATACTGGATTTTCTTTATTTTGATTAATCCAATCGGCTAAATCTAAGTTATCTTCACATGCTAAGAGCACAGGCTCGGCAACTGCTCCAAGTGATTGCACATGATTCATCAAGCGCTCTTCTTTTTCTACTAATGTATTTTCGTGTTTTTTAATATCGCCTTCGAGGTAGTTGAGAAAGGAGATGCCTGTAATTATTCCATCAAAGGTGTTCCCATCCGGAGCAATCTGGGTGTAGATATACATGGAATTTTGGGACACTTTATGAATGACGCCTTGCTCCAACATTTGCCTAAAATAGTTTCTAGCAAAAGGGTAGTGTACTTTGGCATTTTTCACCTCATCATTAAAGTGAAGATGCGGTTTTACAATATGTAAATACGAAAAAGGATTGTCCTCTAATTCTTGTAAAAGCTCGCTATTGGCTTCTATACCCGTGCTTGTTGCAACTACTTTTGATGCATGCTCTGGGGCAGCTCTCAGTGCGGGGAACGGGTATATTTTAATCATTATTTATAAACAGCTAATATTCGTTCGGCTAATTCAATACCCACTCTTTTCTGTGCTTCGGCAGTACTGGCTCCCACATGCGGAGATAAACTCACATTATCGGGCTTTAAAATATCAGTGAAAACGGGAGGTTCAGATTCAAATACATCTATCCCTGCAGCGCGCAATGATTTGTTTTGTAAAGCCTTAAGCAATGCTTTTTCGTTAACGACTCCACCTCTGGCACAATTAATCAAAATAGCTCCTGGTTTCATCTGGTCTATCTCTTTTGATCCAATAACTTCAGTACTTCCTGGTGTATGAAGGGTAATGAAATCAGATTCAGACAAGACATCCTCGAGTGTATGCCCTTTCAGGCTAACTTTAAAATTGTGTGTTGCATAATTGGGGTGCAAGTCTAATTCTAAATCAAAACTACGTTCTTTATAATCATAAACCATTACTTTCATTCCCAGACCTATAGCAATCCTAGCAGCTTCCTGCCCAATTCTTCCAAAACCTAATATACCTATGGTTTTTCCTGCTACCTCGGTTCCTTTACTGGCCATTTTCTTTAATTCCTTAAATCGGCTGTCTCCTTCGCTTGGCATCACTCTATTGGTAATTTGAGTGGAACGTACCAATGAGAAAATATGCGTGAAAACGAGTTCTGCAACTGATCGGGAACTTGCGCTTGGCGTATTAACCACTGGAATGTCTAACTTTCCGGCATGCACTAAGTCCACATTGTCTAATCCAACTCCAGCGCGGGCTACTACTTTTAATTTAGTGCCAGCATCGAGAACATCGGCGGTTACTTTGGTGGCGCTCCGCACAATTATTACATCGTAGTCACCAATCTGCTCGCAGAGTTGGTCTTGTTCAATTTTGGTGGTATCTACCGTAAATCCGGCGTCTTCCAGCATGCTTTTTCCTAGGGCATCTATCCCGTCGTTTGCGAGTACTTTCATTATACGTTAAAATTTTCGATTACGTTTACAAGTGCCTGTACACTATCTATATCCATAGCATTATAAATGCTAGCACGATATCCACCAACACTTCGGTGCCCTTTAATACCACTTATGTTCGCTTTTGCACAAGCAATTCCAAAGGCATCTTCTAAATTCAGGTGCTCCTCTTCAAAAACAAAGCAAACATTCATCTTACTTCTGCTGTCTTTTCGGGCGGTTCCTTTAAAATATGGACTTTTATCAATGGCATTGTACAGTAGGTTTGCTTTTTCTGTATTTCTGATTTCCATTCCTGCAATTCCACCGTTATCCTTCATCCATTCTAGATTGTATTTAGATACTAAAATAGAGAAACATGGAGGGGTGTTAAACATACTGTCTTTTGAGGAAATGAGCTCGTAATTTAACATGCTCGGTAGAGGACGATTCGCACGTTTTTTGTACATTTCCTTGTTAATAATAACTAAGGTTACTCCGGCTGGTCCCATATTTTTTTGAGCGCCTGCATAGATCATATCAAATCGACTTATATCTATGGGTCTGCTAAAAATATCAGAACTCATGTCACAAATAACAGGAACATCAGATTTAGGGAACTCGTGCACTTGCGTGCCAAAAATGGTGTTATTGCTCGTTATGTGAAAATAGTCGTTATCTGGAGCAATATCGTAGTTGCTCGGAATATAATTGTAATTAGCATCTTCACTGCTTCCCACAACATCCACTTGACCGTATAGTTTCGCCTCTTTGATTGCTTTATTTGACCAGGTGCCAGAATCGGCATAAGCGGCTTTGGTATTTAAAAAATTATGTGCCAATTGAAAAAATTGGGTAGATGCACCTCCTTGTAAGAACATGATTTCATGCGTTTCAGGTACAGAAAGTAATTCTTTAATAAGTGCGGTAGCTTCTTCAACTACTTTTACAAATTCTTTTCCTCGGTGCGATACTTCTAAAACACTCAAATTGGTGTTTGCAAAGTTTTTTAAATCTGCAGCACTTTTGTTCAAAGCGTATTGCGATAGGATGGAAGGTCCTGCAGAAAAATTGTGTATTTTTGTCATTCTCGATTAATAGTTGCTGCAAGTTTAGAATGATATTTGTTGCTATCAAAATATAAAAGTCAAATGAAGTCCACATTATTATTATTATCCATTTTTATATTCATACATGTCGTTCAAGCTCAGGATAGTTCTTTGGTTCAAAATCCTATTTTGGTGGATGAAGATGGAATGGTTATTAGTGAGCCTGAGGCAAACCCATTGTTTACTAAAGAAAACGTAATCAAAGGCTCAGAATTCATGGTTTTTTTGCAAGGTTCTAATTTTGGCAGTGTTTTTTTAGCGGAAGCAGCTCCATTTATTGGTTTAAAGGTAAAAGATATTCTTTGGTTTGGAGCGGGTTTAAACGGCACGTATGTCACGTATCTAGATCAAACATCTAGAGGAAATCAAAGCCTCTACGGGGTGCATGCCTTTGGTCGCATAAACATTGCTCAAACCTATTTTTTGCAGGCTGAATTTAGACGGGTGAATGGCCCAGATTTTGGAAGTTTTAATGAACGCCAATGGGTTGGTACGCCAGTGCTTGGTTTTGGATACCTTTATGGGAGTTCTTGGCTGAGTATTGGTTATGCTGTGAATCCCGATTTTGTAGCAATGAACCCTATGGGCAATTTTGTGTATAGATTTGGGCTAATGTTTTAGCAATTTATATCTGCTGTAAATAAGGATTTCGGACGCGTATACAATTACCTTTGATAGTATGGAGGAAGAGCTAGAAAAAGGCAAAGCTAAATTTGAGTTTATAAAGACAATCAAACGTTTTTTTCTTAAATTGATTTCTCTGTTTTTGCTTGGTTTATTCGGCTGGTTGGCCTTTGTCTACTTTTATACATACAGCAATGGCTGGAGAAGTGGAACTCTCACTAAATTTAGTAGAAAGGGGTATGTTTCTAAAACCTGGGAGGGCGAAATATATCAAAGAGGGATGGAACAAGGAAGCCTTAATGTGGTTAATAAACCTTGGTTATTCTCGGTAGAAAGTAAAGAGAAGTCCGCGATAGCAATGCTTGAGGCGAATCCAGGAAAGGAATATAGATTGCATTACAAGCAACGTATTACTACTTTTTTTTGGCTAGGAGATACCGAATATTTTGTGGATAGCGTCGTTTTAGAATAGGTGGATTAAACCTTTTCAACATCTGTCCGTCTAAAATATAAATTGATTACATCCATTCATAACATATCTGATGAAGAGTTAATTTTAGGATTTAAAACGGATCCTGAGCGCAGTTTTAAATTTATTTTAGAGAAATACAAAGAGTCCGTATATTTTCAATGCCGAAGAATTTTAATCCTTCATGAGGATGCAGATGACGCTACTCAAAATACCTTTGTTAAGGTATGGAATAATCTATCAAGATTTAAGGGAGATAGTGCATTTCGCACATGGCTGTATCGCATAGCGCATAATGAGTCTTTAAGCGTATTAAAAAAGCAAAAGAAGAGTTTGCAGGAAACTGGAACGTTTGATCATGGCGGTTTAAAAGCGACGCATGACTTAATGGATTCGGAACGTATCGAGAAAATGCTAGCCAAGGCAATTGAAGCTCTGCCAAATCAGCAGCGTATGGTTTTCCATTACAGGTATTATGATGATTTAAGTTTTAAAGAAATAAGTGCCATTTTAGGCACTAGTCAAGGGGGCTTAAAAGCAAATTATCATCACGCAGTAACAAAAATTAAGAAAAAATTGGGGCTGGATTAAACCTTTGCCCATAGAATTAGTCAAATAAATAAAGATGCGAAAAATACGAGAGCCATACCAAGTTCCAGAAAACTATTTTCAAGATTTGGAACAGGGTATATTAAATAAAACGGTACAAAAGAAACCAAGGATAAGCTTGCGATGGATACTTACTGCCGCTGCCTCCGTTGTTCTGGTTTTGGGCATTTGGTTTTTTGGATTGAGAAACGAAGTGGACCCGATAAGTGGGAATAGGCATGCCCGGGTTAATGATTATAGCACTGAAATAGTAGATATACAGCCTTTGCTTAGCTCAGAAGATTTAGCTTATGTTTTAGCCGAGGAAAAGGATGTAGAAGAAATAAAAAAAGATGGAGCTATAATTAAAGAGCCTATGAATATGGAGGATGAAGAAATAGAAGATCTTATGGTGGCCGCAGGTTTGATTTCCGTAGAGTTAAATGAAGATTTATTGGGAGATATAGAGATATGAGATATGTATTAATAGGATTATTGTTTCTAGGTTTTGGAACCTTGCAAGGACAGCGAAAGGCCCATAAAAGAGGGCAAAGAGATAGTATCAAAAAAGCAATGCTTATTGAACTTAAAACATACAGGGTGAGTTTAATTAACAAAGCCTTAGATTTAGATGAAAAATCTTCAATTGCATTTTTTGCGGTGTATGATTCATATTTTCAATCGACCAGCACCCTTAAGAAGACTTTTAATAAGAAATGGAGAGGTACGAGCAAATCTGAAATGACTGAAATAGAAGCTACAGAATATTTAAACGATGTTTTGAACTTGAGGAAACGGGAAATAGCGCTTTTGGAGGATGTAAGCACAAACTTGAAAGGAATTATACCTATGGTCAAAATTATTGAGCTGCCAATCTTAGAAAAGAAGGTAAAAAGAAAATTGGTGCAGAAAGCGAGAGAACTGCGAAAGAAGCGGAATAATTAGGGCTGTGAAATACTATTACTTAAACATTCTTTACCTTTGTTTATAATTATGAAAAAAATCCTATTGTTAACTTGCTTGTTCCTAAGTTCCATATCCTACGGTCAGCGAACAAAATTTAAGAAATTACCCAAGGCTATTGTTAAAGTATCACCGCAAAATTTAGTCCGTAGTGGCCTGAAAGTAGGGGCTGAGTTTTTTAATGAAAGGCATCGTTTCTCTAATGAAGTGATGTTTGAGATTATATCTAAAAACAATAATGTATTTGATAATGACGAGGGCTTAGGTAAACTTAAGACTTCTGGTTTTCTTATCGATTATGGTTTTAGATATTATTTAGACGGTTTGAGTATAAAGAAAACACTGGTCTCAGAGAAGGTAGGCGGATATTATATGGGGTTTGGTGTGCAGGCGGGTTCCTATACAGAAACGCACGGTTTAATACATGAGCGCACCTTTAAATATAGCCAATTAGAGGTGACAAGCACTATGTATAACATGGCGGTTACGGGTGGTTTTATTAAGGAAGTTGCAAGCCGGGTATACCTTGATTTATTTTTTGGTGTTGGAATGCAATCGGGTTCAAACAAATTATCCGAAAGTGACGTTTCAAAAGAAACGGTTGAGGTAATGGTGAATTCTGGAACATTGAGTCCTTATGCTCGAGGTGTTATTCCAAGAATTGGATTTAAAATTGGAGTAGGTATTTAAGAAATACTCAGCAATTCTTCGATGTTTTTAGAAGCTCCCTTCAGTTCTACTTGATTGGGATTTTGTTGCATGTAATCCCTCAAAACATCGGCGGCATCTAAATCTAAGGATTTGGTTCCTTCAAAATCAAAAACCAGTTTTTGATGATTGTGCATTTCGTCTAATCTTTTCTTGAGCTTCCCTTTTGTAAAGTAAGATACCTGCTGTCCAAAATCAAATACGATGGTATCGCTATCTTCCTTGTGAAAAACAATGGAAACGCTCAAGGCCTGTTTGATAACAAAAACAAAACCAACCGCTAAACCAATTAATATTCCAACAAGAAGATTGGTAACTAAAATGGCAGTAACTGTAATAATAAAGGGAAGAAATGCATCCATTCCCTTTGCCCACTGCTTCTTAAAAATACCTATTTGCGCTAAATTATATCCGGTAAAAACGAGGATGGCAGCTAAAGCGGCTTTGGGAATCATGTTAATAATGGGGTATAGTAGTAATAAACTGAGCAAAAGCATAAACCCATGAATAATGGCACTTTTCTTTGATTGGGCACCGGCATTTACATTGGCCGATGTACGAACAATGACGCTTGTAATTGGCAGAGCTCCAATTAAACCAGCAATAGTATTTCCACTTCCTTGAGCAATCAATTCTCTGTTAGCCGATACGCTTCTGCCTAAGGGATCTAATTTCTCAGAGGCTTCTAAACAGAGTAAGGATTCTAAACTAGCAATGACCGCAATTTGAATTGCAACAAGCCATACTTGAGAATTTCCAAAGCCAGTGAAATCTGGAATGGTAAAATTATTCCGAATATCCTCCATGCTACTTATTCCAGGCAGGCTTACCAGGTGTTTTCCTCCAACGGCATGACCCTCCCAAGTTATTCCAAGGACTTTGTTTAGAAGGATACTAAAAATTACTACTACTAATGCGGCTGGGACAATAGAAAGTTTTGAGTTTTGTATCAAGGGCTTTCTCCAAATGGTGAGGATAGCCAAACTAAGAATACCGATAATAATGGCACCTGCAGTGGTGAATCCTAAGCTATTAAAGATTTCTGTAAATGTGTTTTCTCCATTTTCCTGAATAAACTCGTCATCGCCAAAAGGATTCTTATCGTGCCCAAAAAGGTGAGGTATTTGCTTTAAAATAAGAATAATACCAATGGCAGCCATCATTCCTTTAATAACAGCATTGGGTATGTATTCGGCAATTTCACCCCATTTTAGAAAACCCAATACAAACTGCATAATACCTGCAATAAAAACAGCCAAAAAGAATAATTCGGGCGTGCCTAAGTTTTCATTCGCTGCAATGACTACTGTAATTAGTCCAGCTGCTGGTCCAGAAACACTAAGGGGAGATTTCGAAACGGCACCAACAATAATACCACCAATGATTCCTGCAACAATTCCAGTAAGTACATTCATCTCCGAACCTTGAGCAATACCAAGGCATAAGGGGAGTGCTACTAAAAAAACAACGGTGGCGGAAAAAAGATCTTTTCTAAGGCTTCCAAACATTGGTGCGAAATAACAAACAAAGCCCCAAAATTTCGCATTTTGAGGCTTTATTTTTTGAATAATTAACTTAAACTTTACTTTACTTCTTCAAAGTCAACATCTTCTACTGCTCCATCTTCTGAATCACCTGCTTGTGCATTAGCTCCATTATCTGCTCCAGTTTCGGGCTGTCCTTGGCTTGCATCGGCAGCTTGGGTGGCTTGGGCCATCTCTTCACTGGCCGCCTGCCATGCTGTATTTAGTTCTTCGGATGCGGCATCTATTTCTTCGAAGTTTTTGCTATCTAAAGCAGCTTTTAGTTTGTCTTTTGCCGCTTCAATAACTGTTTTCTTTTCTTCTGGAATTTTATCTCCGTATTCTTTCAATTGCTTTTCAGTACTAAAAACAAGACCATCGGCAGCATTTACTTTATCTGCTTCTTCTTTCACTTTCTTGTCTGATTCAGCATTGGCTTCAGCTTCTTGGCGCATCTTATCAATTTCTTCTTGACTCAATCCGCTGCTCGCTTCAATTCTAATTTTTTGTTCTTTGCCAGTGGCTTTGTCTTTGGCACTCACATTTAAGATACCATTTGCATCAATATCAAAGGTTACTTCAATTTGAGGTACGCCTCTTGGAGCGGGCGGTAAACCATCTAATATAAATTTACCAATGGTTTTGTTATCTTTAGCCATTGGACGTTCTCCTTGCAACACATGTATTTCAACCTGGGGTTGATTTTCTTGCGCTGTACTAAAGGTTTCTTGCTTTTTTGTGGGGATGGTTGTGTTGCTTTCAATCATTTTGGTAAACACATTTCCCATGGTTTCAATACCAAGGCTTAGAGGAGTAACATCCAATAAAAGAATGTCTTTAACCTCTCCTGTTAATACTCCACCTTGAATGGCTGCACCTATAGCAACAACCTCATCTGGATTTACCCCTTTACTAGGAGCTTTGCCAAAAAATTCTGTTACCAATGTTTGAATCGCTGGTATTCTAGTTGAACCTCCAACAAGTATCACCTCATCTATATCATTCGAAGTCATGTTCGCATCTTTCAAGGCTTTTTTACATGGCTCTAATGTTCTCTTGATTAAATCTGCCGCTAGTTGCTCGAACTTAGCTCGGCTTAGTTTGCGAACTAAATGCTTTGGTACATTGTCTACAACCGTTACATAAGGAAGGTTAACATCTGCTTCTGAGCTGCTACTTAATTCAATTTTAGCTTTTTCAGCTGCTTCTTTAAGACGTTGAAGCGCCATTGGATCTTTTCTTAAATCCATGCTTTCTTCAGCCATAAACTCTTCAGCCATCCAATCAATAAGTACTTGATCAAAATCATCACCTCCTAAATGAGTATCACCGTTGGTTGATTTTACTTCAAATACGCCATCACCTAATTCAAGTATAGAAATATCAAATGTTCCTCCACCCAAATCATAAACGGCAATTTTCATTTCCTTATCGGTCTTATCTAAACCGTAAGCCAGGGCTGCCGCAGTTGGTTCGTTAATAATACGCTCTACTTTTAAGCCAGCAATCTCGCCAGCTTCCTTAGTAGCTTGTCTCTGTGAATCATTGAAATAGGCCGGCACAGTTACTACCGCACGGGTTACTTCTGTTCCTAAAAAATCCTCGGCTGTTTTCTTCATTTTCTGAAGAACCATTGCACTTATTTCTTGAGGAGTATAATTTCTATCTCCAATTTTAACTCTGGGAGTGCCTCCTTCATTTATCACATTGTAGGCCACTCTACCTGTTTCATTCTTTACATTATCAAAGGATTCACCCATGAATCGCTTGATAGAGGCAATGGTGTTTTGTGGATTAGTAATGGCTTGACGTTTGGCAGGATCTCCCACTTTGCGCTCTCCATTTCCATTATCTAAAAATGCTACAATAGAAGGTGTCGTTCTTCGACCCTCGCTGTTAGTAATTACTACGGGCTCATTTCCTTCCAGCACGCTCACGCAGCTGTTTGTTGTTCCCAAATCAATTCCTATAATTTTACTCATATTCAGGTAGGTATTATCAATTTGCTTGCCATGACACAATTTCTGTCATATTGTCATTGTGGGCCATGAAGTTTTTTTTACTAGGCGATAAACGGCAGAAATTTTGCCATTTGAAATGCCAAATTATCATTAAAAGGATATCTTGGCTATCTTAATAAGAAGCCCTTATTTTTTAGGTTTAAGCGTGTACCTGTAACGCAATCCAACTATACTGGTCGACAATATGGGAGTGTTATTCACTTGCCTTTCAAAACGGTAAAACAATCCAAATTCCCCAAGCTGTTTGGCCTGGTAATTTGTTCCTAGGGTTATCCTAAACTTATTTACTGATGCTGGAACTCCTAACTCATTAAATAATTCAGCGGAGACTTTTGGATCAAATGGCCATTTTTTGATGTTATACAAGGTTGAAATTTTAAAGCGCAGGGTGTACTCTGTTTTATCTCCCTCTGCTTCACTTACTTTTCTTTCGTTTTTGGCTTGCAATCGAGCCCGATAGCTAAACTTAAATGCCTCTAGCTTTTGCTTATACCCTAAATCGGCGTTCAATCGCACATGACTCTCATAACCGGTCTTTTTCCCCTTGGTATCATTTTTCGAAATATGCCTTGCTCCCAAGCCAAGATACATTTTTTTTGAAATATAATATTTAAGATTTATTTCCGTAAAATATTGGTCTGTAGTTTTATACTTGTCTTTTCTTCTCAGCTGTTGCTCTATGCCAAAAACCCATTTCTTAGTGGGTTTGAAACAAAACTGTGTGCTAATCCACAACTCCTGATCTTCCAGTTCTGCACTTTGAGCAGACAGGGAGATATTATGTAGTAAAAATATACCAGCTATAAGTACAGGTACTTTATGTTTGATCATTGATTGCTGAGATAGGTAATTTTTATTTCAGCTGAATCCTTCAAAAAATCTATGTTCCCAACTTCAATTTCTTTAATTTTTAAGCCTGTACGGGTTTCTAAATCCTTTTTTAGCATTTCAAAATGCTGAGGTTTTATATTTTCTATAATTTCGTATTGAATGGTCTTTGTTGTTTCGCGCCCAACAAGCCATAAGCGTTCAATCACGTACAAGGCTAACACAATAATTACGTTGCTACCTATAATCTCGGCGTAGCTCATTTTTTGGTTGGCGAGAGAATTAATGACAGCCACCCCAATAACCACAAAAAGGTACGTCATTTCTTTTATGTCAATCGCATTGGTGCGGTAGCGTATAATTCCAAAAATAGCGAAAAGACCCAAAGCCATTCCAATATCTAATTCATACTTTTTGAGGGTGAAACATAAAAAGAAAACAATAATACCAATCATGTAATAGGTAAAAAAGTAGTCTTTTCGCTTGGTAGCTGTGTAGTATAAACCTCTAATAATAATGGTTAAAAAGCCCAAATTAAGGGCAAATCGGAACATCATTTTGTAGAAGTCATCGTCGAATAAGGGTATGCCTAGAAAGTCCATATTATGCTGTTAATTTTGTGATGGTTGAAATTTTTTGTTTGAAATGATTTTGCTTGAGTTTTGGATAGATACTTGCTAAACCAATGCAGTATTTACTGATACTATAAGGGTAAATGGATTCTTTTCGTAGCGCCGCAACTATGGGAGATTGCCGGTTAAATTTTTCTTGCTTTAACTCCACTATCATTAAGTCCGGGTTTAGTATTTTTCCGTTGTAGTCTAAATTTAAATCAATGGTAACGCGCTCTTTTAATGCCGAATTTACTAAAGTTATTCTCTTAAAGCTATTTCTCAAGGTTTTTATTAAGTCTAAGTTGTGGTTTGTGATCTGTTCAATGAACTGCAAAGATTCACTGGAGAGTGTGTTTTCATTAGCTGCTCTTGCAATTCTATTTTTCACTGTATTTCCCTTGGCATCTTTTTGTTTTATTTCTAAAAAAAATAGTCCAGATTCTACATAGTTTCTAATTCGAATTTTGGTTCGTCTTAAAATTTTATTGTGATGATCTAAGTAGAATTTATGTTCTTTCGTATCGTAATAGTCAGATGCATAGGTCATTAACCGATTTCCACTAATTTCTAAAACGGAGTACTGAGATTGTACCATTTGTAGTATTAGAGGCAATTGTTTCGCATGAATAATAAACTTAGTATCCTTACGCTTCATTAAAGCGACTTGATCCATTTGATCGAGTGAAATGGGCTCAAATTTATTCAGGATTGAAGGTATCAAAATGGGAGTTGTTAAAAGCAGTTTTGCTTATTCTTCTTAGACGAAACTAGGTTTGATTTCCTTCGGAAGCCATAGGCTTATCTTTTAATCTAGCTGAATAATTGTTATCTAATCAATTGTAATGAAGGGATATTATTGTCCACTAGCAGTATTCAAAGGCATATCCTTATGGGCATTTAACTTGGGGCTCTTTACGAATAACATGAGAATTATGCCAAGGATAAAGTAACTCATAAGAACAAGTATGCTGTTCCTCATGCTCCCCGTAAAGTGTTCTATCAAACCAAAAGAAAGGGTTCCCAGCACAATGGCTAATTTTTCAGCAACCTCGTAAAAACTAAAGAAACTTGTATTGTCCACATCGCCAGGAATAAGCTTTGCATAGGTTGATCGACTTAGGCTTTGCACTCCACCCATAACAATACCAACCACACAAGCCAAACCAAAAAACTGATTGGGTTTACCTGCCTGCACAAAATAGGCAATGACACAAGCAATGGCCCATATAATTAAAGAAACAATAAGGGCTTTTCTATTTCCTTGTTTCTTGGCTAGATAGGCAAAAAAGTAGGCCCCGGCAATTCCAATAAGCTGAATCAGTAGTATTGTTTTTAATAAGTCTCCCGATTCCAGTTTTAATTGTTTAGAACCATATATAGCCGCCACATAAATAACAGTTTGAACTCCCATGGTATACACAAAAAATGAAGAAAGAAAAAGTTTCAAAGTTTTCATTTGTTTAACCTGCTGGTATACCTTTCTCAATTCCTTATATCCCTTGCCTAGCATATTTGCTTTTATGGAACTGGTTTTAGGAACTTTTGGTAACTTAATAAGAGGCCAAAGTGACCAGGAGGCCCACCATACACCAACGGTTAAGAAACCAACACGAAAGGGGAGCGTATTGGTCGCAGATGGAGCTTCCATACCAAACCATTCGCTTTTTTGTAAAAACAATAAATTAAGAATTAATAGGGTTACACTTCCAATGTAACCAAGGGTAAAACCTCTGGCCGATAGTCGGTCAAATTTATCAGGCGAGGCAATGTCTGGAAGATAGGAATTGTAAAATACTAAACTTCCAGCAAAGCCCACTGTGGCAAGCATAAAGCAAGATAGCCCAAAGAAGAGGTTGGTCCCGTAAAAAAAATACATGGCACTGCATGATAAAGAACCAATGGCCACAAAAAACTTCATAAATGCCTTCTTCTGCCCACTAGCATCTGCAATACCACTTAAAATGGGAGCGAGCAATGCTACCAGTAGAAAGCTAATACTTAGACTGTATTCGTAAAGTACAGAGGACGCCACTTCACCCCCGAAAAGAGTGGTTGTTTTAGGGGTAAATTTTTCGTAAAATATAGGAAATATAGCACTTGAAATACTGAGTGAGTATACAGAGTTGGCCCAATCATACATACACCAGGCTGTTAGGGTGCTTTTATTGTTCTTAACAATTGACATTTGGTTGCAATTTACATTGCCCAATCTAAAATGTCAGTTAATCATTGCTAAAAACCAGGTCTTTATCAAAATCAACTCGAATATTTCCTCCTGGTTTTAGGGCTCCAGAAAGAATTTTTTTACTTAATTCATCCAAAAGACGCTTTTGCATGACGCGTTTTAAGGGTCTTGCGCCAAATTGAGGATCGTAACCCAATTGTGCCAACCAGTCTAAAGCGGAGGCCGTCAATTCGAGCGTAATTTTACTTTCTTCCAATCGTTTTTGTATAAGTTCCAATTGAATTTCGGCAATTTTAGTAATGCTTTCGCGATTCAAGGGTTCGAACATGCTCACCTCATCAATTCTATTTAAAAATTCAGGACGGATGGTCTTTTTAAGAAGTTGGAATACCTCGTTTTTAGTTTTACTCAATACTTGGTCCCTGTTTTTGTCATTCAGTTCATCAAAATTGGATTGAATAAGCTCACTCCCAATATTGCTAGTCATGATTATAATGGTATTTCTAAAGTTGGCGGTTCGTCCTTTGTTATCGGTTAATCTACCATCGTCTAATACTTGAAGGAGTATATTAAACACATCGGGATGTGCTTTCTCAATTTCGTCCAATAATACCACAGAGTAGGGACGGCGCCTTACGGCTTCGGTGAGTTGACCGCCTTCATCATAACCTACATATCCTGGAGGCGCTCCGAGCAATCGACTTACCGTATGCTTTTCTTGGTACTCGCTCATGTCTATTCGAACCAAGGCTTCTTCGGTGTCGAAAAGGTATTCAGCCAGGGCTTTGGCAACTTCTGTTTTACCTACACCAGTGGTTCCTAAGAAAATAAAACTACCAATGGGTTTTTTGGGATCCTGTAGGCCTGCTCGGCTTCTTCTAATGGCGTTGGCCACAGCTTCTATAGGTTCTTCTTGCCCCACTACACGATTATGCAATACCTGTTCAAGGTGAAGTAATTTTTCTCTCTCGCTCTGCATCATTTTAGAAACGGGTATTCCCGTCCATTTGCTAATAACCTCGGCAATATCCTGAGTATCTACTTCTTGTTTAACCAAGATATTTTTGCTTTCGCCCATCTTAACACTCAAGGCAAAGAGGTCTTCCTCTGCTTTTTTTATAATTCCGTAACGGAGCTCGGCCACACGGCCGTAATTTCCGTCTCGTTCGGCCTGTTCTGCTTCTAATTTAAAATTTTCTATGTCTTCTTTCTTTTGCTGGATAGATCCAAGAACTTGTTTTTCATTTTCCCATTGAGAACGAAAGGTTTTTTGATCTTCTTGCATGTTCGCAATCTTTTTGTTGAGTTCATCCAGTCGATCCTGATCACTTTCTCTTTTGATGGCCTCACGCTCAATTTCCAATTGCATGATTTTTCGATTTAACTCATCCAATTCTTCTGGAACAGAATTCATTTCTAAACGCAGTTTAGATGCTGCCTCGTCCATTAAATCAATGGCTTTATCTGGTAGGAAACGATCACTTATGTATCGCTGACTCATTTCTACGGCACTAATAATGGCTTCATCTTTGATGCGCACTTTGTGATGTGTCTCGTACTTGTCTTTTATTCCTCTCAAAATACTAATGGCTTCTTCCGCATCTGGTTCATCCACTAAAACGGTTTGAAACCGACGTTCCAAAGCCTTATCTTTCTCAATATACTTCTGATATTCGGCTAAAGTAGTGGCGCCAATGGCCCTTAATTCTCCTCTTGCTAAAGCCGGTTTAAGGATGTTGGCCGCATCCATTGCACCTTCACTTTTTCCAGCTCCTACTAAGGTATGAATCTCATCAATGAAAAGCACCACCTCACCATTGCTACTAACGACTTCTTTTATTACTGATTTTAAACGTTCCTCAAACTCTCCTTTGTATTTAGCACCTGCAATAAGTGCTCCCATATCAAGATTAAATACCGTTTTGGATTTTAGATTTTCTGGGATATCGCCGCGAATAATTCGATGGGCTAATCCTTCCGCAATGGCAGTTTTTCCAACGCCTGGCTCACCAATTAGAATGGGATTGTTCTTTGTTCTCCTGCTTAATATTTGAAGGATTCTGCGTATTTCGTCATCTCTGCCAATGACAGGGTCCAATTTTCCATCCTTGGCTGCTTGATTTAAGTTTAAGGCATATTTGGATAAGGCATCAAAGGAGGCTTCGCCAGTATCGGACGTTATTTTATTTCCTTTTCTTAATGCTAAAATAACCTGTTCTACCTCCTTCACTCTAAACCCTGCATCCTTTAAAATAGTACTTGCCGAACTTTTAGAATCGATAAGGCCCAGTAACAAATGTTCATTGGATATGAATTCATCTGAAAATGAACTCATTTTTTTATCTGCCAAGGCCAATACTCTCGAAGCTTCTGTGGCAAAATAAGGAGTGCCTCCTTCCACTTTACCAAAGGTTTTTATTTCGGCTGCAGCAACCTGTGTTACACGATCCAGATTAGCGGATAGCTTTCCTGCTAAGAGGGTTATAAATTCATTATCGGTTTGTATAAGCGCTTGCAATAGATGAATAGGTTCTATGCTTTGTTGGGAGGCCGCAAGAACGCTGTTTTGCGCCTGTTGTAAGGTCTCTTGTGCCTTTAAAGTGAATTTTTGTGGGTTCATTGATTAGGTATTAAACAACAAATGTGTCTCCAATCTCTTTGGAGGCATCTTTGGAGCCCTTTTACAAGTCAAAGTGGCATTTATCCTAGGTAAAACGGCTATTCTTAGGACAAAACGTCACATGTCTGTAGGCTCACTAAAGCCTTCTAAATCTTCTTTGTTCGTTCCGTATTCCTCATCAAAGATGCTTTTCTTTTCAGATTCTTCCGATTTATCTTCTTCTTCTTCTTCTTTCGTATCTAAAGCACTCAGGGTATTTTTCATAAGCATAGCAGCCAAGTCATCCATATCAGCTGATTCTTCGTCCTCTATAATGGCTGAAGGCCTTTGTTTTGGAGCGAAGCCTTTTGATTTTATGAGCTTTGGATAAGTTTCAGATGCTACTGTTTCGGAAAAACCTATCATCTCGCAGTACAAAACCCAATCCTGGTCCTCATCAGCAAGGTAAATAAATTTCTGATAGGGTTCGAAAACCGCATTTTTAAGAAGTGTCTTTTCTAAATTGGGAATCGATTTCTTTTTGCGCCAGGTATCATCACTAAGAATAAATACTCCTGCGAAAGTGCCATCGAATCCTATGGCAGCTTGAATGGCTTCGTGAAATTCCAAAAAATTGTTGCTGGGTTTTATTTCAAACGTTCGTGAAACATCCGCGTCATCCTCAAAAGTTAACCTAAACTTGTATACCATTCAGAATGCAAAGGAAATATCTAGACTGCGTAATTAAAAAAGAGTATTTGTAATTTATTGAAGGAATTTGTAAAACTGACATACTCATGATGCATGATGCTTAAAGTGTTTATTTGTTCATTAATCTATTGTATACCAACTTATTGATGCTTTTAAAAAGTATATTCAGTTTAGTATTTCTTGTGAATTTACGATTTTATGTGAAAGCTGTAGCTGAGAATACATATTTTCGCAGCCTAATGAGAGGCATAATCTTAATTACCTGCATTTTATTTCATTGTTTGTTCAGTGGACTTCAAGCACAAAATGGAGAAATAAAAGGTTTTGTATATGATAGTAAAAATGGTGAGCGTTTGGCAGGGGTTAAAATGACCTTGCTCGGTAACAATCGATCGATGTTTACGGATAAAGATGGGTTCTTCAGTTTTCCTCAATTAGCTTCTAAAAAATATGAAATCCTAGCGGAGTATTTGGG
Source organism: uncultured Bacteroidia bacterium (assembly GCA_938086785.1). Classification (GTDB taxonomy): domain Bacteria; phylum Bacteroidota; class Bacteroidia; order NS11-12g; family UBA955; genus CALKCM01. The sequence goes on from CALKCM010000003.1 coordinate 164,575, forward strand.
GTATGATACAACTTCTATGGAAGCATATATTTCAAACAATAAAGTAATTAAACAAGATTTTTATTTGGAAAACCAATACCTCGATGCAGTAAAGATTGAAATAAAAAAGAGGGTTCAAATTGATGGTAGCCCAGTGCGCATCGTGGATGGTAAGAAAATTGCAGAAATGCCATCGGTTGGTTCAGAACCTGATTTAGTTCAGTATCTTCAGACCTTACCCGGTGTTGTTTTTAGCGGAGATCAAGGCGGGCAGTTATATATTAGAGGAGGTTCTCCTGTAATGAATAAGATTATGTTGGACGGTTTGCCTATCTACAACCCGTTTCACTCTATTGGTCTTTTTTCAGTGTTTGATGTAGACCTCATTAAAGATGCAGAAGTGTATACTTCGGGCTTTGGTGCAGAGCATGGAGGCAGAATAGGAGCGGTAATTGATGTGCATACGAGAGATGGAAATACCACTAATTTTGGAGGTAAAGTATCGGCCAGCACATTCGCAAGCAAGGTGCTGTTGGAAGGCCCCTTAAAGAAATTTAGCAAAGGGGAGTCTAATTCGTCTTTTGCTATTTCCTATAGAAATTCATACCTAAGAAATTCATCCAAGGTTTTTTATCCTTTTATTAACGAACGTAAACTTCCTTATAATTTCGGGGACTTGTTTGCTAAGTTAACGCTGAACTCAAATAGTGGCGGTTACTTTAAGTTATTTGGTTTTAGATTTGGCGATAATGTTAAATTTCCCGGCAGCACTCAATACAATTGGAAAAATGTTGGTTTGGGAGGACGGTTCTTACTTGTACCACAATACAGTAAAACTCAAATGGATGGGTTCTTCATGTACAGCAAGTATCAAATTAATCAGATTGAATTGGATAATTTGCCGCGCCGAAGTGGAATTGGTGGAATCAGTTTCGGGTTAAACTTCGCTTATAACTTGAAAAAGGATAAAATTAGATGGGGTTTAGATGTAAATGGATTTCAAACAGATTTTAGTTTCTACAATCCAAACGACAGACGAGTAGAGCAAAAAGAAAGTACCACAGAACTCAATGGCTTTGCCAAGTATAACTTTAGAAGAAAACATTTCCTTGCTGAACTTGGAGTTAGAGGTCAATACTATGCAAGTCTTGGGAATAGCTCCATAGAGCCCAGAATTAATTTTAGCTGGAGGCCAAAGGCACGTATCAATATTTATGGAGCATTTGGCTATTACTCACAAAACTTGCTTAGTGCAGTGAGTGATAGAGATGTTGTTAATTTATTTTATGGTTTTTTAAGCGGTCCAGATAATCTTCCCAATACTTTCAATAATAAACCGGTAAATCATCGTTTGCAGAAGAGTCGTCATATAACGGGTGGTGTAGAATACTTGATTGGAAGAAAATTCGTGATTCGTTCAGAAGCTTTTTATAAGTTTTTTGACCAATTAACCAATATAAATAGGGATAAACTGTTTGATGATGTGCCCGTTCACAATGACAAGCCGGAGCGGCTTAGAGAGGATTTTATTATTGAAAATGGAAATGCATATGGGACAGATGTTGCCTTAACCTATACTTCTAAGAAACTTTCTGGCTCCTTAAATTACAGTTTGACTTATGTAAATAGATTTGATGGAGTGCAGGAGTATCAACCTATATTTGATCGAAGACACAACGGCAATATCATGTTAAATTATTCTCTAGGAAAGGGGAATTATCCTGTGAAGTTTGGCTTGAGATGGAGCATTGGAAGCGGTTTCCCATTTACGCAGACCCTTGGGTTTTATGAAAAATTTAATTTTGATAAAGGGATTGATGCTAATTACGCCAACTCTAATGGTAATTTAGGCATCCTTTATGACGACCTGAACGGTGGTAGACTCCCTTATTATCACAGGTTAGATTTCTCAGTGAGTAAAGATTTTGTTTTTAAACAACGACGGAAGATTAATGTAAACTTTAGTATTACTAATATTTATGATCGTGAGAATATATTCTACTTTGATCGCGTCAATTTTACCAGAGAGAATCAGCTGCCTTTTTTACCCTCCATTGGTTTAAGCTATAAATTTTAGATATGGAACCCTTAATTTCAAATATACAAAGGCTATACCCTTGTTACTTGTAATTTAACTTAAATACTCCCAGAGCAATTCATTTCCAGAGCTAAAAATTTCTATAATTTGTTTTCTAGAGCCTATATGTAATGCATTGCATGAGTAGGAGAGTCCGTGTTGTTTTGCCAAGTATTTGCAGCTTAAAAGATGTGGTGTTTGGATAAATTGTGCCATTTCTGGCATTTTCTTAGGCCCATCGATAAGGTTGAAAATATTCCCACCTCCGTTATTAAGTACTATTACCTGAAGGTTTAGAGGCTTTGGATTGCACCAAAAGGCATTGGAGTCGTACAAGAAACTTAAATCGCCTACAACGCAAGCTACCTTTTCATTTGAATTGGATAGGGCATATCCTACTGCAGTAGATACGCAACCGTCTATTCCACTGGTTCCTCTGTTGCAAAAGACCTTCATCGCAGATTTAGGCAGTAAGCCTGCCAATCGAATTGGCGTGGAATTACCAATATGTAAAGCATCAAAATGACTGGCATAAATGGATTGAATACTACGTAATTCAACACTTAAATTTTGAGCTTCTTTAATTTTATATGAATTAGTCTGGAGTTTACTTATCCACGTTTGATTAAATGTTTTTTCATTTTTGTGTGTGGTAAGATATTCCAATATTTGGTCATTGGTATCGAATCTAATTGATTGAATATCAGTTTTAAATGGATTACCTACATACTGGTTAGTATGTACATGATAATGCATAATATTTGAATTTATTTGAATAAATTGTTTAAAACGTTTATTTACAAAATTCTTACCCAAAGTAATTAAAACATCAGGCACAGGTAATTTTTTTAAGCTTTGTGTATTCAGCTCCCAGCCATTAAGATTATCTATGATGCTATTTGAGGTTGCTTCTGTAAGTATAGGAAATTGATTTCTTAGTTTATTTAGATTTAAGATTCTTGACTCGCTGGGTTTGAGTTCACCAACAAATAAAACAATATTTGCATTGATGGGAATGGCTTGTGGAGTAGCCATTGATTTTCTTTCCAAAAAATGATCAAAGGATATGGAATCTCCTTGCCATGCAGCATTTATTCCTTCGTAAATTGGATCGGCCAAGGGTATATTTACATGAATAGGTCCTTTATCCTGACTATTTATATCTACATGAATTTGCTTGAGGAGTTTTTTTATTTCCCCTAAAGTCTTGCTTTGGTGCATATCGCCCTCCAGGGAGTGGGATGCTTTAATGTGTTGAGCAAATATATCATTTTGTCGAATGGTTTGTCCATCCCATTGATCAATTAGCTCTTTAGGTCTGTCTGCAGATAGCACGAGAAGCGGAATTTGGGCATAAAAGGCTTCACATATCGCGGGATAATAGTTTAACAGAGCTGTTCCTGATGTACATATGATACCGGTTGGTGTTTCAGCTATGTTGGCACCAAGCCCCATAAAGGCTGCGGAACGTTCATCGGTTTGGCTTATTAATTTAAAGCCGCCTCTTTTTATAAATGAGGCTACTATAGGAGCATTTCTGCTTCCTGGTGAAACAATCCATTGCCGAATACCCATTTGGTAAAATCCTTCAATAAGACTGTCAATATTTTTGCGAATATCTGCCACTAAAAAAATGGATTGCTTGTTTTTTCTGATCCTATATCTGTTTCTGCTCCATGCCCAGAGAATATGGTATACTCATTGGGCAGCGTAAATAATTCGGATTTTATGCTGCTTATAAGCAGTTCATGATTTCCAAATGCTAAGTCTGTTCTTCCAATGCTGCCCTTAAATAACGTATCCCCGGCAATAATAGTTTTGCTTGCATGGTTTATGAATACAACATGGCCTGGCGCGTGGCCTGGTACAAATCGAATCTCTAAATCTGAATTGCCAAAGTTAAAGCCTGCATTAATGTTCATTTCTTTAGGCTCTACAAAGCTTGGGTTATAGGGCAAACCATACATTTGTGCCGTTTTTTCGGCATTGTTATAAATCACTAAATCTTCTGGATGAAGGTAAACATTCACAGGATATTTATCTGTAATGGATTTTAGACCCATGATGTGATCGATGTGCGCATGGGTCAGAAGGATGCAATTGAGAATGAGATTTTCTTCATTGATAAAATCAATAATGGCCTTGTCTTCTGCTTGGTTCGAATTGCCGGGATCAACCAAAACTGCTTCTTTGGAATCGTCGTATAGTAAATACGTGTTTTCCATAAAAGGGTTTAGACTCCATTTTTTTATTTTCATTCTAAGTGCAAATTAAAACAGAAAGAGCGATCTACGTTTAGTTTTTTGGAATACCGAATAAATTGTGGAACTCTTAAATGAAAACTATACGATCTTTGCAATAATGGTGGTTTTAGATAGTCCTACGTATGCTCCTTATAAAGATAAGCTTCAGGAAAAGTATGACTATTTGTTAAGCTTGTTACACGATCGTGGAAAAAGCAAGCTTAAGAAGGTGGCGAAGGCTTTTGAAATGGCTGCCAATGCTCATGATGGAGTTAAACGCAAGAGTGGAGAACCTTATCTGTTCCATCCTTTAGAAGTAGCTATTATAGCGGTTGAAGTGCTCGGTTTAGGAAGCACAAGCGCAATTTGTTCCTTGTTGCATGACACGGTGGAGGATACTGAACTTACCTTGGAGGAGATTGAAACGGCTTTTGATCCAAAAATCAAGAATATTGTCGATGGACTTACAAAAATTTCTACGGTATTTGATACGGTTGAAAAGAATATAAGTATTCAGGCTGAGAACTTTAAGAAAATGCTTCTTACGCTAGGGGAAGATCTTAGGGTCATTTTAATTAAGTTATGTGATCGACTTCACAATATGCGAACCATTCATGCAGTATCGCAAAAAACACGTTTAAAAATCGCATCGGAGACCTTATATATTTATGCTCCCTTAGCTCATCGTTTGGGTCTAAATGTAGTAAAGTCAGAGCTTGAAGATTTATCTTTAGAGGTAACAGATCCATTGCTTTACATTGAGATTAAGACAAAATTAGAGGCGCAGAAACAGGATCGGGAGGATTATCTTAAGAGGTTTATTAAGCCCTTAAATGAGGAGCTTAATGCGTCTCAACTATCTGTATTTGATATCCAAAGTCGTACAAAAACGGTCTTTAGTATTGCGCAAAAAATGCGTAAACAGGGCATTCCCTTTGAGGAGGTATACGATTTGTTTGCTATTCGAGTGATACTTGAGAGCCCCTTAAATCTCGAGAAAAACGATTGTTGGAGAGTATATGCAATTATATCGCAGCAATACACTTCCAATCAAAGTCGCTTGCGTGACTGGCTTAGTAAGCCTAAGAGCAATGGATATGAGGCTTTGCATACCACTATTATAGGTCCAGACAATAAGTATATTGAGGTTCAAATACGTAGCAAAAGAATGGATGATGTAGCCGAAAGAGGTGTTGCTGCTCATTGGAGATATAAATCTAAAGAGGGAGAATTAAAGCCTAATGCGCAGGATATGGCTTTTGATCATTGGATGGCTCAAGTAAAGGAAACCATAAATAATAAAGACTTAAGCGCCATTGAATTAATCAATGAGTTTAGATTTGGAATTTTAGCCGAAGATATCTTCATTTTTACACCAAAAGGGGAAGTAAAACGATTGTCAAAAGAAAGTACGGCCCTTGATTTTGCTTTTGCTATCCATACGGACGTGGGATACACGACTATTGGGGCTAAGGTGAATGGGAAATTAGTTCCAATTGGTACAGAACTAAGCAATAGTGATATTGTGGAGATCCTGACCACTTCTAAAAACAGGGTGAATTTAGACTGGCTTAAGATTGTTAAAACAGGGAAGGCTAGAAATAAGATAAAAGAATACCTTAACTCTCAAAAAAATGCGTTTAGTGCAGAAGGAAAAGAAATATTACAACGAAAATTTAAGTCGGCGAAACGTGCCTTCAATAATAGAAATGTAGAGCATTTTATAAAGTTTCACGGGTTTACTGTCCCCAATGATTTTTATCATGCCTTGGCCATGGGTGCCGTTAAACAAGAAAAGTTAAAGGTGGCTGCTTTTTTTAAAGGAAACCCAATTGAAAAGGTAAAAAAACAGCCGAAAAAAGGAGAGAGTAAGAGTTCATTTCCTTCAAAAAATAAGCTGAGTAGCGCTATTGTAGTGGGAGATGAGTATGAGGTAGAATATGCCATGGCGGCATGTTGTAGTCCGGTTCCAGGAGATCAAATTTTTGGTTTTATTACAGTGAATGATGGAATTAAAATTCACCGAAGCAATTGTTTAAATGCCACAAATTTAATGAGTGAATATGGCTATAGAATTGTTCATTGTAACTGGCGAGATAAGAGCTATGATCAATCGTTCATTAGTGAATTGATGGTAAATGGAATTGATGATGTGGGAATTGTGAGTAGTATTACCGATATCATTTCGAAAGATTTGGGTGTAAATATGCGCAGCATAAATATTAGAGCAGGATCTGAGGGGACTTTTGAGGGTGTGGTAGAGGTTATGGTCAAAAATCTATTTACCTTGGAAAAGCTAATTTCTACCATCCAAAATAAACATCAATATATACAGGTAAAACGTTTAGATACTCTTAACTAAAAGGGTTTTCCATGAGATTTACGAATCATCCATTTAGCGATAAACGGAAAGAGATGAGCTAATTGAATAAATGCACTCATAATGAACGTTCTTCCAAAAATGTATTGAACAAAACGACCCAGTTTTATTCTTTGATTGAATTCCTTCTTCCACTGGATGGGGTATTGTGTTTTATTGTTTATTTGAGAGGCCAATAGGGCACTATGCATAGCCATACTCATCCCATTTCCACACAAGGGGGCAATAAGCCCAGCGGCATCTCCAAGCATAAGAGCCTGGTTTTCACTTTTTGACTTATTTTGGAAGCTTATTTGTGAGATGGCTAAAGGCTGATCAAAAACAAACTGAGATTGGGTAAAAACATCTTTGATGAATGGATTCTTGTAGAGAAAGAGTTCCTCTGATTCCCGAACCGTTCTATTTTTGAGATTTTCGCTTCGCATAAGATAACAAATGCAAAAGGTATCGTTTTCAACCTTGCTCATTCCACAGTATCCATTTTTAAAGGTATGGAGGGATATCAAGTCTTTTTTCAATAGTTGAGATTTTACATGATATTTTATACCGACCCAATTGGTTAACCTGCTTTTCTCATTTGAATAAAAGGGACGTTCCAGACTGTTATCTAACAGACTTCTTTTCCCCCATGCACCTATAACTTCTTTGGTGAGGTAGATGTTATTTTTTGTTCTTACTTCGTACAGATATTTATCTTTAGCGAAGGACAGTACGGTGTCTTTTAACCATTGACTGCCTGTATTTAAGCTCGCTTTTTTTAATTCGCTATCCATGAGGTATCGACTAATTCCAAAGCCTCCAAGCTCTAAGGGTAGGTCAATTGCTTTACCAGTTGGCTTACTTAATTGGAACTGGTTTATTCTTGGAAGGTCAAAAGAATCTAAGGGAACTCCTAATCCCTTCATGAAATTATAGCTTTCCATGCTTACATACTCTCCACATACTTTATGCTTGGGGTATTCGTCTTTTTCAATAACTAATACGCTATATCCCTTTTGACCCATGAGGGTTGAAAAGGTACTGCCTGCAATCCCTCCGCCAATGACGATATAGTCAAATACTTGCGATGATAACATAACGAAACATGGGTTTTTTGATGATGGAATAATTCGTATATCCAGCCACTGCTAACATTTGATTCCATTCGTTGAAAGAGTGTGCTCGTTTTACTGAAAGAGGAGCGTCATTTTTAAATAAATAGGAGAATGAAGGCCAAAGCTGAACAATATAAATCCCTAACCAAGCCCAGAAGCTTCTCTGCAAATCGTTGATCACTAAAATGGTTGAGTTTTGGGATGCCCATTTTAAAAAGGCAATATTTTCTTCTGGGTTTAAGTGATGGTTAAAAAGGGCCGTATGCATAAGTACCTTTTCTTTTGGTATTTGCGACTTTCTATAATCATTTGTGTGAAATTTTAAATTTGGATATTTCTCTGATGCATATTGGGTTGCTGCATGAGAAGAGTCAATGCCCTGGCCATCTTTTATTTTAAATTTTTTGCACAGTCTTGCAAGAGTATCTCCGCCTCCAGATCCCACATCGATTAGTTTAGTAATGGATGCCTTTTCGAACGCTTGACTTACGCCAAATGCACTTGCCTTGTATCCTCCGAGGTATTTATTTACCCAGTGCAGTTCCTTATAATTTTTATAAAGGTCTTTTGCCGGAATAGTAGGCATATCCATAAGCTCTTTCGCATTATTTCTATGTTCTAAGGATTTAAACACGGGCAGTTATCATACTCTCTAAACTTAGACCAGGTCCAAATGCTGCAGAGTAAATGGTTTCATTTTCTTTAGCCTGGGTGATAATTTCTTTTAGAACAAACAATACTGTGGGACTGCTCATGTTTCCATAAGACTGTAAGGTTTCATAAGAGACCTGTATTTGCTCTTTTTCTAAATGGAGTTCTTTCCCTATGTGATCCAGTATTTTTCGACCTCCGGGATGAAATCCGAAATGGTCAATGGTATTTACTCCTATAGTATTTCTCCCATCTTCAATAAATCCTTGAATGGGTTCTGTTAATAAGTCTGGAATATAACTGCTTAGTTGCATCAGAAACCCATTTTCAGTAATGTTCCAAGACATGTCGCTCTGGCCCTTTAATGCCAATTGGCTATAAAACCCCTTGATGGCTAGTCTGCTTTGAGATTCTGGCTCTGCAGTAATAATACAGGCTGCAGCACCATCTGAAAATAGGGAGCACGCGGTTACTTGGTCCCAATGAATGTCATTTCGAAAATGCAATGTACATAGCTCAACACTTACCACTAGAACCTTGGCCTTAGGCTCTGAGTTCGCAATACTATTTGCCCATTTTAATCCATGCATAGCAGCGTAACACCCCATAAAATTGATGCTGCTTCGGACTGTGTTTTCATTTAATCCTAAAGATACAATTAAATCAACATCTAAACCGGGTGCATACATTCCCGTACAACTAACTGTGATGATGTGCGTGATATCATCGAGGGTGTTTCTACCTAAACCTTTTATTGCTTTTAAACAAAGATTTACTGCTTCTTTGCGGTATAGATGCATGCGGTCTTGAACTCTCATTTGACTGAATCCATTTGTGGTTTCCTGAAAGTCTGAAAGACAGCTATATCTGTAATTTATGCCACTCTTGCCATAAATAAGTGCTAGCTTTCGATTAAATTCATCCTTTTGTTGATAGGAATTTGACATGAATTCGAGCAGTTCTGTCTGTTTGTATTTATGCGGCGGTAGGGCCGTTGCTATGTTCGATATATAACTCAATGATTCAATTTTAAAATTAATAATGAAACCACCATTAAATTCATGCACAAGGCGCTTAAAAGAATGGCTCTCATGGTGTTTTTATAATTGGCTTCTGCTTTATTTTTCAAGCATAAGTATTGCCAATAAATGAAATAACCAATACTAGGCAAAAGGAACGCTAAAGGGTACATCCAAAAAGTGGAGAATAGTTCTAAACTACTAAAAAAGAGCAGTCCAAGAAATCCAGCAATAAACAATATGCCACTAAAAATAAAGGTGCCTTGCACTCCTAAAACCATGCTTAGTGTTTTTACTCCATCTCTTTGATCTGTATCATGCTGATATATTTGAGTGAGGGGATAGGCTCCTCCAAAAAGAAGGCTGCTAATTAGTGCCATTTTTATATGATTCTCTTCGAATATATTCCCTCCGATGCTTGAAATAACAGTTAGATATATTAAAGCACCTTGGAACAGAAATACCGTTAAAAATCCCAAAATAGGATGCTTTTTTAAGCGTATTTTCCGCCAACTATACACTTTTGACGCTCCTATGTAGACTAATATCAATACAAAAGTACTTTTTGGGCAATACAAGGCGATGAGTAACAGCCCGACTAAATCAAAAAGAACGGTAGTGTAAAAAAGGTCCTTAGAAGTGGGCAGAGGTGATTTTATTAACCCAATACTGCCTGTGTCCTTATCTTGATAGCTATTATAGGCATTGCTTGAAGGGTAGATGAATACATGTAAGCTAATAAAAAGTATGATAAGTGCTGGCGTGCTGGCACTTAGCAATGCTTGCGGTGCAATAAGTACGGCCAGAACAAAAACGGGCATGAGTAAAAACGAAAATGGAAACCTGAGGTGTTGGAGAATACTATGCATCGTGTTTCTTTTTAAAGTACTTCATCCATTTTCTTCCATCACTTACATAGGTCTTGGAATGGGTTTTAATCCGCCTGTTTTTACCTATTACTTTACCGGTATTGTGATAATGAAAAGCATCACTATATCTATCTTTTTTTAATAAATGTCCATACTCATTCGCAATCCATTTCATGCCATGCTTTACTGCTGCAGGCCCTCGCAAGTCCTTAATTAGTATTCCTTCTTGAACAACTTTATAGCCCATGATTTGAAAGGGTCCCCAACTACTGGCTAAATTCTTGATTGCTGATTCATTGGCATCCTTAAGCGTTTCGATGGTTACTTTCTCATAATGCGTTCTTTTCCCTGCTTTAAGGTTCATTAACCGACGATAGATATGCTTTTCAAAGCGACTGGGCGAGGGTCTGCGCCCCCCGCATTCAAGCATGCAAAGAGCCATAAAGTATTCTGGATTTAAACCTAATCGATTCGCTTCCTTATAAATTTCTTTTGAATAATTATCAATAACCTGATTAGACCCAATGGCATGATTGTTTTTTCTAGGCGGCAGTTTGCTCTCTCTCCAAATTAAAAAGATGCTCAAACTCAATAAAAAAATAAGGAAGAAAAAAATAATTGTTCGAATTCGATTATTATTTGATACCATTTGATGCTTCACAAATGTAAGAACTGAAAGGTTGAAAAAAGCTATTGGTACTTAAAATTATTAATTTGAAAAATATGACTTTGATGTGCAATCGAGAGATGTATATTTGTGACTCAATGAAAAAGAATAAATGGTTAATTATGTTATGTCTAGCGGGGGTATTCGTTTTTGCGGCATGCAAGAAAGACAAAGTTGAGGATGGATCAAATAATGGTTCAGGCAATGTTACTACAGAGGGCAAGAACAAAATGGAAATTGTTATGATGCAGAACTGGAGATGGGCTGACGAGTTGGATAGTGCAGAAAACGGAACTGAATGGGTATCTAACATGTTAGACTGCAATAAAGACGATGTTTATACCTTTAAAGCAGCAGGTGTTGTAACAATTAACGAAGGAATCGATGATTGTGATCCAGGCATAGGCCAAGAATATAATAGCACTTGGAGTATGCAAAATGGTACCAGTAATTACATTAAGGTGCATGAAATTCAATGGAAAATTGTATCTCAAACGAATAATGAAATGATTTTTGAAAGAACCTATAATCCAGGTAGTGAGGATCACCTCATTCGACAATATTGGAAAAAGAATTAATTGCTTAAAAGCAATAAGTAAAAAGTCGAGCTGCAAGGTTCGACTTTTTTATGTTACATACTTTTAGCTCTTTTGCCAAAAAACACAATCATTAGCCCGCCGGTTCCAAACATAATTAAACTATAAATAGCTGGGGCAATGGCAAAGGTTGTATTGCTTAAAAGGACGGTAGCAATCATGATGGCCATAGTGCCATTTTGAATCCCTGATTCAATCGAAATAGAAACGGCTTGTTTTGGAGCCAAATTTAGAAGTTTGGAAGAAAAGTAACCTAAAGCCATGGTAACAACATTAAGAGCAAGAGTAATTGCACCTGCTTGCTTGAAATATGGAATTATATTTGCTTTTTCTTTCAAAATAATTCCTGCAATAACCAATATTAAAACAACACCAGATGCGGTACGTACTGGTTTAGCCATATTAATGGCAAATTCTGGCCTCTTCGCTTTAATGATCATACCTATGCATATTGGAATAAGAACTATTGCAAAGATTTGTGCAATTGTTTGAGCAATGGGTAATTGAATTATTTGGCCGACCTTAATAAACTGTGTTAATGCAAAGTTTACAATTAGAGGAATGGTAATTATAGTGATCAAGCTACTTATGGCTGTAAGAGAAACAGAAAGAGCGGTATCTCCTTTTGCTAAATGAGCGATGAGGTTAGATGTTGGACCACCCGGACAGGCGGCCAGTATCATTACACCAATGGCTATTTCTGGGGTTGTAGGATATATGCTAAGTAGAAAATATGCGATAATGGGTAGGAGTATTATTTGGTTTGCCAAGCCCAGAATAATGGCTTTGGGATGTTTGAGAATTCGTGTAAAATCGTTTTTTACAAGAGATAAACCCATGCCCAACATGATAATAAAAAGAGCTATGGCGAGTATTACAGTGGATGAACTATTCATTTGATGCGCTCAAAGTTAAGCAAAGTATTGAGGTATTAAGAGATGAGAGACTAAACCCTGGAGAGTCTAGTTAATTAGTGCGATATCATTAGGTGGAATGCAGCAGGTTCTTCGCTGCTTCTTGGGCAGCTGCATCTGGATTTCTTCCTTGCATCATTTCGGCTAAAATTTGAATTCGTTGTGCTTCTGTCTGTTCTTTTATGCGGCTGCTGCTTGAATCTGCCGTTGAGAATTTGGACACGTGGTAATGATGAACGCCCTTACTTGCGACTTGAGGTAAGTGAGTGATGGCAATCACTTGATGCTTTTCTCCTATTTCTTCCATAAGAATGCCCATGCGTTGAGCTACTTCTCCACTCACTCCTGTATCGGCCTCATCAAAAATTAATGTAGGCAATTGAACCTTGTGCGCGAGTATGCTTTTGATACAAAAAAACACGCGGCTTAACTCACCTCCAGATGCTGATTTTTCAATAGATCCTGCCGCTCTGCCGGCATTGGCGCTAAACATGAACTGTGCAATGTCTCCTCCATTTGAGTTTAAATTATCTGCATCAAAATCCAACTCAATGCTAAATATAGCATCCTTTATTTCCAAACGTTTTAGCTCAATTTGAACCAAGTGCGACAGTTTCTCAGCAGCTTTTTCTCGAGCTGTATGAAGTGTTGTAGCCATCTTAATACAATCTTCCTTGGCATGCAACATTTCAGATTGTGCCTCTTGTATTAACCGATCAATATTTTGCGAATTGAAACTCTTTTCCTCTAGTTCATCTTTTACTTGAACCAATGCTTCAATGCTTTTTATATTATGCTTTCTAAATAAGGACTGTATCTGAGTAAATCGTTCGTTTAAACGGCTTAATTCCTCTGGATTTGCCTCCGTCTCATCAGCTGTTTTCTGCAGTAAATCTGAAATATCTCTTAATTCAATAAGATTGCTATCCAATCTTTCCAAGGCTTCTTTTAAGGATGCATTCATGGAAGTGAAATTTCGAAGTTCAGCTTTTATTTCAGATATTTTTGATAGGATAGATTGCTCATTTCCATCAAGACTAAATGCCGATTGTCCAGCTATATTTGAAATCTCTTCGGCATTGCCTAAAGTATCAATTTTTTCTTCAATGTCTTTATCTGACAATACATCAGGATTAAGTTCAATTAATTCTTGAAGTAAAAAATCAGTATAGTCTTGTTCTTTAGATAAGGAGGATTTTTGTTGTTCTAATTGGTCCAATTTTCGTCTTGTTTCCTTTAGAAAGGAAAAGGCTTTTTGATAGTTGTTTAATTGCTCTTCATTTTGGCCATAATCATCTACAATACCTAATTTGCTTGCGGATGATTTAAAATCATAGGTGCTGTTTTGGGTGTGTATTTCAATGAGATATCCCCCCAATTGAGAAAGTACAGAAAGGGTAGTAGGGGTATCATTTACAAAAGCTCTACTCTTTCCTTCAGCCGTAATTTCTCTACGAATGCGCAATAACTTTTCGAAGTCTAAATTGTGTTCTTCAAAAAATGATTCCAAGCCTAAGGCATCAATATTGTATTCAGCTTCTATAATAGCCTTACCATTCTTCCCAACAGATTTGGGATCTGCTCTATGTCCTAAGGTTAAGCCCAAGGCATCAAGCATAATTGTTTTACCAGCACCAGTTTCGCCGGTAATTATATTCAAACCCGAACCAGGTTCAAATTTGGTTTCTTCAATAAGTGTAAAGTTCTTTATGTATAAGGAGGCAAGCATTTACTTACCCAAGATAGCGTTCATTTCCCACAGTTTATTGTTAATATCCTTTTTGTCAAAAATGGCCTTTTCGAAAGGAGTAAACTCTACTTCTTGGTTCACAATACCTACGGCATGATTGGAAAATCCTTCTGTAATACCCTTTACAGCATGAGTTCCAAGTCTCGAAGCAAGTATTCTATCTTCACTGGTGGGACTTCCTCCTCGCTGTACGTGTCCTAGAACAGTAACTCTACAATCTGCATCGGGGTGTAATGCCTTAAATCGCTCTGCAATTTCATAGGCATTGCCTTCGGTTTCTCCCTCAGCTACTATGTATATACTAAACTCTTTCTGGCGAGTTCTTTTAACATATTTTTCAATGATAGTCTCAAATTCATTATCTCTCTCGGGAAGAAATATTCCCTCGGCACCTCCAGCTATTCCTGCATGCAATGCGATGTGCCCACTATGTCTTCCCATCACTTCAACAAAAAATACTCTATGGTGACTATCAGCAGTGTCTCTAATTTTATCTATTGCATCTACCGCGGTGTTAATACTTGTATGAAACCCAATGGTATAATCCGTACCTGACAAGTCATTGTCTATGGTTCCTGGACATCCTAAAATAGGTATGCCATGTTCTCTATTCAGATGCATTGCACCAGTATATGTTCCGTTTCCACCAATAACAATGAGCCCTTCGATGCCATGCTTTTTTAAATTCTCAAATGCTTTTTTTCTTCCTGCTTTTTCCATGAAGTCTGAGCAGCGAGCTGTTTTTAAAATAGTTCCACCGTATTGAATAATGTTGGCCACATCCTTGGATTCAAGGAGATGAATTTCATCATCAATCATGCCTTGATACCCATTTCTTATACCAAACACTTCAAGTTTATAATGAACTCCTGCTCTTACAACTGCACGTATGCAAGCATTCATTCCTGGGGAGTCCCCACCTGAAGTCATTATTCCAATTCTTTTCATTTTATATATGCAAAAAAAGAACATATAACCGATATTAAAAACTATCCAACGAACAAATCAGATGGGATTACTGCACATGATGTAGATTAATATTTCAAATTACACTATTGGTGCTGTTAATTTACCTTGTTTAAGGTAGATATCAAAAGTATACAAAATACAAAATGATAAAAGTGAAGCAAGTATTACCTTTGCAGAGGCAGTTCAGTTCATCGCTTGCGCAAGCAAGAGGAAAGTCTGGGCAACGCAGGGCACCATGCTTCTTAACGGGAAGGCGTTTTGTGGCAACACAAATCGACAGATAGTATCGCAGAAAGGTAAACCGCCAAACCATTTTGGTTAGGTAAGGGTGAAAAAGAGGTGTAAGAGACCCCTCGTTCGCGACGTGAGTTGCAAATTGAGAGAAACCTCATGGGTTGAAAAACCAAATAAACCGAGGGCAATGACGGCTCGTTAGTGGAAACCTTAAAAGGTGGAAGTCTCGGAGGGTAGGTTGATGGATTCTAAAAGTGATTTTAGAACTAGATAAATGATGAACATCTCAATGTGAATTGAGTTACAGAACCCGGCTTATGGACTGCCTTTTTAAATGTTAGTAGCGCTTCTGGAAATTGTGTAAAACTTTAATTGGACATTTGCTTGAAAAACAAAGCATGTAATTATTAATATTGCATTTAAGAATGGCTAAACACATCGCAATCGCAGGTAATATAGGAGCAGGTAAAACAACACTTGCTAAATTACTTTCTACTCATTTTGATTGGGAGGTTCAACTGGAGGATATGAACGATAACCCTTACATCTCTGACTTTTACGAGGATATGCAACGGTGGAGTTTTAACTTACAAGTTTATTTTCTAACTCAGCGATGGAATGGGATTAAGGCTATTAGGAAAGGCAAAAGAACTGTAGTGCAAGACCGAAGCATTTATGAAGATGCACATATTTTTGCGCCAAATCTCCATGCTATGGGCTTAATGAGTACGCGTGATTTTGAAAACTACACGGATCTTTTCGATTCGATTAGTGAGCAAGTTCAACAACCCGATTTGCTTATTTATTTAAGAACAGGTATTCCTAAACTCGTTAATCAAATTCAAATGAGAGGCAGAGATTATGAGGATGCCATCCGTTTAGATTATCTTAAACGATTGAATGAACGTTATGAAGCTTGGATTAATACCTATGAGGGCGAACTCCTTATTTTTAATACGGATGATCTAGAATTTGCAGATAATCCCGATGATCAAAATAAAATTATCTCGCAGATTGACAGCGTAATGAACGGTCTGTTTAGTAAGAAAAAGGCATAAACCTTTTTACTTATTTCCAAGAAAAGTTTACTTCCTGAATAATTTCAGGGTGCAGCGATCGTCCCACTGGGCAAGTTTTAGCTACGCGTTCAATAATGGTTTTTAATGAGGCATCAGCTGCGGGTATCTCTATCTCAATATTTACCTCAATCTTTGCGATTCGCCTAGGTTTCGATTCCATGATTTTGGTAGTTTCCGCCTTGCATGATTTTAAGTCAAATGCATTTCTTTGGGCATATATACCAATGGTGGTAATGATACAGTTGGTTAGTGAAAGAGCGCATAAATCCGTAGGAGAGAAGTTCGCACCTTTTCCGTAATTGTCAGTAGGAGCATCCGTTATGACAACAGAACCGCTTTGGATATGAATGTTTTCAGTTCTAAGTTCTTGTAAATAGGTAGTTTTAGCTGTAGCCATTATTGTTTGGTCCAAACGGTTGTTTTTCCGATAAGCGAGATTCCTATATAGCCTCTTACTTTAATTGCTTTATCCCCTTTCTTGGTGATAGTACAGCTATAAGTCTTTCCTGTTTTTGGATCATAAATAGTACCTCCAGACCAATCTTTATCGCTTGCGTCGTAGCTAAACCCTTTCAATATTTGCATACCCATAATAGGCGCTTTTCTTTTCGCTTTATCCGGATTTTCATCATCCATCTTAGGCTTTCCATTTCTGTTGGGCTCTTTAAGCCAAACAATTTTACCATAATATTTTTTATTCTTAGCTTTAAAAATGCGAACTTTTGCAGTCCCTTCTTCGTTTAACCAAGTGGCAACGATATCTGTAGGTTTATTTTGACTTGTTTGAATGACAGAAAACAGGAATCCAGGAATTAAAACGGCAAGAAGTATGCTTAATTTTTTCTTATTCATGCCTCAAAAGTACAATCAGCGATCCATAAAATCCAAGATGAGTTTCTTAACTCTTTCTTCACTGTTCCATAATATTGGATGTCCCTGGCCTGGAAAATCAATGCAGGTCAATTCTTTCGCTTTAATGAAGGTGTTTTTTGAGTAGTTTACATTGCTGTAATAAACGAGCTGATCTGCTGTTCCATGAAGGATCAATAAAGTTCCATTATACGTTTTAATTAGAGGCGCTATCGATTGTAAGGCTTGTTTGTGAGATAGTTTCTCTATGCTTGGTAGATAGAGTAAAGTTGGGAATGCCCATTTCCAGCCAGGCTTAACAATTGTTTTAGAAATTCCATACACTTTTTCTTCTCCTGGAGCCATTGCACTGGCTACTAAAATCACTTTTTTTGCTTTTCCATGGCTTATTACCGCCATAGTTGCGGCAATTGGACCACCATAAGAGTTTCCTAAGATTGTGAACTCTCTATGCTGCAACCAAGGCTTTAGGGCTTGAAGTATGACTTTAGATTGGTTTAATACACTGGTGTCTGCTTGACCCCAATTGCTATAGCCATATCCTGGTCTGTCGCAGAGAACAATACAATATTTATTGGTAAATGTGGTATCCTTTATGTAAGCGTCATAATCCATGTTAGAGCCCGGAGAGCCATGAATCATAAGAAAGTAGGGCAGTGTAGTATCACCCACACGAATGGCCCGTATGGTATTTGAATTTACGGAAAAGTACCTTACCTGAGCTCGTATGTTATTTTTGCTATAAAATCGCCTGAGTTGTTTGTCAGTTCTCGTAAGCCTACTTGCTTTTTGATTAACACAGCCATTGCATATTTGTAGGATGAGGTAAAAGATAAAGGAGATTAAACTCAGCTTTGTTAACTTCATCACGAGCAAAAATAGCTTAAATCGGCAGGCTGTTGACAACATAAATTGTTAATTTTATCTCATCGTTGGATAAAAAGCATAATTAATGAACATCTTTTTAAAGGTATCGTGTATATATAAAAGGAATCCCCCATTTTTGCATAAGAATAGATTTCATGTTAACATTAACTGATATAAGAGTAAATTCTGAAGAGCTAATCCAACGATTAGAAATTAGAGGTATTGATGCAAAAGGTTTCATACATCAGGCTTTAAATTTAGACTCCGAGGCTCGGAAGCTGCGTTCAGGAATGGAATCCTTAAAAGCAGAATCCAACGCAATAGCTAAAACAGTTGGGGGTTTTATGAAGAATAAGGATTTCGAAAAAGCCGAAGAAGCCAAAAAAAGTACTGCTGAGTTAAAACGCAAGGTCAAATCAGCAGAAGATGCGCTTGCTTCGATTGAAGAAAAACTTCAAGTATTGCTCTACGAAATTCCTAATGCACCTCAGTTAGATGTGCCTACTGGAGTGAATGAAACGGATAATGTAACGATTTTAGAATGGGGAGATAAACCCATGCTCCATAAAGATGCCAAGCCACATTGGGAGTTGGCGGCAGATTATGATATTGTAGATTTTGAACTAGGAGTTAAAATTACTGGCGCGGGCTTTCCTGTTTATAAAGGTGCGGGCGCAAGATTGCAAAGAGCCTTAATTAATTTCTTTTTGGATGAAGCGATGGAGGCGGGGTATAAAGAAATTATTCCTCCCTTAATGGTTAATGAAGCCAGTGGTATAGGAACAGGTCAATTGCCCGATAAGGAAGGTCAAATGTATTATGTTCCAAAAGATGATCTATATCTTATACCAACTGCCGAGATTCCAATAACAAATATTTATCGTGATGTGATTCTAAATGAATCTGATTTGCCAATAAAAAATACGGGATATACGCCATGCTTCAGAAGAGAAGCGGGGAGCTATGGCTCACATGTTCGAGGGCTTAATCGCCTTCATCAATTCGACAAGGTAGAGATTGTACAGATTGTAAATCCAGAAGATAGCAAGTTAGTATTGGATGATATGAGTAATTATGTGCAAGGCCTCTTAAAGAAACTTGGTTTAAAATATAGAGTGCTTCTCCTTTGTGGAGGAGATACTGGATTTGCTAGTGCAAAAACCTATGATATGGAAGTTTGGAGTGCTGCTCAAGAGAGATGGTTGGAATGCTCATCGGTATCAAATTTTGAAACGTTTCAAACGAATCGATTAAAATGTAGGTACAAGACATCAGATGGGAAAAAAGCATTAGCACATTCTTTAAATGGTTCAGCCTTAGCATTGCCCCGCATAATGGCTGCCTTATTAGAAAACAATCAAACGGCAGAGGGCATAAGTATACCTGAAGTTTTACAGCCTTACACTCGATTTGACAAAATATCATAACATGGAAAATCAAAACCCTTTTGATTGGAAATACAGTCCAAGTTTAAATGAGTTGCTGCAAGATGTGGTAGAGCTCCAGCAATTGCCTGCTAATTTGGCAAGTTTGTTAAAAGAATTACCCGTTGAAGGATTAAAATACACCTATCGTGATGGCGGTTGGACGATAGGGCAAATAGTACATCATCTGGCAGATTCTTGCATGAATAATTTTATTCGAACCAAGCTTGCCTTAGTAGAAGATAATCCCACAATAAAACCATGGGATCAGGATGATTGGGCCGCTGAATTGGATTATACTTTTAGTATAGAGTCTTCATATACCACATTAATAGGATTGATCCAGCGATGGTCATTGCTATTGCTTGAAATAATGAAAAGGCCAGAACTATTACTCAAAACATTTCATCATCCTGAAACAAAGGAAGACATCCCTCTAAATACATTTATTCATTTCAATGCCTGGCATGTAAAAAGGCATATTGCTCATATAAAACAAGCCATAGATAATCAGATATAATATGGAATTAACCATCAGTCAATACACTACAATAATGGATACGTGCAAATCCATTTTCCAAAGAAAAAATAAGGATTATGGAGATTCATGGAGAGAATTTAGACCAAGTAGCTTAACCGATCAAATTTATATTAAGGCTCAACGAATTAGAAATATCGAATTGACCAGTAAAAATCAGGTCGGCGATTCCATTACTTCTGAGTTTAGAAGTATCATTAACTATGGTATTATAGCACTTATTCAATTGGATATATTTCCTTCGGAACGATTAATAACAGAAGATGAATTGATGGGCTTATATGACATGAAGTTTAAGTTGACTCAAGAGTTGATGATTAAGAAAAACTCTGATTATGGTGAGATTTGGAGAGATATGAGAGCTACTAGCTTTACAGATATGATTTTGGTTAAATTGTTGAGAATAAAACAAATAGAAGACAATGATGGAGCTACCGAAATCAGTGAAGGAGCAGATGCAAATTATCAAGATATTATTAACTACGCTATATTTGCCTTAATTAGACTGGAAAAATGGCCAGAATAACAACACAATTTTTACGCATCGCTGTTGGAGCTTTGTTTATCTTTTCGGGGATTGTTAAATTGAATGATCCAAGCGGTTTTGCCATAAAGCTAGATGAGTATTTTCACGTATTCTCAGAGGATGCGGCGGCAGATCAACCAGATATTGTTGTTCGTTTAACAGATGATATGGACGAGGTGCTTGAAACCACATTGCCACTTTATTCATTTGATAATACACGTGATCTATTCATCGAATCATCTATCTCCGAGAAAACGGTAGCAGATAAATTAGAATTTGAGCAAACGGTAATTGCTTCGATTGATGATAAACAAATTATAGAGTACAAAGCTATATTTAGGGATGCGAAGTCAGTACGAACTTTTGGTTTTGAAGTTTCCATAGATAACAATCCTATTTATCAGCAATCTTTTAATAGCCAAAAACTTATTCAAGAGCCACAACAAGCAAAATTAGAGTTGAAAAAATACATTCATGAAAATTCATTTCTGGTTGATTTTTTTTCACATCTTACAGAGTATAGTCTCTGGTTTAGCCTTATTTTTTGTGCATTAGAAGTAATTTTAGGCTTTGCTTTAGTCATAGGTTGGAGAGTTGCTTTAGTCGCTTGGCTAATGTTCTTATTGGTTGTGTTTTTCACATTCCTAACGGCTTACAGTTATTATGCAGGTTATTGCCCCAATCGTTTTGCCTTCGCAGGGTTTAGTGTATTGCTTCTATTTAGTATTCTTGTTTTTATCAAAAAGTCTAGTGCTTTATTCTACAAATTATTGCTTTTACTCTTCATTCTAATTGGAACTTTTGTTGCCTTGTGCGCATTTACTGATTTGTGTTTCGCTTGTGAGTTTAATAAACTTAAAATGAAAGTGACTGATTGTGGATGTTTTGGAGATTTTCTCAAGCTCAAGCCTTGGGAGTCTTTTTACAAGGATATAGCTCTTACCTTATTCATTGCTGTTATTTTGATCAACTCAGAAGTCATAAAACCTTGGTTCTCAAAAAAGTTTGGAAATCGACTTATGGCTATTTTCTCCATATTCACAGTAGGATTTGGAGTGTTTTGCTATTTTTACTTGCCACTTTGGGATTTTTTACCTTACAAAAAAGGAAATGATGTAAAACAAGTAATAGAGTATCTCCCAGCAGGAGAAAGAGCCCAAGATAGTATGCTTATTACCTTTTCCTTACGAAAAGGAGATGACTCCGTTCGAGTGTCTTCTTCCAATATGGTTTCTTACATGAATCAAGGGTATAAATTTGTGCCTAATAGCAGAAAGGATAAGATTATTGTTGAAGGTTATAAATCTCCAATTCATGACTTTACATTTACACGCAACTCTGATGATAGGGATATTACAAATGATATTTTAAATGGCACCGACTATATGCTCATTTGGATTTGTTCAGACATTACAGAGACCTCGCAAAAGGACTTTAAGAACATAGTCCCAATACAAAAATGGGCTACCGCTGAGGCTGTAAAATTTATGACCAGTACCTACACAGGACCAGATTTAGCCTCAAAATTGTTAAAAGAGAAGGGATTGGATGATGAAGTATATCGATGCGATCAGAAAACATTGTTAACTATGGCACGATATAATTCAACTCTGTATTTGTTTAAAGGCCCTGTAATAATCAATAAATGGAGTGCTCGATCCCTACCAAGCACGAAGAAATTGACGAAGTTGTGTAAAGAGTAATGCTGCGTTTTTTTAAACAACGAATTGGAAAGGCATTAGCCATACTCTTAGGGTTGGTTTTTCTCATATATTTCATGTTTATGGCTCTTCCTAATCCAGATGATGTTCTGATGGGTCAGAGAGGGAATGCAGATGTAAGAGCAGCCATTGTTAAGGATTTGGGCATGGACCAATCTAAACCAATGCAATTGGCTTTGCTCGTCAATGACTTGTCACCCATCTCATTTTATGATAAAGAAAGCAGCAAGCTATCTGAAATTAGTGGATTTGCCTTATTGAACGTAAAGGGAACAAGAGTAGTGATAAAATGGCCCTATCTGAGAAAGTCATTTTTAACTAGAAATTATGTTTCGCATATCTTATGGGAAGGGTTTAAAGGGACCTCCGTGTTGGCTCTTGCAGCACTTTTTATTTCCATGATCATAGGAATTCCATTAGGTATTTTAGCCTCTGTAAAGAGAGGGACCTGGATTGATTCATTTATTGTTGGAATAAGCACCATCGGAATTTCTGTGCCTTCTTTCTTTTCAGCCATGATATTTTCTTGGCTATTTGGCTATGTTCTAAAGGTGTACACTGGATTGAACATGGTAGGTCATTTATTTGAGGTTGACCCCCTGGGAAATGGACATGTTTTAATGTTAAAAAACCTGATTTTACCAGCTCTAGCCTTAGGTATAAGGCCATTGGCTGTTTTTGTGCAATTAACCAGAAATACGATGGTAGAGATTCTAGATTTGGATTATGTGCGTACAGCACAAGCCAAAGGACTTTCATTCAAAAAAGTGATTCTTAAGCATGCATTTCCTAATGCCATTAATCCATTAGTTACAAGCGTGGGCGGATGGTTAAGTAGCCTACTAGCAGGGGCCTTTTTTACGGAGTATATTTTTAATTGGAAAGGCCTAGGAAAGATAGGAATAGAAGCACTTCAGCAAAGCGATTTACCCGTGATCATGGGAACTGTTTTATTCACAGCTGGGGTATTTTTTATTATTAATTTATTGACGGAGTATTTATACATTCGCCTAGATCCAAAAATTAAGTATGAATAAGGTTTATGTGGTAGGACTTCCGGCTAGTGGTAAAACATGGACAGGTCGCTGGTTGGCAAATAAGTTAGGTTGGGAGTTTGTTGATCTAGATTCTTTAATTGAAATCAGAGCCAAGGATACGATAAGTACTATCTTTAATTCAAAAGGAGAGGATTATTTCAGGGCTCTTGAATCAGAAGTGCTCAGAGAAACATCCCAAAAAGAAAACTGCGTAATTAGTACAGGAGGAGGTACGGCATCGCATACCGATAATATAGATTGGATGAATGCCGAAGGTCTAACGCTCTATTTAAATACAAACAAAGAGACGATAACTGAACGAATTATACTAGAAAATGATAAAAGGCCCATGTTTCAGGACTTAAAAGGAGCTGAAATAGCAGATTATCTTGAGGAATTACACAACTTTCGAAAAATATTTTACAGTAAATCTAAACTTGTGTACAATAAAACAGAGATTAATGAAAGTCTTTATTTCGCTGTAAATCAATTGGTTAGTATTTATTCTGAGGTTTAGCGTTCCTGCTGTGTGGATACAGCGTTAATAATTATAATAATCGTAAAAGTCTACAGGGCTTGACATTGCTGAGGTTTTGAGTACATTTGCTTTCATACAAAAACAAAAAAGAACATTATGAACAAATCAGATTTAATTGGACAGATAGCAGCTGACGCTGGTATCACTAAGGCACAAGCTCAATCAGCTTTAAACAGTTTCACTTCAGCTACTACTGGCGCTTTGAAAAAAGGTGACAAAGTAATTCTTGTTGGATTTGGAACATTCTCTATCAGCAACAGAGCTGCAAGAACTGGAAGAAACCCACAAACAGGTAAAGAAATCCAAATTGCTGCAAAAAATGTAGTAAAATTCAAAGCAGGTGCTGACTTATCAAAAACAGTAAATTAAGTAATTTATTACTTTAAAGTAAACCTCTTATCTTTTAGATAAGAGGTTTTTTTGTGAGAAATCTGTCTTTTCTATGATAAAATCTTCTTTTAATTTTAAGACTTGCCTGCAACCACATTCCTAATACAAGGCATTTCAAAAATCATTTTTTACGATTCCATGTGATTTTCACGTCAAAGCGTGAACCAAATCTAAAATGCATAGAATATCTTTGTATTAAACAAAGAAATGAAGAAAACGCTACAAATTTTATTTACCTGCGCTATCCTGGGCGTTATTTATATTGCTCAAGGGAACTCAGGTGGCCCAAGTTGGGGATATACTAGCGCTCCTGGGAGCTCTAATTGTAGAGGTTGTCACAGCACTTATGGCTTGCAAAATTCGGGTCCTTTACATTCTAAAATAGATTTACGAATGAATACTTTCAAAGGGGGCGGATATTTGCCCGATTCGTCTTACGAGTTCTTGCTAGTTTTTAAGGATACGCTGAACTCTGCAGCTGGTTTCCAAATGACTGTTTTAGATGAGAATGATGAACCAGCTGGTACGTTTGCGACACTAGATGCTAGAACTCAAGTTGGTTCTAAGTTTGTGAGTGGAAAAACAAGAAGTTTAATCGGACATACAAGTTCGGGTAATAGCCATCAGGCTTCAGACTCCATTTCATGGCGGATAAAATGGACTGCACCTACTAAAAACCTTGGAAAAATTACGTTTTATCTGAATGTTGTTTCCGCCAATATGGCCATGGGCAATAGGGGAGATTATGTTTTTGATAAGACGTTTACGGCAGAACCCTCTAACCTCTTACCAAAAGCAACAATATCTCTCAAAACATTAAAAGCGTGCAGAAGATCTGCTTTGAGTTTTGAGGCTGCCACCACCGGAACTCCTACCTCATATGACTGGTCTTTTCCTGGGGCATCTCCAAGCAGTAGTACACAAAGTAAACCTTCAGTAGAATACTTAAATTCGGGTAAGAAAACAGTATATCTAAGCACAACAAATATCTATGGAAAAGGAGGAGTTGATACCTTTGATTTCACTGTTTTAAATGGTCCATTTAGGGCCTTTATTGAGCAATCTAAATCTGGAACTGCTCGTAAATGTAATATAGAAGATCTTGTTTTAACCGTATCTAAGCGTTCTTCCGAAAACTATATTTGGTTTCCGGATTCAGTTTTGCAGGATTCATTTGTGGTGACCAAGCCAGGCCTGTATAGTGTAAAATCTGTCCTTAAAACAACAGGCTGCACAGTAGATGGAAACCGCGTAAATGTGGTAAACCATGATTCCACCTATTTTAGTGTGAATAAAATTAGTTCAGATACATTGTGTGCTGGATTAGACTCCATAAGGTTTACTATAAATTCAGGTTCAATAATTACAAATAGTTTTGTTCTTGATGGAGTAGATACAGTCAGTTTAAACACAAATTCCATCACCTTGTCTCCGGTGCTTATTTCAGGAGCTAAAACCTTCAAAGTATATGCAAGGGATAGTGTAAACTGTGCAATGAGTGAACAAGACGTTGCCTTCTACTTTAAAGATCAAGAGCCAGCACCTCGTTTATTGGGTTCTACCAAGCGAAATTTACAGGGGATACAGCTCAATTGGCGCAGCATGCCCCGTGTATTGGTCTATGAGGTGAGTATTAATGGCAAAAGCTATTTCCCCTCTAGTTCAGGAGGAAAAGATACTTTTTATACCCTTACAGGATTAAATCCTAACACCACGTTTACGTATGATGTAAGAGGAGTGACCTTTTCTCAATGCCTCAGTTCTAAGGCTGCGTCAGGTGTCGATTCATCCTTGGCATGTAGCCCATTAAACTTTACTATTGCGGGTGATAAGATGTATTGTGAAGGAGATACTGCAGAGATTGAAATTAGCGGGGTTTCAGTACCTAATCACAAGCTTTATATAAACAACTCTTTAGCATCAAATTCAATGAATTATTCATTTGCTAAATTAGAGTCTCAAAGTGCTACTGTTTTTATTTCCGATTCAACAGGTCTCTGTTCTTCAGACACACAAAGAATTAATATCATTTATGATGTTATAGATAAGCACCTTATCGATACCACGTACCGACCCATATGTAGTGAAGCTAGTTCATCTCGAAATATTCAGTTTTCATTGAATCCGAAAACATCGAAAAAATATAATTGGTATGTAAATGGAACTTTGCGTACAAGCGGTAGTTCAGGTTCACAATTAATTGCCATTAAAAATAATGACCAAGTATTTGTTCGAGCAGAAAATGGAGCCTGTCAATCGAATACAGACACGGCCACTATATCTTACTTAAAAGCACTTAATTGTAAAATAGCTGTGAGACGAGGCGAAGATGGAATTTATTCCATCACATCCGAGGAAAAAGGAGGGGTGCATAGCTGGTTTATTAATGGGATAGAGCAGTCAAATACATCAGATAGTTTTGATTATGACTTTTCTAGTTTAGCTGGAACAACAGCGGATATAACGCATGTCTTAGATTTGGGTTCAAATTGCAGTTGTATCGATTCAACTTCAATAGATTTGACCGTGTTGTCCGTAAATAAGCCAAATTCAACTCCATTTAAAGTTTTTCCAAACCCCGCTAATGATTTTATTATAGTTTCCTCTAACTCACCTGATACTCATATTCCTTACCAAATTTTATCGAGCACTGGTCGCTTGGTTAAAGAGGGAAATATTAATGGGAGGGCTAGTCGGATTAAAGTCAACGGCTTAGCTAAAGGACTTTATCAATTAGTGCTTGGTGAAAATCTACAGGATGTATTTAAAATAGCTGTAATGCATTAGGCAAGTGATGCACTGGTAACAATTTCGAATGAGGGCAGGCCTTTTTAAGTAATTCTACGTGATGCTATTAATCATCCCATAAATTTTTATCGTAAATTTGCCCTTGTAATTTTAAAATTATGCAAACAACAGAACTTACAAAAGCTACAGAAGTAGTGGATTTTTTACCACTTAATGGAACGGATCATATTGAATTTTACTGCGGAAATGCAAAGCAATCAGCCTATTATTATCAGCATGCTTGGGGATATGAACTCATTGCCTATGCGGGCCCTGAAACTGGGGTAAGAGAAAAAGCGAGCTATGTTCTAAAGCAAGGAAAAGTAATCTTGGTTTTGTCAACGGCTATGAATTCGGATAACGATATATCCAAACATGTTCTAGAACATGGAGATGGTGTAAAATATTTAAGTCTATGGGTGGATGATGCAACAAAGAGTTTTGAAGAAACCGTTAAAAGAGGTGCAGAGGCAGTACTAGAGCCAACCAAATTTGAAGACGAACACGGTTATGTAGTTGTTTCTGCCATTAAGACATATGGTGAAACCGTTCATAAATTTGTTGAAAGAAGCAATTATAGCGGGCCATTTTTACCGGGTTTCAAAAAAGTCGAAAATGCGATGAAAGTTAAACCAGTTGGACTAAAGCATATTGACCACTGTGTAGGCAATGTTGAATTGGGTAAAATGAACGATTGGGTCAAGTTCTATGAAGATGTAATGGGATTTAAATTGCTTTTGACCTTTGACGATGAAGATATATCTACGGAATACAGCGCTCTCATGAGTAAAGTAGTTAGCAATGGGAATGGTTGGGTTAAATTTCCAATAAACGAACCTGCCGAAGGTAAAAAGAAATCTCAGATTGAAGAGTACTTAGACTTTTATGGTACTGCTGGTGTTCAGCATATAGCTCTTGAAACGCCTAATATTTTAGAGACAGTCCAAGACTTGCGTAATCGTGGAATTGAATTTCTTCATGTACCTAGTAATTATTACGAAGATGTTTTAGATAGAGTAGGTGAGATAGAAGAAAATATCGATGATTTAAGAAAGTTGAATATTTTAATAGACAGAGATCAAGACGGTTATTTATTGCAAATTTTCACAAAACCAGTAGAAGATAGACCTACATTATTTTTTGAAATAATTCAACGTAAAGGAGCTAAAAGCTTTGGTAAAGGAAATTTCAAAGCCCTTTTTGAAAGCATCGAACGCGAACAAGAGTTAAGAGGTAATCTTTAAATAAAACGAAGCGTATAACACCGCTTTAACCTTATGCTTCAAAACTGTTGGTAATTTTGACTTGCTAAGAAGAAGTAATATTGGCAATTTTGAGTAATGATAGCCTTTGGCAAACTCTTTGTAATTTGTATATCAAACATGCGTAACTCAGCTTTAATTATTTTTTTGATTATTCCTTTTATTGCCCTGAGCCAAAGTCTCGAGGAACTCAAGGTAACTGCCGCCAAAGAGATTCTTCGTGTTGATTTATTAGACGGACTGGAGGATGAAAGCATACAAATGCAAACTCATTCGCAAACCCTCAGATCTCAGACTGCTTTTTTTAAGCAGTTTCGAAAAATTAAGAATAATCTCATAAGAGCAGAGAAGTTCGATCAAAATGTCCTTCCGCAATGGCGCGAATGGGTTTTTGCACTTCAACATTTGTCAGAGAATAATACAAGATACCTCGCTTTTTACGAGCAATACTTTCATATGGTTGCCATCGTTACGGAATCAAGAGATGAACAAAAAGAAAAAGAATATCTTAAAAATCATGTGATGTTTGCTTTGGATGGCATACGTTATTATATAGACAAGCCATACGACAAAGAAGTACTATTGCATGCTGCTACCATAAAACCATATGAGGTTTTAACTAAATATCTTGCCTATAATAGAGAACCTTATTTTTTAGAGTTATTAGAAATGGTAGCTATGAATGACCCCAATGCTATTAAACAATATTTTGCATCCAATCATCTCATAAGCAGTACATTAAGCATGAGTAAAAATCCTGTAGTATTGGATTTATATAAGATATTTAGACGCTATGGATCGGGGAGTTATAGTTATGCAAATATTCATAGCATACACAATAAGCGTCTAACTCTAGATGAGAGTGATAAGCTAACGAAGAATAAAACAGAGTGGTTCAGAGCCTTATCCCAGCTTAAATCTCAAAAAAATATTTTAGGTAATTATTCAGTTGATAAAGAATTAGAGAAATATAGCCTCAAAGCTATTATACAAATAAACCTTCTACACGAGCGCCCCGATGCCATTCGATTTGCCTCATGCAATAAGTATAATGCACATGAAATGTATACTTTGATGGTTTATGCTCAAGATGAAATATTTACCAGTACATACTTGGGCATGTTTAAGCGACTTTTGGCAAAAAGAAAAGAAAAAAGCATGTATAAACTCATGGAAAACATGGGATTTAATTACTTTAGGACTTTTGTTCAGATGGCCGCAGGATACAATACTTTGCAAGAGTTGCTGTCAACTATGACTGTCGAAGAGCAGGATTTATTGATGGAACGTGTGGTAGAAGGCCTGGATAAAACAGGTGGGAATTTACAGCCAGCAGTTGAAGTGGCAGATATATATGGAAGTCTCCAATCCGATACACTAAAACAAATCTTATCCTCCAAAGTGAAAAGAGAGCTAAAAAGGTGTGTGAGTGAAGATAATGACTATGGCATTCGTTTGTACGGCTTGTTATACAAATTGGCCGGCTATGACCCCATTGAAATCACAACCGAATCCTATTCATTCGATGTGCCTGATCTTTTGAAAGTTTCAGGTAAGGAACTATTCCCTGATGGGACGAATATACAGCAGCATATTTTCTATAACGACGAAGATGGAGAGGCTGCATTTAGTCTATTCCTTGCTCATTTTGGGGGAGATAAAAACTGGAAGATTTCGAAATTTGAGAAATATACACTTATTGAATCCACCCAAGGAAAATCGATAAAAATGTACTTAAACAGTCCTAAATTCGAAAATAGTGCAAATGTGGTTAGTGCCATATTCGAAAAAAATACCAGATATCCAGACGTGGTGGTACACCGAGGACACAGCTATTATTTATATGCAACGGTAAAGCGATTAACCAATAACGCTAAAGTGGCTATTTTAGGCTCCTGTGGAGGATATCACAACATGGCCAGTGTTCTGGAAAATGCGTCGGATGCACAGATTGTAAGTAGTAAGCAAATTGGAACTTGGACAGTAAATAATGTCTTAATAAAAGATATGGCTGATCAAATGCGAGTTGGAGATGGTGGAATCGACTGGCAAGAACTATGGGCTGAACTTGACGTTAAACTAGCTAGAAACGATAAATGGAGCGACTACGTGCCCCCGTATAAAAATTTAGGGATGAAGTTCATTAAAGCTTTTGAAACGCTGTGATGAGGTATTTAAGTGCCCTTGGTTTTATTCTAATTCTGTTTTCATGTAATTCAGATTTAAAGGAGGGTAGATTAAAAGACGAAACGCTTGTTGACACATTGGGAATTACAGCATATGTCTCATTCAACTCCGAATGCCCCAATTGCTTGAGATCTAAATCTGCACTCATTGATGCAGCAACAGCATATCCTAATGTTAAATGGAAAGCATTACTTATCGATGATCTTGATAGCAACACTTTGCCCGATGCTATCTTCCAAAAATATCAAGCGGCTGATGCCAAAAACATAGCTAAAAAGC
This sequence comes from uncultured Bacteroidia bacterium, assembly GCA_938086785.1. GTDB lineage: Bacteria > Bacteroidota > Bacteroidia > NS11-12g > UBA955 > CALKCM01. The sequence continues at coordinate 195,522 of CALKCM010000003.1, forward strand.
TTCTTTTTACGGTTACCCCAGAGGTTCTATTGATGAGTCATGGAAGAAAAGTGTATCAGGGTGCCATTACAGACCAGAACAAAGTACTTGGACAAGGCAAACTACTGCCCCAATTGAATTATCTAATGGATGCATGTACAGCTCTCGAATTTAATCCAGACACCACTTTACAGAGTACTAAAGCCATGGGTTGTTTTATTGAGTTTAACCTTTAGGAGTCCAAAGTTTTAAACTTTTAGATTGAACTAAAACCTCTGCTTTAGAACTCGCCAATCCAATATAGTCACCATCCACATGCATGGGTTGTTCTCCTTCAAAGTTGAGCACAAAGGCCTCGCCCTTTACTCTATAAATATCCGTACTTCTTTTAGACATATTGGTAGCTATTTTAAAACCAACAATAGGAATCTTTAAAGTGGGGATCTTTTTAAATACAACAGCAGTCAATGTGCCATCATCATCTCTTGTATTCGGGGCTATTTTAATATTGTTTCCCCATTGGCTCCCATTTGCAAAATCCACCATAAATGTTTCTCCCTTCCAATCGGCATCTTTGTTCTGAAGAACCGTTTCAAATGCTCCTGTTTTTAAATTCTTCCCTATACTCTTCAAATACCCCCTTAAACCTCTTCCTTTTGCGTTTTTGAATTCCGCACTAATTTTTGCAGAATATCCAACTCCAGCCATATTTAAAAAGTGGACTCCGTTGATAGTTCCCGTATCACGTAAAGTTTCATGATGTGCATCGATTGTTTGAACTGCACCTTTCCAATTCAAAGGCAAATGATGATGGCGAGCATATCCATTTCCACTGCCAAAGGGAATGATACCCATTGCCGTGGGTGTGTTAATTAAATTTTCTGAAATTAGATTTAAAGTACCGTCCCCGCCACACGCATACACAGCTTCAAAATTCTTTTGGACCATATCTCTGGTTGCTTCCTTAATTTCATTGGCGTTATCAAGTCGCAAGCAATTATAAGAAGTTTCTTTCTTTATGAAACGTTCAAATTCATCTTTCTTTTTCTTTCGCCTTGAGCTGCCAGAACCAGAATGTATAATGAAACCTATTTTGTTTTTTGTCACAGTATCTAATCTTTGTTAAAAGCGTATTTGATGATGTTAGCACCCATTTTTAGGGCCTCAATTCTTATGTTCTCTGGGTCATTATACGTTTCAGCATCCTCCCATCCATTGCCCAAGTCGCTCTCATAATCATAGAAAAGAACCAATCGTTCCTCTTCAAATATGCCCAAACCCTTGGGTGCTTTGCCCTCGTGCTTATGAATCTTTGGAAGACCATTATCAAAAGTGTAGGCTCCTTGGTATACTGAATGAGAAAAAGGAACTTCTCTCAAAGTTTTATCTGGAAATAAGCGCTTGATTTCCCTCCGAATATTTTTATCCATTCCATAATTATCACAAATGTGCAAAAATCCTCCTGCGCTGAGATAGGTCCGAATATTTTGAATGTCTTTCGGGTTAAAAATCACATTTCCATGACCCGTCATAAAAACGTAGGGATAAAGGAATATATCTTCGCTACTAGCCTCCACTACGGATTCTTCTGTTTTTATACTCGTTCCAATATTCTTATTGCAGAATCTAGCTAAATTCGGAAGCGCAGTTCTACTGCTATACCAATCTCCACCACCATTATATTTTAAACGAGCTATAGGAATACTATTAGAGGTTTTGTTGCGTTGAGACATAACTATACCTGCAATCATCAATATACCAATACCAGCAAGTAGAACTCTTATTCGCATCACAGCAAAATTACATATTATTATCGTTTAGATTTATCTTTTCTTCGGCCTTTCATTATGAATAATTAAGCTAAGAAGAGTCAAGAAAAAAATTTTACAGATGATATTATGTAAGATAAAACGTCCAAAACTTATCTTGAAACTAAAAATAAAATATCTTTTTTGACTTCTTTGCATTCCACGAATAAACAGTTTTGAATATTTTACTCACATACACCCGAAAAGTCAGATAAGTGTCGTTTTTTTGCATACCGAAAAATGATAGCTACAATTGCAAAACCAGCTTATCTTGTCTTACAAGACGGAACTGTATTTAAAGGAGAAGCCGTTGGAAAAATAGGGACAACCTCTGGTGAGATTGCCTTTAATACAAGTATGACAGGTTACCAAGAAGTGTTTACTGATCCCAGTTATTTTGGACAAATTATTGTTATGACGAACAATCATATAGGTAATTATGGAGCCAATGAAATGGATATTGAAAGTGATGGCATTAAAATAAATGGCCTTGTCTGCAAGAAGTTCTCCAATAAGTTCAGTCGTAAAATGGAATCTACCAGCTTAGATTCCTATTTTATGGATAATGAATTGGTAGGTATTAGCGAGATAGATACCAGACAATTGGTTAGACATATTCGTGAAAAAGGAGCCATGAATGGAGTGATATCATCGGAGATAGAAGATATAGACACCTTGAAAAAAATGGTCTCTGAATGTCCAGACATGAGTGGTTTGGAACTAGCATCTAGAGTGAGTACAAAAGAATTTTACACCATGGGAGAAAATAGTGCACCCTTGAAGGTAGCACTTATGGACTATGGAACTAAAAAGAACATCGCCCAGTCATTGGTAAATAGAGGATGCTTTGTAGGGCTTTTTCCTGCAGAAACAAAAGCTTCCGAAGTCTTGGCATGGGGAGCCGATGGAATTATGCTTAGCAATGGCCCTGGAGATCCCTCTGTAATGGACTATGCCATTGAAAATATTAAAGAACTAGTAGCCAGCGGAACCCCCATTTTTGGCATTTGCTTGGGACATCAATTATTATCCTTGGCAAGTGGCCTGAGCACTTATAAGATGCATCATGGTCACAGAGGCAGTAATCATCCAGTAAAAAATCTAATTTCCGGTAGAAGTGAGATTACGGCACAAAACCATGGTTTCGCCGTAAAATTTGATGATGCCGCCGCCGCTGAAGTAGAATTAACGCATGTTAACTTAAATGATGATACCGTTGAAGGCATTCGTTTGAAAAATAAGCCCGCTTTTAGTGTACAACATCATCCAGAATCAAATCCAGGGCCGCATGATAGCTGGTACCTTTTTGATGATTTTATTACCTTAATGAATAAAAATAAATAAATGAGCGCAATAACACACATTCACGCCAGACAAATTCTGGACTCAAGAGGCAATCCAACCGTAGAAGCAGAAGTATATACAGAAGAAGGAGGTTTTGGAAGAGCTGCCGTTCCAAGCGGGGCAAGTACAGGCATTCACGAGGCCGTTGAGTTGAGAGATGGTGATCAAGATCAATATCTAGGAAAAGGCGTTTTACAAGCCATAGATAATGTAAATAACATTATTTCCGAAGCATTAGAGGGAGAAGAAGTAGCTGCTCAAAATGAAATAGACGGTATTTTACTAGAATTAGATGGAACTGAAAACAAATCTAATTTAGGTGCTAATGCCATGCTAGCGGTAAGTTTAGCTTGTGCCAGGGCTGCTGCAGACGATATGGGTATGCCATTGTATCGCTATATAGGAGGCGCCAATGCCAATACCTTGCCCATTCCAATGATGAATATCTTGAACGGAGGTTCCCACGCAGATAATTCTATAGATTTTCAGGAATTTATGATTATGCCGGTGAATGCAGAATCGTTTAGTGAAGCGCTACAAATGGGTGTTTCTATTTTTCATCACTTAAAAGCTACTTTGAAATCTAAAGGGTATAGCACTAATGTTGGTGACGAAGGAGGTTTTGCTCCGAACATTAAAAGCAATGAAGAAGCCATTGAAATTGTAATTGAGGCGATTGAAAAGGCCGGCTATAAAGCAGGTGAAGATGTTTACATAGCCATGGATGCTGCAAGCAGCGAGTTCTATGATAAAGACAAGAAAAAATATATTTTCCACAAAAGCGATAACAGAGAATTAAGTTCTGCTGAAATGGTTGACTATTGGGTGGAATGGACAAAAAAATACCCAATATTGAGTATCGAAGACGGATTGGATGAAGATGACTGGGAGGGCTGGAAAGCATTAACAGACAAAATAGGGGAAAGAGTTCAACTGGTAGGAGATGATCTATTCGTAACCAATGTAAAGCGATTAAAAAGAGGGGTTGATGAAAATATTGCGAACTCTATTTTGGTTAAAGTAAATCAAATAGGAACATTATCTGAAACCTTAGATGCGATAGAAATGGCAAATAAAGCGAGTTTTACTAATGTGATAAGCCACAGAAGTGGAGAAACTGAGGACAATACCATAGCTGATATATGTGTGGCAATGAATAGTGGTTTAATTAAAACGGGCAGTGCGAGCCGAAGTGATCGAATGAGTAAATACAACCAGCTCCTGCGTATCGAAGAAGAATTAGGTGATTCAGCAAAATATTTAGGTAAAGACTGGAAATTTTTAAAATAATGGGAGAAACACAAGTTATGGCAAATACAGAAGAATTAAAAACAATCGCCACTCAGGTGCGTAGAGATATTGTGCGGATGGTGCATGCAGTAAGCAGTGGTCACCCGGGCGGTTCTCTGGGCTGTGCCGATTATTTTACAGCATTGTTTTTTACTATTATGAAGCACGACCCTTCCAACTTTACGATGGAGGCAAAAGACCAAGATGTTTTTTATTTAAGTAATGGACACATTAGCCCTGTATACTACTCAGTGCTTGCTAGAAATGGTTATTTCCCAGTTTCGGAATTAAGCTCTTTCAGAAAGTTAAACACTCGATTACAGGGGCATCCTGCAACTCATGAAGGCTTAGAAGGTATCCGAGTTGCTACCGGAAGCTTAGGTCAAGGATTTAGTGTTGCAGTGGGTCATGCCAAACAAAAGAAAATGGATGGAGATGATGGATTGGTTTATGTGGTAACCGGAGACGGGGAATTACAAGAAGGTCAAATTTGGGAAGCAGCTATGTTTGCTCCGCATAATAAATTGGATAACATGATTGTGGCTGTTGATTTCAACAATGCACAAATCGATGGATCAACACTAGATATCATGGGCTTTGACGAACTTGGCAACAAGTTTGCAGCATTTGGTTGGGAAGTGTTATACATGGACGGCAACAATATGGACGATATTCTTAAAACCAATGCAGAAGCAAAAGCTAAGTTAGGCAATGGAAAACCCGTAGTTATCATTATGAAAACAGAAATGGGGCAAGGAGTTGATTACATGATGGGTTCTCATGCTTGGCATGGGAAAGCGCCAAATGATGAGCTCTTAGAAAAAGCATTGAACCAACTTCCCGAAACACATTTGGGAGACTATTAATGAAAAAAGGATTCATCTTACTTCTCGCCTGTTTTACTGTTTGCAGCAGTCAGGCACAAATCACAAACGATTATAAGGGCCGTAAAACGCGCTTGCTATTTCTATTAGATGGCAGCGGCAGTATGGTAGCGGCGATGGACAAATCAACACGATGGTCTATTGCTGTGGATTTAATGAGTCGAATGGTAGATTCATTAAGAAACGTGAACGATTTAGAAGTAGGATTAAGAGTGTTTGGACATACCGTGCCTATCACGCGTAAAGATTGTTATGATACCAAGCTAGAAGTTCCCTTTGGTCCACATAATCATAAACTGTTCAAAAATGCCCTGAGAAGGGTCATGCCTCTGGGATACACATCAATAACAGAGTCCATATTGGCTAGCGCCGAGGATTTCCCCAAAGATGATAACGCACGCAACGTTCTGGTTATCATTACAGATGGGGTCGAGGAATGCGGTGGAGATCCTTGTGCAGTTAGTGCTGCTCTTCAAAAGAAAGGAATTATACTTAAACCCTTTATTGTGGGAATAGGGAGTGCTAGTGATGAGTTTAGAACCACTTACAGTTGTGCTGGAACCTTCTTTAATGCTCAAACGCGTGAAGAATTTGATAAGATTATGGGTTTAATCATCAGTTCAGCGCTTAATGCAACTACAGCACAAATAAGCTTATTAGATAATCAGGGAAAACCACTAGAAACAAATGTTCCCGTTTCGGTATACTCCAATACCTCCGGCCAAATTGTAGAATCTTGGATTCATACCTTAAACGGAAAAAATAATCCCGATACCATTTTTCTAGATCCCGTGTTAACCTATAATATTGAGGTGCATACAACTCCTAAGATCATTAAAAGAAATGTCTCTCTCGTGCCAGGTAGGCATAACACCATCGCTATAGATGCTGCGCAAGGGGATATTTTCTTTAAAATAAAAGGGGTAACTCGTTATGGAAGACTTCCCGTATTAGTGAGTAAAGGCAAACAAACCGATCGAATAACCATTCAAGACTTTAATACCAAAAAGAAATATTTAGTAGGGGATTACGATGTAGAAATTCTTACCGTTCCACCTACAAAAATAAAAGGCATTAATGTAAAGCAAAACCGAACCACAACAGTAGAAATTGCATCTCCAGGTAAATTACAACTCACCAATAGTGCCGATATGGTTGCAAGTATTTTTACGATGAATAAAGGCTCGCAAATGTGGGTAGCAGATATTCCTCAAAATGCGGGAAAATATGATTTAACGATGCAGCCGGGTAAATATCAGGTAATCTATAGAGCTAAAAATGAGACTCGCATGATTTATAGCAAAACAAAAGACTTTAAAATAACATCACTCACCAGTACATACATAACGATTTAAATAATGAAAAACTTTGAAATAAGCGGAAACAAAGACACCCGAAGTGGATTTGGTCAAGGGCTCCTAGAAGCAGGCCAAAAGAATGATAATATTGTGGCTCTTTGTGCCGATCTGACCGGTTCTTTGCAGATGCAACATTTCCAAGGGGCATACCCCGACCGTTTTATACAAGCGGGTATATCAGAAGCCAATATGATGAGTATGGCCGCAGGACTTGCCACAGGTGGAAAGATTCCTTTTACGGGAACCTTTGCCAACTTTAGTACAGGTAGGGTGTATGATCAAATACGTCAGAGCATTGCGTACTCACATAAGAATGTGAAGATTTGTGCATCGCATGCAGGTTTAACCTTGGGTGAAGATGGAGCAACGCATCAAATACTTGAAGATTTAGGTTTAATGAAAATGTTGCCCGGCATGACGGTTATTAATCCATGTGATTATAATCAAACAAAGGCGGCTACATTGGCCATTGCAGATTTCGACGGTCCGTGTTACTTGCGTTTTGGCCGTCCCAAATGGCCTGTTTTTACTCCCGAAAATCAAACCTTTGAAATAGGTAAAGCTTTAATGCTTAACGAGGGAAAAGATGTGACCATATTTGCTACAGGACACTTGGTATGGAAAGCCATCGAGGCTGGTCATATATTGGCTGAAAGAGGCATTGATGTTGAAATCATAAACATACATACCATTAAACCTTTAGATAAGGAAGCAATTTTAAATTCCGCACGCAAGACGCGCTGTGTAGTTACGGCTGAAGAACACCAGATGAATGGTGGTTTAGGTGATTCAGTGGCACAGGTACTAGCTTTAAACTTACCCACTCCTATGGAAATGGTTGCCGTTAATGACTCTTTTGGAGAGAGCGGAACGCCAGCTCAATTAATGGCTAAATACCATATTGATACTCCAGATGTAGTTGCTGCTGTGGAAAGAGCAATGGTCCGAAAGGTATAATTTTATAGATCCTCAAAGCCTTGCAAATGATCTCCGCCAGTTAATTCCTGGTAAATTTCATCTCGTACATACACATCTTTTAGCGCACTTTGATATCTCTGTGATTCCGCGGTTTGACCTACTGCGTTAAATAGCTGCACAGCTACTCGGTAAAATTGATCACCAAAAGGTTGTAGCTCTATTGATTTCTTTATATCTACTATAGCATCTGCCATTCCATTATTATTGGCTTTACAAATAGAACGCATATAGTACGCCTGAGCTTCTTTAGGTCTTGTTACCAATACATTATTCAATTTTTCTATAGCTTTGTCAAACATCTTGGCATTTTGATACCCTTGCGCCATGAGGTACATACACACATGCATTTCAGGATAAATACTTAAGGCTTTGTTTCCATATTTCTCCATATTTGGAATATCGCCCTTCATTGCATAAGCTTGAGCCATTTTATACAGAATTTCATTGCTATTCGTATCTGCCTTTAGCGCTCTTTTAAAGAAATATAAAGCACTATCTGGATTGCTCTTTGACGGATTATTAGCGGATAAATACAAATTAGCCTGAATATCATTTTTATCCATTCGTTCAATAACAACACCCACGGGTTTGCCATCTACCGTAGGAGAGTAAATAGTGTTTTTAGGAGGGTAATTTCCATTTAATAAGCGACTGCCATCCATGTATGCATTATAAAATATAGCATACTTCCAATCCGAGGCTCCTCTATCGTCAAATCGAGCAAAACCTACATGAACATTGGGGTAGTCTCGTAAATAATATTTCACAATATTGGGATCGTAGGATACAATCGTAATCTTTTTATCCGGATTTTGCTTAATCTTATTTTCGATGAGCCAATCCGTGCTTTGGCGCAATCCAGCCAAATAATAATCCATTTCATACTGGCCGTAAGCACCCGCCGTTCCTCCTACGGTTTCATTGAAATAAATATACTCCAAAGGATGGTTTTTTACAATAAAAGACGCCGGCAATAAACTCAAAGCTACGGGTAGTATAAAGGTAAATTTACCAATATTTGGCATTTTAGATTTTAAGAATTTCTCCAACATATGCCAGCCGACCATAGCCGAAGCTATGCACATGGGTAAAACAAAGAGAATATGTCTAAGACCTCCATACACATTGGATTTTTGAATGTATATATAAACAACAGGGAATATGGCTGCAAAGAGCACCAAGAAAACCGGTAAGCTCATTTTCCTTTGAATAGCCGATAGAATTATAAATATAAAAAAACCTGCAATACTCACTAGGGGTAGCGTAATCCAGACATATTTAATGAGGTAATACCTTGGGAGCAAATCAGAATCCCACAATTGCCCTTCAAATAATTGGCGGATGCTGCCTGAATAACTACTAAACTCCGTTAGAGCCGCAATGGGATTACTTAAAGGTGCACTCCAGCCCCAAGGCCAAAGTATTATCCCGATAAAATAGGAGAGGAGTACAACCAAAAAAACGGTACTTACAGGCTTTATAAAACCAGCCCACTTAAGTTTAATAAACTGAGACCACCCAATATCTTCAATATATTTAAGGGCTGCATAAAATACGGAAATGGCAACAACAAGTACGCCACCAATACGAATACTTATGGCCAAAGCACAACCCACCACCAAACCAATTAAATGGCTAGTACGCATGTTTCTTATGTTTGAAAAAGCCATTAACGTATAATAAATGGCAATGGTATAGCCAGCTGCAAAAGGAATATCCTTGGGGTTATTGAAGGATTCACCCAATAAGCGAGGAGTAAAGAATAGAACAATTAGCGCTAAACAAGCATAGGCATAACTCCCTGTTAATCTTTTTACAATAAGTGCTGCAAAAAGCATAATCAAAAGGCCAAACAAGGCATTTATCTTATGTCTAAAACCATAGATATCGGTTACACCAAAAGTATGTATCAAAGCAGAGCAAATCGTATCAAAGGAGGAGCCATATAAGTGCATCTTTCTAGCCTCATCCGGAATAGTGGCCAAATCAGAGCCTAAGGTTTTCGCTTTTGAGATGTAATTGGCAGCAAATCGATTGCTTTTTAGAGCCACTGTATCTACCTCATTATTTCCCGTGTAATAGTTTAGAATAAGCTGACTGTATTCATGCTGTACTATTTCGTCACCTGTAATACCCGCTTTATTACTAAGGGCAGGCATGGCAAAAGTTAAGATCAAGGCTAAGGCATAAAAAGCCATTAGAAAAGGCTGTCCCTTAACGCTAGCTTTTGCATAATTAATCCAGGCAGTAAAGTTGCCTTTAAGACCGTTTAGTAGATTAGATTTAAAAGAGCCTATTTTTCCATGCTCCAAAAAAAGTGTTTTACTTGAATTTCGCCGAAACCAGTAATTGTAATCAACTTTACTTTTTAATGAATGGCTTCTTTGAGATAAAAGTTTAAATTGAGCACATGAACAAATGATTCCACTCATGCTTGCCTCTGGTATACTTATTCCTGAAAAAAGCTCATACATCCTATTTCGCTTGCCTTTAGGCACAATGTAAATGCATTCTGAATCCTTGAGATTTACAGTGCTGTACTTTAGCCCTTTCGCAGAACCCATTTGAATAAATACCTGATCATTTGAATTTAAATGATTCTCTGATAGCCATTCTGCTATTGTTTGCGCATCTTCTTTAAAAGGGGAATATGTATATAAAGCCATTGTTATAATTAGATAGTATTAGCAATATTACTATGTATAATTATATATTGTATACTTAGATATGATTAATTCTAATCAATTCTATTCTAATTCTGACTTTAAGGATATATTTTTTTTCTTCTTATGCAATCTGCAAATAGGGCAGAAAAAAAGAATGGAGCCCAAAGGGCTCCATTCTAAAAGTAGAACTAATCTTTTCTAAAAGACTAATCTCTTAAAATATCTCTGCTAATAACCACGCGCTGTACCTCACTGGTACCTTCATAAATTTGAGTGATTTTAGCGTCTCGCATTAAGCGTTCTACATGGTACTCTTTCACAAATCCATATCCTCCATGAATTTGCACAGCCTCAACGGTTGTTTTCATCGCTGTTTCGCTTGAAAATAATTTAGCCATACTACTTGCACGACTATAATCGCCTCCAACATCTTTGAGCCAAGCCGCTTTTAAACAAAGTAGGCGAGAAGTTTCTATTTCAGTAGCCATATCAGCCAACTTAAACGCAATAGCCTGATGATTTTTTATTTCAGTACCAAAAGCTTTTCTTTCTTTAGAATATTGCTTTGCCAATTCATAGGCACCGCTTGCTATTCCTAGGGCCTGTGCCGCTATTCCTATGCGTCCACCGGCAAGTGTTTTCATAGCAAACTTAAATCCAAATCCGTCCTCACCAATTCTATTCTCTTTTGGAACTTTAACATCAGTAAACATAATACTATGCGTGTCACTGCCTCTAATGCCTAATTTTTCTTCCTTTTTTCCAACGGTAAATCCTTCCCAAGTCTTATCTACAATAAATGCATTAATTCCTTTATGGCCTTTATCTACATCTGTTTGAGCGATGACTAAATAGTAATCGGCACTGTTTCCGTTGGTTATCCAGTTTTTGGTTCCGTTAAGTAGATAGTAATCTCCCTTATCTTCAGCTGTAGTTTGTTGGCTTGTTGCATCACTTCCTGCTTCTGGCTCGCTTAGGCAAAATGCGCCTATACATTGGCCACTAGCCAGTGGCTTCAAGTATTTTTCCTTCTGAAATTCATTTGCAAAGGTTTCCAAACCCCAACAAACTAAACTATTATTAACACTTACTACAACAGAAGCACTCGCATCTACTTTACTTAATTCCTCCATGGCCAAAACGTAGCTAATCGTATCCATACCACTTCCGCCGTATTTGGGATCAACCATCATGCCCATAAAACCTAATTCACCCAACTTTTTAATTTGCTCTGTAGGAAATTTTTCATCCCTATCACGATCTATTACGCCGGGTAATAACTCCGTTTGAGCAAAATCACGTGCCGCTTGCTGCACTGCCAAATGTTCTTCAGTTAATTCAAAATTCATTAAATGCAAAATTAAGAAAGATTAAGTATATCTGCACTATGTTACTCATTCATGATTTCCTTTTGAATGGAACGCTTCATTTTATTCAATAAATGTATGCCGCCCATTTTAGGGATTATTTATCCACTAATTTGTGTGGCAGGTATGATTTCTTTTCCAACTAATTTTAAATATACATTAATAAGTGTAGAAACATCTTTTTTGCAATAGGTAGCTATTTTCTCTAAATCTTCCTCTACCCAATAGACATCGCCCACCATACTTCCATCAATTACATCTTTAGGAGTAGGAATACCAAAGATTGCAGCCATTAAATCCAATGAGGTGAAGTTCTTGTAATCCCCAAATTTCCATAACTCCATCGTATCTAAATGCTTAATTTCCCAAGGCTTTTTACCCGCCATTTGCAAGGGAACAGGGAGGGGGATTCCATGCACCAACATTCTTCTGGCAATGTATGGAAAATCGAACTCCTTCCCATTGTGGCCGCACAGATAGTGTTGTGCTCCACTAAAGTTTTTTTGAACTAAAGCGGCAAACTCCTGCAAGAGTATTTGTTCATCATGCCCATGTATTGATTTTAACTTAATCGCATGTTTGCCTTCGGTATCCGTATATATAACACCTACACAAATAGCTACAATCTTACCAAATTCCGCGTAAATAGAAGCTCTTTCGTATACATCACTGGCTGTTTGTTCATCCTTAGCAATAAATTTAGCTTTCTTTTCCCAAAGAGCTTTCCAGCGTTCATCCAACTCTTCGAAGCCTCTGCTTTGCCTTACGGTTTCTATATCTAAAAATAAAATATTGTTTAATTCGGCCATGTTATCAAAGATATATTTTGAGAAAATATTTTCCAAAAAATCCTCAGGTTTAATATAATTTAGCCGGATGCAAGCAGCTAATACAAATTATCCTCATAAAATTCGTTCGGAATCAGAGTATAATGAGACCTACCAAAGAAGTGTGACAGATCCGAGAGGTTTTTGGGCTGAAATTGCAGATCACTTTCACTGGCATAGAAAATGGGATTCTGTGCTTGATTTTAATTTTGATGAACCAAAAATTGAATGGTTTAAAGGAGCAAAACTAAATATTACAGAAAATTGCATTGATCGTTGGGCGAAATCTCATCCGGACAAAGTTGCTTTACTATGGGAACCTAATGATCCCAGTGAGAGCCATCGAAAGATTACGTATGCTCAATTATTGCAAGAAGTGAGCAATTGGGCTAAAGTGCTTAAATCTAGAGGAATAGGTAAAGGAGATCGAGTTTGCTTGTATATGCCCATGATACCTGAACTAGCCTTTGCTGTTTTAGCATGTGCCAGAATAGGAGCCATTCATTCTGTCATATTTGGCGGATTTTCTCCGGCAAGTATTGCCGATCGAGTCAAAGATGCATCAGCCAAAGCTATTATAACAGCAGATTCTGTAATGCGAGGAGCCAAAAAAATAGCCTTAAAGGACATCATAGATTCTTCTTTAGAAGACTGTACCGTGGAGGCAGTGATTGTTTTCAATAGAAACAAGGATACAGTGGAAATGAAAGAAGGGAGAGATTTTTGGTATTCGGAATTAGTAGAAAGGCTAGATTTAACAGCTATAGAACCTGCAGAAGTAATGGACTCTGAAGACCCTTTATTTATTCTATACACTAGTGGAAGCACTGGAAAACCGAAAGGAGTCGTTCATACTTGTGGTGGTTATATGGTTTACACCAATTACTCTTTTCTAAATGTATTTCAATACGAGTTTGATGATGTCTATTTTTGCACTGCAGATATTGGTTGGATTACGGGGCATTCTTATATTCTCTATGGTCCTTTATCAGCTGGTGCAACTACCTTAATGTTCGAAGGAATCCCAAATTATCCGAGCCCATCAAGATTTTGGGAAATCACGGATAAATTTAAAGTGAATCAATTATATACCGCACCAACAGCTATACGAAGTCTGATGTCTTGTGGTTTAGATCAGTTCAAGGGAACAGATTTAAGTAGCCTAAAAGTACTTGGAACAGTGGGAGAACCCATAAATAAAGAAGCTTGGGAATGGTATTTTAAATATGTAGGGAAGGAGCAATGCCCCATAGTGGATACCTGGTGGCAAACAGAGACAGGAGGAATACTGATATCCAATCTTGCGGGAATTACTAAACACAAATCAACATACGCTACTAAACCTTTGCCTGGAATACGTCCAGCGCTAATGAACGATAAAGGGCATAGGCATCCGCTATCTCAAGCCAACCTAAGTAAGGCCAATACTCAAAAGTTGCAAGGAAATTTGGTAGTAGAATTTCCATGGCCGGGAATGATTCGAACAGTTTGGGGAGATCATGAAAGGTGCAAGCAAACCTACTTTAGCGCTTATCCCGGTAATTATTTTACAGGAGATGGCTGTTTTAAAGACACAGATCAAGATTACCGAATAACAGGTAGAGTAGACGATGTGCTCAATGTTAGTGGCCATAGAATAGGCACAGCAGAGGTCGAAAATGCTATAAATGCATGCGAAAATGTAATAGAAAGTGCAGTCATTGGATATCCGCATCCCATCAAGGGAGAAGGCATTTATGCCTATATTATTTGTCAAGGAGAAGTGACGCAAAGTGCTGTAAATGATAAAATAAAAGATATTATTGGGCCTATTGCTAAATGTGATAAAGTACAGCTTGTTTCTGGCTTACCAAAAACACGAAGCGGTAAGATTATGCGCCGTATTCTAAGAAAAATTGCATCGGGAGAAAAATCTTGGGGAGATGCTAGCACCTTACTAAATCCGGAAGTTGTGGACGAAATATGGAAGAATAGAGTGGTTTAAGTTTTAACTATTAAAGCAAACCTATTTCGGTTAAACGCTGTATCAGAAATTCATTAGCTGTGCAATTCTCATATTTTTTTGGATGGTTACTGGTGCAACAACTATCTAGGCAATTTAAAGGCACCTCAGGTCTGGGATGTAAGAAAAAAGGAATGCTAAAACGGGGGCTACTCCATTTTTGCTTCGGTGGGTTAATGACTCTGTGAGTGGTACTTTTTAACCGATCATTGGTTAAGCGTTCCAGCATATCTCCCACATTCACAATAATGTGATCCTCCACTTCAGTTACTCCAATCCATTCATTATTCTTATTCAATACTTCCAATCCATCAGCACTTGCACCAACCAAGAGCGTAATTAAGTTTATGTCTTCATGCTCACCAGCTCGTATCGCATCCTTAGGCTCTTCTGTAATGGCAGGGTAGTGTATTGGGCGGAGTATGCTATTTCCATTGTGTATTTTAGCATCAAAATAATGTTCGTCTAGTTGAAGAAAAAGAGCAATTGCTTGCAACACTTTCGAACCAGTTATTTCTAAAGCCGCGTAAATTTCCTTACCCACAGAATTAAAGCGAGGTAACTCATCCACAATTCTATTCGGCGGATAAAAATCAGAAAGAACATCGGCGTCGTCTACATACTGTCCAAAGTGCCAAAACTCCTTTAAATCGCCTGTATTTCTGTCTTTGGCATGTTCTTTTCCAAATCCAGTATATCCTCTTTGCCCTCCACCTTTACTATCATCGTATTTTAACTTTGTCTCAAGAGGAAGGGCGTAGAAAGCTTCTACCTGTCTATACATCTCCTCTAACAAAGCTTTATCAATCCCATGATTGCTTATGGCAACAAAGCCAATTTCTTCATATGCTTTTCCCAGGTTCTGAACAAAGGCCAATTTACTTTCTTGATTTCCATGCGTGAAATCGGATAAATCGAGCTTTGGAATTTCTTGAATTGCTTCTGCTGCCATGTACTGCAAGTTTACAAATTATTGTTTAAATCATTCACACCAAATTAATATCATATTCATAGATGTGTTAAATGTGATCATCTATTTAAAATACCCATTGATTATATCCTTTGATGCTTGATTTTGTTTCCCCGGAATTTTAAGAGACACTACCTCTAAAGACCCATTGCTACAGGGCCAATAAAGTTTATTTTCATAAACAAAGAAATCAGTCTCATCCCTTACAGGAGTTTCAGATTTAAGAGTAGCTGTAAGTTTCACCTTGCCAAATTTTACAGAATGGCACCAGGCACCAGGAAAAGGGTTTAAACCTCGAACCTTATTGTGCGCAGCTTCAACACTCAAATTTCTTTTTATTTCGCAGTATTCTTTAAAAATTTTGGGTGCATGTTTCTCCTTACCTGTTAAATTCTGCTTTACTAGCGCGTAAGAACCAGCTTTAATGAGTTGAATAGAACGCTCTACCAACTCTGAACCTTTCATCATTAAGCGTTCGTAAAGTTCGCCAACAGTTTCGTTTTCTCCAATATTTACCTTCTGCTGAAGTAGTATATCTCCTGTATCAATTTCATGTTTTAAAAAGAAAGTAGTTATTCCAGTTTCTTTTTCACCATTAATTATCGCGTGATTGATGGGTGCAGCTCCACGGTAGTTGGGCAGCAAAGACGCATGAAGGTTAAATGTACCAATTGTTGGCAGGCTCCAAACTTTTTCAGGGAGCATTCTAAAAGCTATGATAATAGACAAATCTAAATGGAACGACTGCAACTCATCCAAGAATTCTTGAGATTTCAAATTTTTTGGTTGAAGCACAGGAATACCATTCGCCAAAGCCACTTCTTTTACCGAAGAAGGCTGGAGTTTTAAACCTCTGCCCTTTGGCTTATCAGGCGCAGTTACAACGCAAACCACGTTGTGGCCATTATCAAGCATCGTTTTTAACGAAAAACTTGCAAATTCTGGGGTGCCGAAGAAACATATTCGCATTATATTGCGTCTATACTAGTAAGTAAAGTGCAAAAATGCACAAAATAAACCAATTTGAAGCATCATCAACTCATATTATTCATTTTCCTCGTTGGTCTTCTAAATCCTTTATTATCGGCCTCAGAGAGCCGTAGCTTTATTCCTAACGAAGGGCAATGGGATAATCCATCTTATTTTATGGCTCCAATAAATAATGGGCGCGTTTGGGTGGTGGATGATGGACTTATCTTTAATCGATGGTCTGAGGATTTAGCGGAGCATATGCACTCTCGCTCTAATGTGCCCTATGAAGGAAAAGGCCATGCTCTAAAACTCGAATTTAAGGGAGCTCATTTTAACCAAGTGAAAAAGCTAGATAAAACGTCGTTCTATTTAAATTACTTTATTGGATCAAACTCAAATCGCTGGAAATCTAAAATATATGGCTATAAAGTTATCGTTTTTGAAAATATTTACCCTCATGTAGATTTAAGACTAACCATAACTGAAACAGGCTTTAAATATGATATTATTGCGGATAATGTTTCATATTTAGAACAGGTTAAATTGGTATATCACGGGGCAGATGCATTGCACTTGGAACAGAATATTCTTAAAATAGAAACGGCATTGGGCACCTTAGTTGAGAATATTCCTGCTTCTTGGCTAGAAGGTAGAAATGAAACGAAGGAATCTCTGAGAGTGCTGTACAAGCTTGAAGATTCCACTGTGACCTTTAACCTACCTAAAGGTTTAAAAAGAAAATATAAAGTAGTCATTGATCCGGTAGTCGTTTTTTCTTCTTTTAGTGGTTCTACAGCGGATAACTTCGGTTGTACTGCAACCTATGACGAGGATGGGCACGCTTTTAGTGGCGGAACAGTATTTAGTGTAGGCGGAAGATTTCCTACTACCATGGGCGCATATCAAACATCTTTTCAAGGAGGTGTGGAGCCTGCAAATGGTTCAGAAACGACTTATGGTGGAGCTCGAGATGTTGGATTGCTTAAGTTTAGTCCGGACGGTTCCCGTTTGCTCTTTGCGACTTATCTCGGTGGCAGAAATAATGAGCAGCCGCATTCAATGGTCACAGATAAAGATGGAAGTTTATACATTATGGGAAGCACTGCAAGTGCTAATTTCCCTGTTAAAAATGCGTATGATTCAACGCATAACGGAAGCTATGACTTTTTTGTAAGCCATTTGTCTGCTGATGGAACAGTTCTTTTGGGGAGTACATATATTGGTGGGAGTTCAATAGACGCGCTCTTGGCTTTTAGAGATGGAGTGGTTAATGTAAATGACTATGATTTACTCTATAATTATGCAGATGAATTTAGAGGAGAAATTATTCTTAATGGCAATGATGTCTTAGTATGTGGAACCTCCTACAGTTTAGATTTCCCGCGAACTGTAAATGGAGATTTTTTCTCAGGAAAGCAAGATGCTACGGTGTTCTCTTTGGCAAAAACGCTGACGGATTTAAACTGGACTCGACTTATAGGAGGAGTTGGAGCAGATGCCTTTTACGGTTTGGCCATTGGTCAAAATAATGATTTATTTGTATCTGGGGGAAGCAGTTCCTCAGCATTAGACACCAAATATCCAGCTTTTACTAATGCATATCAAGGGGGTCTAACAGATGGGCTTATTTTTAAATTAGATGTAAGGGATGGATCGATACGCAATGCCAGATATCATGGGACATCCAGTTATGATCAAGCGTATTTTGTTCAAACAGATAATAGCGGGAAACCCTATACTTATGGTCAAACAAGTGGGTTTATGCCTATTATTGGATCCGCATTAGATTACGGACAAAAAGGGCAATTTGTAACGCGTTTTGATACCTCCTTAACAAATATAGAACTCAATACAAATATTGGAGGCAATACCGCTGTTCCTAATTTAAGCCCTTCTGCTTTTTTGGTCGATCAATGTGAACGAATATTTATTAGTGGATGGGGCGGAGCAACCAATAGTTCAGGTCTCAGTGCCAAAATAAATAGAAATAAAGGTTTTACTGTGGGACTTCCCACCACAGCAGATGCATTTCAATCTGAAACAGATGGCAGTGATTTCTATGTTGCTGTATTTGCACAGGAAATGAATTCCTTACTTTACGGTACTTTCTTCGGTGGAGTTTCTAAAAATGGGAAGATATCGCAGGAACATGTGGATGGTGGAACCAGTCGGTTTGATAAAAAAGGAGTCATTTATCAAGCGGTTTGTGGAGGCTGTGGAGGCAATTTTAATAATGGGTTATTCCCAACCACTGCAGGCGCCTACAGTCGAACCATGAAAAGTAACAATTGCAATAATGCAGTGTTTAAAATTGATTTTGAAAATTTAAATAGAAAACCATTCATGGCTGATACTTTTATAAAGGTTACAGCTACCAACCAGATTTTAGTTGAATTAGACATAGAAGACCCCGATTATTTCGATCAAGTGCAGGTAAAGTATACATACTTGAGCCGAGGTGGAGCAATTCTGGCTGATACACCTCGTATTTTGATCACGAATGCTCTTTCGTTTCCACCGAATGGCATAATGAGGCCCAGCAAGCTAAACCTGGTTTGGAATACGACCTGCGCTAATGTATCCAGAGATACGACCATTATAGAGGTAACTATTGTAGATTTTGGATGCCCAACGCAAGATACTCATGTGGCTTTGCTAAAATTTTTGGTTGAGCCTCCTCCTCTTGTTATCCCGCCAGAATCGGTCTGTTTAAATTTTGATAGAGCAACAAACGAATTGTCTATAAGTTGGGATCCTATCAGCCCAATACTTCAGTATTTTAAACAATTAGAATTGCGGATGGACAAGCCAGATGGAACGACCGAAACCCTTTTTATTGCCACTGATGCGAATGGAGGTTCTTATTCCTTGGTAATGCCTACCGATCCTTTTACAGAGGATTATTGCTTCTACCTCGTGGGTATTAATATTTGTGATAAAGAGGTTTACCCGAGCGAAAAATTTTGTACAATTCGAGAATTAAATAAACCGATAGAGGGCGTTGCAATGAAGTTTGTAACAGTTGAAGAGGACAGGCGAGTGCGTGTGGAGTGGAATAATTCCAATGAACCCGATTTTAAGGAATTTGAGATTTACCGTGGTTCCAGAGATATTCATAGCTCATTTTCTCTTTTTAAAAGAACTACAGATACCTTTTTAATTGACTCCTCGTTTAATGTAGATGAATCGAGCTATTGTTATGCAGTAGTGGTAACAGATATATGTGGACATGCTTCTGAGAAATCCTTGAAGCAGTGCAATATTGTTCTCCGCGGAAATGAAAAAGGAAATCCCGACTTTTTATTTAATTTGAATTGGCAAGCCTATATCAATTGGGAACGAGGGGTTACTGATTATCAGTTGGAGTATAGGAATGATGTAGAAAACTGGAGAAAAGGATCAAATACAGAGAGTTTACTCACGCAAAATATCACCGATAATTATGATTGGGGAGGCTATTATTTTAGAGTTACTGCAACAGAAAAGACATTGCAAACAAAACCCTATCAGAGTGAGAGTAATTGGATATATCTTATACATCAGCCAGAAATGTGGGTTCCAAGTGGAATGTCTCCTAATGGCGATGGAGTAAATGATATATGGGGTGTAACTCCATTGTATGCTAAAACCTATCACATGCGTGTATTTAATCGTTGGGGCCAAAAAGTCTGGGAAACTCAAAATAGAAAAGAGCAATGGAATGGTCAAACCAAAGGAGAAAAATCCGAGGATCGGGTTTATGCCTGGTATTTAACATTTACTGGCTGGGATGATAAAGAATATAAAATGACAGGTACAGTTACCCTTGTGCATTAGTTGTTAGCGTTCATTTTTATTTTGGAAACTATTGAATTATTTTTACCGAATGCAGTTACTCAAGTTCGCTTTATTTAACCTTTTGCTCTTGTTCACTTCTCTCTCAAATGCGCAGCTCTGCGAGGGTAGATACCAAAATGATATTTTTTCTGAAACTACAAAAAGCACCGTTAAGTATGGAAGATCTGTAAATAGTGCCAGTGAATATCAGGATTTATATATGGACATTTATGAAGGCAAAGGCGATACTGCACGCCTTAGACCGCTCGTTATTTTTTGTTTTGGAGGTTCTTTTATTTCTGGCAGTAAAGAGTCTTCAACTTTGGTTTATATGGCCAAAGAAATGGCGAAAAGGGGTTATGTAGCTGCTTGCATTGATTACAGACTGGTTTCAAATATCGCTTTCTTACTCGTGGAGCAAAGCATGATTAAAACAGTATTTCGTGCGATTCAAGACGGAAAAGCAGCAGTGAGGTTTTTTAGGAAGGATGCTAAAACTTCAAATACATATAAGATAGACAAAGACCAAATTTTCATGGGAGGAACATCGGCAGGTGGTATCCTATCTGTTAATTTAGCCTATCTCGATGATATTAATAAAGTATCACCCGACTGGAAAAAATGGATTTCAGACATTGGCGGCCTGGAGGGAAATAGCGGAAATCCAGGCTATTGCTCATACGTAAATGGGGTTTTTAGCTTTGCCGGGGGCATTGCAGATACTTCTTATATTGAACGAAATGATCCTCCTTTATATGCGAGCCATTCTCTATTGGATCAGACAGTTCCCTTTGGCATAGGTAGGCCTCTTGGGGGATTAGCACCGATTAATTTATTTGGAAGTGGACCATTAATTAGAAATTTAAACAGTAAAGGGATTTATACTCAATTTGATAGTTTTGGAGGGGTTCTGCATCCGCCACATGTTACCCAAGCAACACTTATTTCTACGAAGGACCATTTATCTGAATTTTTATATGCTATTTTGGACTGTAATCCATCCAACAAAAAAAATACATACCAACAGGATTGCAGTACGTTTCCCTTGTCTCTAAAACGCAAATTTGAATTAAAGAATCTCAAATTCGAGGTGTTCCCAAACCCAACCAATGGGATAGTGCGCATCAAAAGCAACCAACTAATAAAAGGAGCTTCTCTTTTAGATTACGCGGGTAGAGTAATTTATGAAACGAATGTAATGAGGGAAGAAATGAAATTAAACCTCAGCCATATTTCTAAAGGAATATATTCCCTCAGAGCTCAGTATTTAGATGATAAACGTGCTACTTTAAAAGTAATAATTAAATAAATTACGAGTGAGTACCTAGCATCATTGGCATAATGAGCATGGTAATATCTTCATTTTCCTCATTCTGTGAAGGAAGAATCAAACCTGCTCTGTTGGGCTCACTTAATTTAAGAACCACTTCATCGCTATCCACAGCACTAATGATATCCTTAAGGAACCGGGCATTAAACCCAATTTCTAAATCATCTCCATTGAAGTTGCAAGACAAGGTTTCTTTCCCCTCATTAGCCATTTCTATGTCTTCTGCGCGCATATCTAGCTCATTGCCAGTAATTTTAAGCCTAATTTGTTGGGTGGCTTTATTTGCGAATAAACTAACTCTATTAATAGAATCATAAAAATTACCTCTATCAATACTTAAGTCTTTTTCGTTTTCCGAAGGAATTACCTGCTCATAGTTTGGATAGTTGGCGGCAATTAATCGACAACTCAACTCAGTATCTCCATAACTAAAATAAATGGTGTTTTTGTTAAACTCAACGGATACCTCACTATCGTCTTCTGGCAATGATTTTGAAAGAAGATTCATTGGTTTTTTAGGGATAATAATACTTGCATCAAATCCAGGCTTTACATCCGTACGAGTAAAGCGAACCAAGCGATTGGAGTCTGTAGCTACAAAAATTAGTCTATCTTCCTTGAAATCAATATTTATTCCATTTAAATTTACTCTTAATTCATCTGAACTTGTTGCAAAGGCGGTTTTGGTAATCGCTCGGCTCAAAATATTTGCTGGAATTTTTATAGCATTATCTACTATTTTTTCCTGCATTTTTGGGTAATCATCGGAACTAGTACCAGCAATTTTATAATCACTATTATCGCGTATTACCTCTACTCTAAAGTTGGTAGGGTCTACTTTAAAAGTTAAAGGCTGATCTGGTAAACTTCTAAGTACATCTTGCAACATTTTGCCGGGTATAGCAAACTTAATATCTTCACTGGCCTCTACCGAAAGGCTGCTAACCATACTGGTTTCCATATCAGTACTGTAAATGGTTAGGGTGTTATCTTTAATATCGAATAAAAAGTTTTCTAAGACAGGAAGTGCAGGCTTATTAGAAATTAGGCCCCCCATTTCGATTAATCGGTTTAGTAGTTCTCTTGACGGAATGATAAAATTCATATGATACTCTTAATACAACCTCAAAGAAACAACAAATTAGACCTTCCTAAAAATAACTAATTCACATCTTACACCAAAATATGAACAAAAGGGTTCTTGATAAAGCAAGTTTCTGAAGTGTCGAGGCTATTTGTTTTGCTTTTTCTTAGGAACAATAACAAATAGATCTTCATCCTCTTTTTTCATAAAGTAGGTTTCACGCGCAAAAACCTCCAAGGCTGACTGATTTCCCAGAATAGATTTTTGAGTGTATTGCAAGTCTTGTATTTTAGCTTTGTGCTTTACAATGCTCTTTTTAAGTTCATTGACTTGCCTATTTAACTTTACTCGGAAGAATATATTGTTTGAGTCTATAAAAAGCATCCATATTGTTAGGAATGCCGTGAAGAGATAGTATCTATATTTCTCTAAAAGCTCCAATAAATTCACGAAACAAATTTACGAATGATTGCCGGACAACGCCCCACATAAATTAGAGGTGTATAGTATAACAGAATACACTGAATGGCCTTAAGTTTGCATGTGGTTCGATCCATAAGTATATGTACCGTAATCTTAGTTTTATTTGCTTGCACGGGCAAAAAGGCTGTCACTGATGATGAGATTCTATGGCAACAAAATAGCTATGCAAGGCTATTTAAAATAGGTATTAAAGGAGATAATCAAGTGCTTTTTATCTATCATCCTTTGATTAAAGATAAAATTATTCAGAAGTTTTACAGAGGCTCTCAGATTGAAGCAGGAAAGGATTGGCAAAAAATAGACTCTTGCCAATCATTAGCGGTTTCTAGTTGTGTAATAGCTAGATATGTTGAATTACTTGGAGAGTCCCGTAGGGTAGTTGCAGTGGATAATTTAGATTATTTTAGTTCTGAGTTCTTTCAAAAAAATAAAA
>CALKCM010000004.1 GCA_938086785.1 uncultured Bacteroidia bacterium
GACTCTGAGATGGGCAAAAATTATTGTTAGGTGAGATCTGCAGAGCAAAAAGCTCAAGTTGCCTTATTTTATTGTATAAATTTCTTAATTATCAACCAAGATTTTAGCCCCTACATCGTCAGGGGCTTATGCTCTTATTCCATTTACTGACAGTAAACCATTGGGCTATATACCCGTTCTGAGTAAAGTCATCAAACAAGAAGCCTATATTTTAAAGGGGTGCTGGGGTGTTAAACAATAAAAAATAGTTCCTATTTTTTGGCTTTTTAACTGTCTAATAACTACCATATTCAAATAGTTTTACTATGTTTGATATGTTCTAACCTACTGTCAAAAAACAATAAAACCCTTTGTATTAAAGGGTTTATTGAGTGGGCCCACATGGACTCGAACCATGGACCACCTGATTATGAGTCAGGTGCTCTAACCAACTGAGCTATGGAAAACCAGTGTTTTACACATTAAAATAAGTTTAACTGTCTAAGCACTGCCTAATGAAATTACAATTTCCTAAAGTTCACACTGATTCTTTAAAAAAAGTATTTGTATCCTTCTACGTTAATAATAAGAGATATAGGCTTTATAACGGGAAGAGAATCAACTCAACCACAGACCCCAACTCTTATCCTATTGACCAAAGGTTATCTATTGCTAAAGTCCTAGCAGCTGAGGTCTACAGCTACCTATTAAATGGGGGTGTTTTATTATCACATAGATCTAACAATTTGGTATGTGGTAAACTCTCAGATCTTGATTATATCAAACAAGCCTTGGAATCAAAACTAACTGGTGATTACTCTGACAAGTATAAGTCTATGCTTCAGTTTAGTTTTAACTGTTTAGAGCAAGAAATAGGCGCTTCAAAACTTGACGTTAAAAGCCTTAAAAATATTCTTGCAAGGTATTCTCTGGAGTTTCTCATAACACCCTCAGAAGGCACATAAATGTTATATTAATGAAGCTGTACCCTTAGGAATGGAGAGTAATCCGATGACTGAGATAAAAAGTAAGAAAGCCAAGGCTATTATGCATAAACCCTTTGATGATATTGCTACTATATTAGAGGATGTTAAAACCTTTAATAAACACCTTCACCTTTGTTGTTTATTAACTTATGGCTGCTTACTCAGGCCTCACAGAGAGGTGAGGGAATTGACTTGGGGTGATTTCTCAAAGGACTTAAGCTTTATTACACTTTCAGGGTTTAGAAATAAGTCAGGAAGAAATAGAATTGTACCAGTTCCAGGCTTTATCAAGCCCTATTTAAATCCAAAAGGTTTAAATGATAATATCTTTACTGAGGAGCAGTGTAGTAGGAATCCAGACTATTTTAGTACCCTATGGAGCAGATATAAGAAACAAAGTAATGTTTTGAAGGAAGGACAAACCTTGTACTCATTCAGACACTCTGGAGCCATAGATATCTTTAAAAGAACAGGCTCTATAACCAAGCTCCAGAAAGCAATGGGACATTCCTCTATAAATGTTAGTTTAACCTATTTAAGAGGTCTAGAAATAGCAGAACTCAAAGAAGAGGATATACCTATGGTTTAAGAGTTTTAGAAAGGTAGTTTCCAACCCTCCCACCCTAGTGAGCCCAGAACAAATTTGAAATTACCTCTCCATTGCTGTCAACTACAGGCTTATCCGTTAGCTCTAACGGTAGCTCATCTCCTACAGATAGATTCATCTGAGCTGCTGCTTCCGGCTTTATAGCAGTAAATCCAAACTTGACTTCACTTTGTGATCCTGACATTTCTCTGACTGGTACTTCTACATCACTAATCAAATTAGTACCTTTCATAGGTTGTGTAGATGATACGATACCTTTCTTTGTTTGTGTGAATTTGTAAAAATACAATCTGGTTTTTGTATGCTTTCTTAATGGATGAGTTGGAATATCCCGCTCCCGTAGTTTGAAACCTTCCAATAAAGCGCTGTCTTTTTGATTTGCAATTCTTAATTTAGCTTTTCTCTCTACTTCAATTTCTGCTTCACGTTTTGATGAAATCTCATCATTATCTTTTTTCACTTTAACTTTTGAGTTATCAAACCGCTTTTTCATACGGTAGTGGTTATTATCTCTTTTTGGAAAATAGACAAAGAAAAGCCAACACCAAAAACCCCAGTACAAGATATAAATCCAAGTGTTTGAATAATCTTCATCATTAGAAAAGTCTACTCTTGCACCATAAACTACTGAACTAAAAAACACAAAAAAAATAGATGCGTAATACTTTATTCTCATAATTCAAATGTACTTTAATTTGTACTATTGTATTTCTTGTCTCAGTCTTATATGCAAAATAAACTTTACTTTCTTTTCATTATCCCACTATTTTTTGGCTGTTCAAATAGTCACAATGTAGAAACGTATACGTCAGAAAATGAAGTGACAGTTACAGCAGGGAGAAAACGCATCACTATAACTCCCATTATTGAATCATCTTGGGGCGGCAGAGGTGATCAGGGAGGATTAGCTGTATCAAATGGTGATCAGATAGATACAATTTATGATTGCACCTATGGAAGAACTCCTGATTATAAGATTCTGAAATGCGGTTCTAGAGAGTATTTATTTACTTCCTGTTTAATGAATGGAGCTGGGTCTAACAGACAGTCATTTTACTTATGGTCACTGAATAATAAAAACTTTATGAAACAACTTTTATTCAAAGAGCTTTATACTGGTAAAGAAGGCGTTTATGACACTATAACAGGAGTTTTAATTGGGACAGATAATATAAATATTAACCTTAAAACACCTGAAATCAAAAACTGGATAGTAGATTCTTTAAATGAAGAAGTTCATTGGCTAATGGAAAAAGATTATGAATTTAGTATTGAAAAAAACAAAGCAATTATTATTGTAGACTCTACGTATTCTTTACTTCAAATGTCAGATGAAATTACACCTCTAGAAATATTAAAAGGAAAAAGAAAATTAGAATTTAAATTCAATGTGGAATAAATAAAGTAAATATGTCAAATTGTGAATATTTAGAAAAATATAAAGAGGGTCAAGATTCATACAAGAATGGATTTTTTGGTTTTGCTTTAGAGAACTTTATGGATTTCATAAATCTAGAAAAACATCCAAAAAACAGCTTAGAACTGCCAAATGCCTACCGGTACGTTGCTAAACTCCAATATGAAGAAGGAGAATATATTGAATCTTTGACAACATGGTGTCACAGAAGCACACGTTCGTGCTTTACATGGAAAGATTTTTATTCAAGAGCATTAGCTGCATTGTTTGGGTTCAAAGAAAAAATGGACTCAGGCAACTTTGTGTTACTCTTTGAAACAAGAATAAATTATGAGTATACCATACTTGATGCTTTAATTGATATAAGTATGGCTAAGACACTAATTCTTGAGGAAAGAGAGAAACATAAAACATCCTTTAATACTAGTTATAGAGAAAATAAAACATGGCTTCTAGAAAGTTTCCATAATAGTATATATTATGAAGCTATTTTCACCAATTTATTTTATCAAGTAAAAAATATCTTTAAAACACCTGTTCACCTGAATATAAATTCAAAAAAATATAAGATTTACAACAAGAAGATAAAAAGTAGATTAGAAAATGAAGTAGAGAATATAAATGATATCATTGAAGATTATTCTAATGAGTTTGAGCATGGAATGGCTTTATACTGTCATTTAGCAGAGCTTAAAATAATTACTGCTAGTCTATTTGCTGATACTGAAAGGGATGGTTGTATTAGGCAGTCTTCAAAAAATGCCATACTCAGATTGTTCGATGAAAGCGAGAGTGATCAATATGAATTTACTTTGTTTGATTTTATCCCAAAAGAGTATATTAAAATGGAACATCATATATTAGGCCTTCATCTATTTTCTATTTCCAATAAATTAAACTCCATAGATAAAGTAAATCAACAGGACTTATGGAATGCCTATTATAATGTTGGATTTGATTTCACACAACTCAAAAATCCCGGACTATCAATAATGGCATTTGTTAAAAATGACTGGGAATTTGATAGCTCTATTTCTTCTTTTTTACCCTTTCATTCTGATAGAGTTTGTTCTAAATCAAGCTATAAATTAAAGATCTTTTTTAATTCCCATATTTTCAATAAAAGATTCCAAATTTGTTTAAACCATTTACTTGAAAAAACAGATGGAGGATATACATTTGACACTATCCGTTTATTTTCATGCGCTGAAGGAATTTTAGAAATACCAACGTTTATTCCATCTGATTCCTCATATTTAAATGAAAGAGAGAGAAGCTCTACCTACTATGAATTGGAAAATTCTTTAATAGATTATTTCCCCTTATTTAGCCTTTATGATTTTGAAAGTCTTAACTTAGACAATAGAGCACAAAAATTTTTGGATGTAATTTTTTTAAAATACTTGATTCTTAAAAGAACAAATGACCATTTTAATAACAACCAATTGAACATTAATGTTAACCATAATAATTTTTATGAAAAACTTAGAGAGATGAATATGATGGTACATTATGAAAAATGTAATTTATATTATGAAATTCATCAATTATTAAGTGGTGATTTGGAATTAATAAATGAATATATTGTAGATGAAGGTGATAATGATTATTATAATGAAATTGTAACAGAGATTATACAAGAAACAAAGGGATTAAAATCCGTAGAATTATTTCATAATAGAAAAGATAATGATGAATTTGCTGGACAATTAATTAACTATTTCAAACATAAATATAAAATATATTAATCTATGTGGTCATACCTTATTAGCACAATTGAACTCTACTCCAACCATAAAAGCTTTAGCTTAGGGATTGACACGATGAGAAACTTATGGTTACTAATCCATTTTAAAGATCTTGAAATTAAAAATGAAACCATTTATTATCAAGTTGACAATGGCATGAGACAGCGTAAAAACACCAAGCATCCTATCAGGAAAATGCGTAAGGCTCATAAAAACACAGCTGAGTTTATAGAATATCTTAGCAACAAGTCTTACAATATTTTAAAATTAGAACTGGAGTTTACAAATGGTTGGGAAATTAAACAAAAGGCATATTCTGAACTTATGTTTTATACCAATTCAACAAATGAAAGAAATCAACTAATCCTGAAATTATTAAGTGCTGCAGGGCAAGGACCTATTGATGTCTCAAAACTTGATATTAATTACACATATTCTTTTGAATCAGCTGTTAAACTCACTAAGATAAATTTTTATGGCATTCCAAGCCCAGATGAATTTTGGCCTGAGGAACAAGTAGCTGAATGGAGAAGAGATGTTGAAGCTATTGACCGCTTAAATGAGGTAGAAGAAACTGAACCACATGTTTACTCCAAAAGTGAATTGTTGGATATGAAAAAGATGTTTCCAAACTGGGATGGTGAGAGTGAACCTTTTTAATATTCTCATAAAAAGATAGCTATATTATTAACTGTCTCAGCACTGCCAGAAAAGACTTAAAAAGCATATATTTGGAATTGTGTAAGACACAGGTAGTTGAAACAATAAAACCCTTTGTATTAAAGGGTTTATTGAGTGGGCCCACATGGACTCGAACCATGGACCACCTGATTATGAGTCAGGTGCTCTAACCAACTGAGCTATAGGCCCGGCTTGTGGAGGATATCGGATTCGAACCGATGACCCCTTGCATGCCATGCAAGTACTCTAGCCAACTGAGCTAATCCCCCTTGCAAGGTGCAAATATAATTGCTTTTTAGATGTCTACCAATACTTATGTTTTAATAAAATAAGAGCTAGGATTTGGCCTAATTTTATGTTTTAGCAGGAGTATAAGCACTAATTAAAGCAGAGAAATGGTCTTTAATTTAATGGAGATACGCTTGGGATATTGCTTCTTTATAAGGCCGATTGCGTTCGGCCCTTCTAAAAGGCATACCTCAAGGTAAGCGAAAGGTTCCTGCCTGCAGCATTAATGCCACTGGCAAAAGGGCGGTAGTTTAAGTCTAGTATATTGTCTATACCTATCCAAAAATCTACATTTTCTGATACGCTGCTATGAGCGCTCAGGTGGTAGGTTTGCCAAGCTGGTGTAAAGCCATTGGGTGCTCCATATTGGGTGTCATCCAAATTATCCTCTCCGCTGCTGCTGTATTCCGAATTGGGTTTTATACCGTTAAAAATAACAAATGCCTGAATATCAAATCCCTTCTTCTTGTATTTTACCCCAAGTCTGCCAAAGGTGGGTGGAATGTGATCCAAAGGCTCAAAAAAGGAATTTCCATCTGCCTTAAATCGCCCTTTGGTAAAGGTGATGCTTCCATCTAAATACCAATGGTTCAAAAACTGATATTGGGTGCTGATATACGCGCCTCTAATTATACCAGAAGCGGCATTTGCTATCCGAAAAACAGGCGTGGTATCTCCCTGGAACACCAGACTATCTCCCCGCGATTGATCTACCATTAGGTTGCGAATAGCCGTAGAATAAGCTCCTATTTCAAAATTAAATCTCTTTTTACTTACATTCGAGGAGATTTCGGTCGTGTAGGTTCTTTCTGGTTCGATGGCATTGTTAGGAACCACCAATTTTATGCCGGGTCTAGACTCAAAAAGTTTGGTTGCATCATCCACATTTGGATTTCTAAATGCTGTTTGAGCTGCCGCCTTTAGGTTCCAATTTTTACGTATTAAATAAACCAATCCAAGATCGGCACTTGGTGCAAAGTTGAAAAAATCAATGGAGCTTTCTGGGAGTAGTTTTTGAGCGTATTGACTAAAGCCAGCAGACAGTTGATAGGCCGTTAAGCGAAAAGCAGAATTATACCTGAGTCGCGCCTTTGGAAAATGACCACTTATGCCGGCATACACACTTGCCGCCGCAGTGTAAACTGATGAATCGGCATACCGCGCATTGGATCGTTGCTTTTCTAGGGTAGTTATATTTTCTGCATAGCCTTTGCTATTTACTGTATTTAAAACCAGCTCTGCACCTGTTTGCCATTGAGATGTTTTGCTTAATCGATGCCGAAAATCATAATTAAGCGTGTACATATTTACCCTGTCATTGGTTATTTGTCGGGTGGGACTATTAAACCTCCGATTGATTCTACTCACATTGGTTTTTTGGAAAGCGCCCACGAGTTTTTGGTAATTCTTTTCTCCTTGCTTTTCAACAAAGTAGGAAATCCAAAACCTATTTTGTGGAGCGTATTCCCACTCAGCAAATTTAGGAAGGCCATTGGCAACATTGCTTAATCTATCGTATCGCGGGATACCCGTACTTAAAGACATATTGGTATTAAAGCCATGTTTTATGCCATGGGTTAAAAAGGTTCCTTTAAACATATAATCCATTTGTTGATAGCCTGATCCGATTTGTTTTCGGGGTCTATTGTTTTGAATTACAGTATCTCTGCCGTTTTTAGTTGCTGCGTATTGATAGCGATAGCCAAAATTAGGTACATCACTAAAATTGGTGCTTCCCATTTGCAAATCGCCGTACTCACTAAGAGTGGCATTAAAAATAAAGGCCGATTTTGCATGAGTTACCGTCAACCCTGTATTCACCGCGGTATTATTCCCAGCACTGGAAAATCTAAAATGCGCAAAAGGTCTAATTTCTAAACTATCGGTAAAAGCTGGGGACTTTGTTTTAACATAAATAACACCTCCCAGTGCATCGCTCCCGTACATGCTGCTTCCACCGCCAAAGAGCATCTCCACTCTATCTACGGAAAATTGGTCTAAGGTAACAATATCCTGTAAATGACCCGCGCGATATACCGCATTATTCATGCGCACTCCATCCACTACAAGCAGAATTCTACTGGCTTCAAAACCTCTTAAAACAACAGATCCTCCACCCAGTTGGCTTTTTTGAATAAAGGCTTTTCCGCTAAGTTGAACTGCATCGGCCAAGGTGGCGGGCTGTGAGGCAGCCATTTTTTTGCCACTTAATATTTCCACTTGTCGCGCCATGGAACTTCGCGAAACGGGTTGCCTTTGAGCAGAAATAATCACCTCATCAAAACTTTCAATTTCTGAACTATCGGTTTGCGCTTGGGTCCATTGTACCAGGAACAAACCGATCCCAAGAAGAATACTCTTTGGTAAAGAAATAGAGTTACAGCACATATGCCTCATTATGTTTACAAACCTATGGTACCTTAATTTATTAATAAAACGTTCCTCCCGCAAATTCTACCACTACTGGATTTACTCTAAAGTCACGCGGGCTCAGGGGCGCTTTTAAGCTAATTCCTTCGAGCGTTCTGCATCGGCTTAGCGCTACGTATAACATTCCGCTGGCAAAGGCTCCTGCACCTAAATTTATATTTACTTGATCGAAAGTTAAGCCTTGGCTTTTGTGAATGGTGATAGCCCAAGCCGGTTTTATGGGAAATTGTTCAAAGCTTCCCATCACATTTTCGCTGATGGTATTCTCTTTTTCATCATAAGAATATTTAATATTTTCCCAGGTTTCGGGTTCCATTTCTACTCTTTCGCCATCATCTGTTTCTATACGAATGGTTTGCGAATTGAGTTGGGTAACGGTGCCTAGGGTTCCATTAACAAATCGTTTTTCTGGATCATTTTTTAGGAACATAACCCTCGCTTCGGGCTTCAATTCAAGTAAAATGTCATTGGGTAAAATATTTGTCCCAAATTCTCCAGAAACTCGTCCGCTGTAGGATCGGGACTCCGTTGGCAAGGCATTCATGCGTTCATTATTAATGCCTTCCGCCTCCGCTTTGCGCGCGCACAAGTAAATAGACTTTATATCTTCATTGGCCTCGGTAACACGATCATTTAGGCCTTCCAGCGTGTATTCATCGCTTTCGCCCATTTTTACCGTATTCAATAATCCTAAAAATCGTTCATCCGATTGGCGGTATATTTTTTTTAGTTTAAACGTATCGTACTGGTTTTTGGTAAGTACCTGGGAGTGAAAAAAGAATGGACTTTCATAATGCTCCGCCAAAAGCCCCGATTCTGTGCCTTTAACAATGGGTTCCAGTTGAAAAACATCGCCCACCATCAATATTTTTTTGCCGCCAAAGGGCAGGTTTTTTCGGGTAATGCGTTTTAAAATGGTATCAATAGCATCCAAGGTATCTGCCCGAACCATGCTAATTTCGTCAATGATAATAATATCGGATTGAAGAAACATTTGATATTTATTTTTCTGAAAATACCGCTTAAAAAGCCTGGAATCGCCCGGAAGCAATGGCCCCAGCGGAAGCTGAAAGAGAGAGTGAATGGTTTGCCCTCTCACATTTAAAGCAGCCACGCCAGTAGGAGCGGCAATAAGGGGTTTTTGAAAAATATTTCTTCTGAGGTATTCTATTAGGGTAGATTTCCCGCTGCCTGCCGGGCCGGTAAGGTAAAAGATTCCTTCTCGCGTTTCGGTAATAAGTTCAATGAACGATTGGTGTTCATCGCTCAAACTAAACGTTGCTTCTACAGCGGCCATGTTCCCATCCCTTCTCTTATTAGTTCTGGAAAATCGCCGGTGCAATCAATTATGGTGCTTGGCTCCGTTCCTCCGGCGCCATCCTCCACAAATAAGTCTATGGTGTCTTTAAACTGTTGTTCTATATTCTCAGGTTCTGTAAAATAGGATTTCAATTCATCCTCGCTGTGCAAAGAACTGCAAATAAGAGGCTCGCCAATTTGGCCAATTAGTTCCAGCAAGAACTCTTGATTAGGTATTCGAACGCCTAAGGTTTTTCGCTTATTTTCCCAATGCTTCGTTTGGTTTCTATCGGCATTTAAAATAAAAGTATAAGGCCCCGGCAAAGCCGCCTTCATGCTTCTAAAATTACTTGTGCTAAAATGAACCGTAAAGTCTGATATCATGGAGAAATCGTTGCATATAATGCTTAGTTGAGCCTGTTCTGGCTTTTTCCCAACCAATTTGCACAAGCGTTTAATCGAATCTTTTGCGCTTAAAGCGCAAGCCAAGGTGTACACCGAATCGGTTGGAAAAATAGCTAAATTGCCTTTTTTTATATGCCGCACGATGGCCTTCAAATCCTGTTGAGGGAGATAGCCATATTCAATGCGGTAGGTTTCCAATTTTACTTTGTTTGATTTTTTCGGATAAACTCCAATTGCTCCTCAGGCGAGGAAATTCCTTCTTCCAACATGGTAAATGCCATTTTAATATCTTTATACATGGCATGTTTTGGATATTTATTTAAGAATTGGCCATATGCCTTTTTCGCATGATTCATCATGCCTAAATTTTGATAATTGGTTCCTGCCGAAATAAGGGCATCGGGCACGATGGGACTATTGGGATAGTCGCGAGCAATGGTTTCTAAATTAGCAGCACACCTTCGCACTCGTCCTCCTTTGCTATTTAAGTTAGCCGCCACCCACATCAGTTGGGCACCATCTTTAGGCTGCTCCTTCTTCACGTAATTTTCAATGCTTACTGCTATGGTGTCTGGGATCGAATCCAATACTATTTTTTGGCCCACCATAAAGCGTTCGTATTGGCTAAAAGGCCTTTGGGTCTCACTTGGTTGACAGGCTATTAGAAACAAAACTACCAGGCCGATAAAAAACTTTATTTTGTGCATCTGTGCAAATTTACATTACACCTCCGAAATGCAAACGCTTCGAGTGTAAAACTAGTGAAATAATAGGTTCTGTTATTTAAGCTAAACGTCTCAGGTATTTTCAATACCAATGTAGAAAACTTGGGAGGAGCAAGCCATTTTTCCGTATTAAATTGCAACAATAAATGGCCGAAGTTAAATACACCGAAAACGAAATCCGGAGCCTTGATTGGAAAGAGCACATCAGGTTAAGACCCGGAATGTACATAGGAAAACTGGGAGATGGAACTGCTGCAGATGATGGTATCTATGTTTTGGTGAAGGAGATTTTGGACAATAGTATTGACGAGCACGTAATGGGCAATGGCAAGCGCATTGAAATAAAAGTGAATGACGTGGAAGTGATGATCCGAGATTATGGACGTGGAATTCCTTTAGGAAAAGTCATTGATTGTGTAAGCAAAATAAATACCGGGGGTAAATACGATAGCAAAGCCTTCCAAAAAAGTGTGGGCTTAAACGGGGTCGGGACCAAGGCCGTTAATGCCCTAAGTAATCGCTTTGTTGTAGAAAGTTTTAGAGAGGGTGAAGTAAAGCGCGCCGCTTTTGATAAAGGGGAGCTCATAGAAGACGATAAAATAAAGGAGAGCAAGGAACGGAACGGGACCCGAATTCGGTTTACGCCCGATGATTCAGTATTTAAGAATTATAGATTTATAACCGATTTTCTTGAGAATCAGATAAAGTATTATACTTACTTAAACTCGGGGTTAACCATTGTTTTTAACGGCGTTAATTTTTCAAGTAAAAATGGACTGCTCGATTTAATTGAAAGTAAAGTCAATCCGGAAGAAATGATTTATCCGGCCGTTCATGCCAGAGGCGAGAATGTAGAAATTGCTTTTACTCATACCAGCAGTTATGGCGAGGAGTATTACTCCTTTGTAAATGGACAATACACCACCCAGGGAGGAACACATCTGCAAGCATTTAGAGAGGCTTTTGTGAGAACCATTCGCGAGTTTTATAAAAAGGATTTTGATGCAGGAGATATTCGAAGCAGCATTAGTGCCGCCGTGAGTATTCGTATCATGGAACCCATATTCGAGAGCCAAACCAAAACCAAATTGGGAAGTGCCGATATGGGGCCAGAAGGGCCAAGTATTAAAGTTGGAATTACAGAATTTGTTAAAAAGCAAGTGGATGATTACTTGCATAAAAACGATGAAGTAGCCCAAGCACTCTTGAAAAAGATTCTTCAAAACGAGAGAGAGCGGAAGGATATGGCAGGGGTGCAAAAATTGGCCAAGGAAAGAGCAAAAAAAGCGAACCTGCACAATAAAAAATTGAGAGATTGTCGCGTTCATTTTACCATGGATAAGGATGATGCTTATGAAACCACCTTGTTTATTACAGAGGGAGATAGTGCCAGTGGAAGTATTACTAAAAGTAGAAACACAAGCTATCAAGCTGTATTTAGCCTAAGAGGGAAACCCCTGAATTGCTATGGCCTAAAGAAAAAAGTGGTTTATGAAAACGAAGAGTTTAACCTGTTGCAGCATGCCTTAAATATTGAGGAAGGAATGGACGGATTGCGCTACAATAAAGTAGTTCTTGCCACTGATGCCGATGTGGATGGAATGCACATTCGTTTGTTAATGATGACCTTCTTCTTAAACTTTTTCCC
Organism: uncultured Bacteroidia bacterium; assembly: GCA_938086785.1. Lineage (GTDB taxonomy): Bacteria > Bacteroidota > Bacteroidia > NS11-12g > UBA955 > CALKCM01. The sequence continues at coordinate 12,214 of CALKCM010000004.1, forward strand.
AGACCTGGTAAGAAATGGACATTTATATATTCTGCAAACCCCATTATTTAGAGTACGTAACAAAAAAGAAACCGCCTATTGCTATTCTAATGAGGAACGGCTTAAAGCCATAGAGCGACTGAGCCCAAAACCAGAAATCACTCGTTTTAAAGGTTTAGGAGAAATTTCTCCAGATGAATTTGCCGGCTTTATTGGAGAGGATATTCGATTGGAACCGGTTATTTTATCCAAGGATACATCCATAGAGCAGCTGTTAAATTACTATATGGGAAAAAATACTCCCTCGCGGCAAGAGTTTATTATTGATAATTTGGTGGTCGAAAGTGATGTGCTTGAGGAAGATTCTGACTCCGAAGACGAGGAAGAAAATTTAGTAGCTTAATACATCATGCACCAGCACCCAATAGGCAAAGGTGGCTAAATTGCCCAAAAATAGCAGAGCCAGAAACCAGGGCTTTCGTAAAAAAGTGAACTTTGCTAAGAGTTTCTCAAAAATAGGGTGGTTTACCGAAACGTATCTAGGATAACTGGTTACCGTTCCCGTGCAAAGGGGTAGGATGAGGTTTGGCAAAATAATCAATAGATTTTTACCCTTATTTAAATATGCCGCATAAAGCCCTATGAGCAATAATACCGCCGCATATACGCCAAGGTATTGCAATTCTATGTGATTGGTCTCAAACGATTCCCAAGGCCAACAATAGTCTCGTTGCCAAGCGCTCATGTTTTCTCTAAATACAAAAGCTCTTCCCACTCTCGCATAGCAATAGCTTGCATAAAGGCCTATACCAATGGGTGCGCCAATAAAAGGGAGCAATCTCTTTAGGTTTGGCTTGCTAAACCATTGGGAAGGATGAATTTGAATAAGAAGGGTAAGGAATAGGCTAAAGGCAAATAGCAGCCCTGTGGGCCTGCTGGCGGCTATAAGAATACACAGAAAGAATACTGCCATGAAACGGTCTTTTTGGATGGTATACATTAGCCAAAAAAGAAGGGTAGAAAAGAGCAACTCCGTATAAAACATATGAAAGAAGTAGTGGAAAGGAATGCACTGGAGCAGCAATACCAACCAAAAGGCATCGGAGGCGCTTTTACCCAAGGCAATCATATATTTAAAGATCCCTTTTACCCAAAGAAAGCTTAGTCCAAGGCTAAGCACAAATGCGGAGTTGGCAAATGATGCAAAGAACCAAGAGAGGCCTTTTATTAGGAGGGGGTATAGCGGGAAGAACGCAAAGGAACTCTGTTCCCAATATCCGGGAACTTTTAAGGGATAGCCCTGGTCAAATATATGCTTATACCAATAGCTATCATTTTCCATAAATACGTTGAAAAATAACCCTTGATTTATGGGATCGGGCCTAAGTATATACCCAAAAACATAAAACAATGCTTTGATGGCCAGCGTGAGCAAGAAGGCGTTTCTAAAGGATTGTTTCATGGGGTAAAAATACAAAAGCCAAGGGAACTTTAGTTCTCTTGGCTTTTAATTGGTGAAGATGTTTTTTATTTTGGTTGAGGAGTTGCCTGAACTTTTGGGGCATTATCAAACATTATTTTGATAATATCCGCTGTAATATCTTCATTGTCATTTACAGAATAATACATATTTGTTGGAGCAGAGCTCAAAATATGAGAGTATCCTTTGCTCTTTGCAATGCTTTCAATTTGTTTATTAATGTACAAATTTAAGGGCAGCAACAAGGCATATTGCTTTTGCTCTAAATTAGACTGCGCTTGTTGCTTATCTAATTCTAAGTTTTGTTGCATGGATTTTATCAAATTCTCCGTAATTTCAAGTTTCTGCTGCGTTTGTGCTGTTACAGGACCGCTTTGGATGCTTTGATACTCTTGGTATTTCTTCTGAATATCCGCTTCGCTTTGACCCAAACTTGTATAAATACCCTGTTGGTATATGTTTAAGGCGGACCTAAGCGTATCCATTTGAGGAATTGTGTCAAAAACTCGAGATGCATCTACAAATCCAAATTTTTGAGATTGAGCTTTCACGGATTGCGTGGCTAATAGAGCCAAAGCAAGCATTGATGTAATTATAACTTTTTTCATTTTATTCTTCTAGTGTTGTGATCGCAATGCCTAGTTCTTGCATTACATCTTCTGTTTTATCATATTTCTCATCGGCATAGAGCATAAGCACGCCACCGGCCTTGTCAAACATAAATCTGATTCCATTCTTTTTAGATATTTTTTGAACGGCTGCATAAATTTTATCTTGTATTGGTTTAATAAGTTCTTCTCTCTTTTTAAAGAGTTCTCCATTTTGACCAAATTTTTCTTCGCGGTATTTAAACAAAGCATCTTCTTTTTCAATAATGGCTTTCTGTTTCGCTTCTCCTTGTTCGGGAGTAAGAAATACTTTTTCCGCGTCAAAGTTTCGAAACAACTCATCTACTTCTGCTTGCATCTCATCCGCCTTTGCCTGCCATTTGGCAGCCATATCGTCCAATTGCTGTTGTGCCGATTTGTATTCGGGCATCTTATTCAAAATGACATCAGAATCTACGTAACCGATGTTTTGTGCATTAACAAAGCTAAAACTAGCGATGCTAAAAAGAAGGATGCTTAATTTCTTTACCATTTTCATGTTTAATAATTCAATTAGTGTGCCAGAGATCTATTAACTTGTGGCGAAAATAAGGGTAAATTGCTAATTTTTTGCACTACTGACATAACTTATAGCTGATTAAACGTAGGTAGGGTGTAAATATTTTATTAAATAGCTTAAAAGCATGTTTGCATCGATCTACGGAACTGGATCGTAACCGTCACCTCCCCAAGGATGGCACTTAGAGATGCGCTTGAAAGTGAGTTTCAACCCTTTCCATGGGCCATGTTTTTTTAAAGCTTCAATTCCATATTGAGAGCAGGTTGGAGTGTAACGGCAACTGCTCGGGAAAAGGGGGCTTAGTAAATATTGATAGCCTTTGATCATTCCTATGAAAAGAAGTTTAAGCATCTGTTTCAAAATATTCAATGGCCTTTAGTATTAGCCCGTCCATGGCTTTCTGAATATCTACAAAGCTATGTTTTTGATTGCCCACATAAATGAGTGCCAAAGCATATCGTTGCTTTCCCATAGGTTCATATAGTTTTGCTTTTCTTGTTCTGTAAAGCTCGCGCAGCACTCTTTTCTGATAGTTTCTATCGACTGCTTTCTTAAAGTTTCGCTTGCTTGTTACAATAACAACCTTGGCTTGGAAAGTCCAATGTTCTTCCTCTACTGGGAGGATATTTAGACGAAGTGGAAACTGTTTTACATGCGAAACGGACCCAAAGAGTCCGTCTATAATTTTTTTATTAGTTAATCGTTCTTCTTTCGAAAAAGTATTTCGGCCAGTCATTGATTGTACCGTCTGGACCTAAAGGGCTTTACCCTTTGTGACCTCTTTCGTCAGCAGAAGACAACTTCACGCGTCCTTTTGCTCTTCTAGCAGCGAGTGTTCTTCTTCCATTAGTCGTACTCATTCGTGTACGGAATCCATGGCGATTTACGCGTTTTCTCTTCGATGGTTGGTATGTTCTTTTCGGCATGGCCTTATGTTAATTTTGGGCTCGCAAAAATAGATAATACTTGCTAAAAAACAAATACTTTTGAGAAATCTTCTTCAGCTTTATTTTAAAGTCGCTGTAAGTATCGCATTATTGATTCCCATTTCCCCAATAATGCCATTCAAAACGCTTATTTCTTATCTGTTTTTTCTGCTTTTGGTTTGACTTTACTTACTTGCAATCCTTCGGAATTTTTGGCGTGATTTACCTTAATGGTATCTCCTTCGCTGAGTCCTCCTTTGAGAACTTCTTCTGCCAAGGGTTCTTCCAAATACTTCTGAAGTGCCCTTTGCAAGGGACGTGCTCCAAAGTCTGGATCAAAGCCTTTATCAGCTAGAAACTCCTTCGCACTTTTTGTTAATTGCACGGTATATCCTAAATCTGCAATCCGAGCCAACATTCCTTTCATTCTGATATCTAAGATTTTCACAATCTCTTCTTTCGCAAGGCTGTTAAAAACGATGACATCATCCACTCTATTCAAAAATTCTGGACTAAAGAATTTTCGCAATTGTGTTTCAATCACTTGTTTACTCTCTGCTGATTTTTGTAATTCTTTACTACTGGTTCCAAAGCCAACTCCTGTACCAAAGTCTTTTAAGGTGCGAGATCCAATATTAGATGTCATAATGATAACGGTATTTCTAAAATCGATTTTTCTTCCCAAGCTGTCGGTCATTTGTCCCTCATCTAGCACTTGTAGCATGAGATTAAAGACATCGGGATGCGCTTTTTCTACTTCATCAAAAAGCACAACACTGTAGGGTTTACGTCGCACTTTCTCCGTAAGTAAACCTCCTTCTTCATAACCTACATATCCCGGAGGCGCTCCAACTAAGCGACTTACCGCAAATTTTTCCATGAATTCGCTCATGTCTATGCGAATCATGCTTTCATCTGTATTAAATAAGAATCGGCTAAGCGATTTTGCTAATTCGGTTTTACCAACACCTGTAGGTCCTAAAAATATAAACGAACCAATGGGCTTGTTTGGATCCTTAAAGCCGGCACGACTTCTTTGGATAGCTTTGGTAATTTTTTCTACCGCATTGCTCTGGCCTATAACCTCGCTGCCTACTTTTTGAGCCATGTTTAGCAATCGCTTGGATTCATTTTCGGTCATGCGCATAACCGGTATGCCCGTAATCATAGATATTACTTGGGTAATATCATCTTCGCTTACCTCAAATGTTTCTTCTTGACTCTTTCGCTCCCATTGTTCCTTTTCGGTTTCTAACTCTTCCAACAGTCGCTTTTCAGTATCTCTTAGCTTAGCGGCTTCTTCAAAGTTTTGTGAACGTACAACGGCTGTTTTTTCAGATTTGATATCCTCTATTTTGCCTTCCAAAGATAAAATCTCATTGGGTACGTGAATATTACTAATATGAACGCGAGCTCCTGCCTCATCCATAATATCAATGGCCTTATCTGGTAAATGTCGATCACTCATATACCTTACACTTAATTCTACACAGGCGTTTACTGCTTCATCAGAGTATCTTACCCCATGGTGCTTCTCGTATTTATCCTTAATATTTTTAAGAATTTCTTTGGATTCTTCTACCGATGCGGGCTCAATAAGAACCATTTGAAACCTTCGTTCCAAGGCTCCATCTTTTTCGATATGCTGTCGGTACTCATCCAAAGTGGTTGCACCAATGCATTGAATTTCGCCTCGCGCTAAGGCGGGTTTAAACATATTACTTGCATCCAAGGAGCCACTGGCTCCACCTGCTCCAACTATGGTATGAATTTCATCAATAAATAAGATGATGTTATCTGATTTTTCAAGCTCTACCATGAGGGCTTTCATGCGCTCCTCGAATTGCCCTCTATATTTTGTTCCAGCAACCAATGAGGCTAAGTCTAAACTAACCACTCGCTTGTCAAACAATACTCGACTAACTTTTCTTTGCGTAATTCGCAAGGCAAGGCCTTCTGCTATAGCTGTTTTACCCACACCAGGCTCCCCAATTAAAACGGGATTGTTTTTCTTACGTCTACTTAAGACTTGGCAAACCCGTTCTATTTCTTTGTGCCTTCCTACTATGGGATCTAATTTATCTTCCTCGGCAGCCTTGGTTAAATCTCTTCCAAAATTATCCAATACAGGTGTTTTGCTCTTCGATTTACCTGTTGATTTACGGGTTTCTGATTCTTTCTTTTCCCTGTGATAGTAATCCTCGGGGTTGTCGCTTTCGTCATCTCCAGAAATTTCCCCTTGAATGCTATCGACTCCTTCTTCTAATAAGGCTTTAAAAATATCATAATTAATGCCATATTTTTCCAAAATCTGACTGCATAAATTATCTTCATCTCTTAGAATAGACAGGAGAAGGTGCTCCGTCCCAATCAAATCAGTTTTAAATATTTTTGCTTCCAGGTAAGTTATTTTCAGGGCTTTTTCTGCTTGTTTCGTCAGTGGGATATTGCCCAAATTAGCAATGGCCTTTCGTTCACTTAAAATAGCTTCTTCAACCCCTTGTTTCAGGCGAAGAACGTCTATTTCTAATAATTTAATGGTTTGAATGGCTTTTCCTTCGCCCTCTCTGATGATGCCGAGCAATAAATGCTCGCATCCGATATAGTCATGCCCTAATCGAATGGCCTCCTCGCGGCTATATTGAATAACTTCTTTTACTCTGGGTGAAAACTTAGCTTCCATGTGTCTTTACAAATTTAACGACTAATTACAATTTTGATATCATCCGAAACTAACAAAACACGGGGTGTTGAATAATTTGGATATTTTTCAACAACAATACTTCAAAAACGAGTCCAAAATTTCCAATAAGACATACTTGCAGCCTTATTATTCGGGAAGTATTAAGGTTACTAACCATTTTTGCACCTTTTGGCAGAAATTCTGTGAATAATTAAGCATTTTGTCATGCCTTACTCCGTTAAATTTGTGGTTACTCAATTATGGCGGATCAAGATAAAGAGATTAAGAAAAAAGGATTGTCCAAACCAAAGGTTAGCGTTACCCCTCGCGGGGAGCTGCTCGAGGGTCGCGTACCTCCACACTCAAAAGAACTGGAGGAAGCGGTTTTGGGGGCCATGCTTTTGGAAAGAGAAAAGCTTTCCTTAGTCATGGATGTTTTAACGGAACGACATTTTTATTTTCCAGAACATCAAGCCATCTTTAAATCTATTTTTTCTTTGTACAGTGCAAATTCGGTAGTGGATTTGCTCACAGTAAACAACGATTTAAGAAATAGAGGCGACTTAAATGCCGCAGGTGGCAGTTATTATTTAGCACAACTTACCAATAAACTGGCCAGTGCTGCGAATATTGAATACTACGCTAGAATACTTACCCAAAAATTTGTTCAACGGGAACTCATTCGAGTTTGTGGTGAGATATCGACCGAGGCTTACGACGATAGTAAGGATGCATTGACTATGCTTGATGACAGTGAAAAAGCCCTGTATGCAATAAAGAATGAAAGTTTAAAACGGTCATACTCATCCATTGAAACGCTTATTGGACGGGTTATTGATGATTTAAAGGAGCGAAGCGATGAAGAGAATGAGGGAATAACAGGAGTGCCCTCTGGGTTTTTGGAGTTGGATCGTTTTACTGCAGGATTTCAACCGTCGGATTTAGTTATTATGGCTGCTCGGCCAGGTATGGGTAAAACAGCCATGGCACTTTCCTTTTTGCGCAATGCTGTGGTGCCTGATAGAAATGGTAAAGAGCGCAGCGCTTTAATGTTTTCATTGGAGATGAGTGATGTGCAATTGGTGCAGAGAATGATTAGTGCAGAGGTAGAAATTAGTGGAGACTTAATTAAAAAAGGCCAACTAACAGACCAAGAATGGAAACGCTTGCATAGCGAGACCCAGAATTTGTCTCAATCCAATATTTTTATTGATGATACTCCTCAAATGAGCATTTTTGATTTGATGGCAAAATGCAGAAGGGTCCACTCTCAGTTTGGTTTGCATATTGTTATTGTTGATTACTTGCAATTACTTACGCATTCCGATAAAAATGCGGGAAATAGGGAGCAAGAAATTGCTTTTATATCCCGGTCTTTAAAAGGTCTTGCAAAAGAATTGAACATTCCAGTTATCGCTTTGGCTCAGTTGAGTAGAGAAGTAGAGAAAAGGGCGGTTAAAAAGCCCCAATTATCTGATTTGAGAGAATCGGGTTCTATTGAGCAAGATGCCGATATTGTATTGTTCCTTTATCGCTCTGGTTATTACGAAAAAGTAGGGCAGGGAGAAGAAACAGGCAGCGATCAAAATTTGGGGCCAACGGTTGAAGGCTTAACTGAAATTGTAGTGGGTAAAAATCGACATGGAAGTGTGGGAGAGGCTAAAGTTAAATTCGTAGGGCAATACTCTAAGTTTATTGATTTGTCTTTTGAAGAGCGCGCCATGATGGGTATTAGTACAGGAGATGATTATGGCGAGGAAAAAGTGAAGCAAAGCCGAATGAATCAACCCGATATCAATCCATTTGATGATGATAATGACGACTTTAGTAAGCACCAGGGGGGAGACGATGATTTTTCACCTCAAATTACCGAAGATTAAGAATTTGTTTTTTTGAGCAATGGTGGATAACCCACACTCAAAAAATACATGAATCAATGTCATCAAATTTATATTTGCACTATGCAAAAACAACTGATTGAGTGTGTACCAAACTTTAGTGAAGGATTAAACCTAAATGTAATTAAGCAAATTACCGATCAGATTGAAAAAGTGGATGGGGTTCATCTTTTGGATGTAGATCCAGGAAAAGCAACCAATCGAACAGTAGTGACCTTTGTTGGTGAGCCAGATGCTGTGGTTGATGCAGCTTTTGTTGCCATAAAAAAGGCAGCGGAACTCATTGATATGAGCAAGCATAAAGGAGAACATCCTCGAATGGGTGCTACCGATGTATGTCCCATGATTCCAGTGGCAAACATAAGCATGGAAGAAACCGCTGAATATGCAAAAAAGTTAGCCAAAAGAGTAGGAGAGGATTTAGAAATTCCTATTTATTTATACGAGGAAGCTCAAGAAAATAAGGATCGCAGCAATCTTTCGATTATCCGAGGAGGAGAATATGAAGGGTTTTCAAAGAAGATTGAAAAACCCGAGTGGAAGCCGGATTTTGGACCAGCTCGGTTCGACGAAAAAACAGGTGTAACCGCCATAGGTGCACGTGAGTTTTTGATTGCCTACAACATAAATTTAAATACCAAAAGCACCCGTATTGCAAACAGAATTGCTTTTGATGTGCGTGAGGCTGGAAGAGTAAAGCGAGAAGGGAATCCAATTTCTGGTAAGATAGTTACGGATGATAAGGGCGAAACGGTTCGAATTCCTGGAAGATTAAAACAAGTAAAGGCCATTGGTTGGTTTATAGAAGAGTACAATAGGGCTCAGATTAGCATGAACTTAACCAATTATAAAATTACACCGCTGCATATTGCTTTTGACGAAACCTGTAATTCAGCTCTGGAAAGAGGTGCTCGTGTAACAGGTTCAGAATTGGTGGGGCTTATTCCCTTAAAAGCCATGCTGGACGCTGGAAAATATTTTTTGGATAAACAAGGCTTAAGTTCAGGCGTGAGTGAATCAGCCTTGATTGATTCGGCTATACACAGTTTAGGCTTGTCAGAAATAACAGAATTCGATCCAAAGAAAAAGATTATTGAGTACCAGCTTCAATCCATAGAAGATAAAAAATTGGTTTCGATGACATTGGAAGCTCTGGTAGATGAAACGGCTAGTGATAGTCCCGCGCCTGGTGGAGGAAGTATTGCTGCAGCCGCAGCCGCAATGGGAGTTGCTCTTGGAACAATGGTAGCCAATCTATCGGCTAGTAAGCGAGGATGGGAAGATAAAGTGGAATTCTACAGTGACTGGGCTGCGAAAGGCCAACGCGTAAAGGAAGAACTCTTGGCTTTGGTAGATGAAGATACTCGTGCATTTAATGGAATTATGGCCACCTTTAGTATGCCTAAAGAAACAAATACAGAGAAAGGTTTAAGAGCGCAAGCACTAGAAGATGCCAGTAAATACGCCATGGAAATTCCTTACAAGACCATGTTAGCCGCCGCAAAATCATTGCCAGTTCTTACTGAAATGGGAGCCAAAGGAAATCCAAATAGCCTCAGTGACGTGGGAGTAGGTGCTTTATGCATCAAAACAGGCGTACATGGAGCTTACTTAAATGTGCTTATTAATGCTTCTGGAATAAAAGATGAGGCTTGGGCAAATCAATTGTTAGCAAAGGCAAAAGAATTGTTGGATGATACCTTAACTGCTTGCGATGCAATTATAGAAGAGGTGTCGACTAAAATAAAAGCTGGATAATTTCGTTTCCTTACCATGAGATTTTTTCCACTTTTCGTTTCCATTGGATTTATTTTTATAAGTTCCTGTGGGTCAGATAATGAGAGCATTAACTCGCTAGAAACAGGGAATTCGGAAGAAGGTAGCGCATTTTTGGCTAGTGATTCAAGTGCACTAAAACCAAATTTAAATAAAGAGTGGATTAGCCCAGATAGCATCGTCCCAATCCCTAAAGAACAGTTGGCTGGTCTAACAGGATTCAAAAAAGATAGCTTACTCATGCGAATAAAATTTCAGGAGGAGGTGAATGCAATGAATCGGGTATTTAAGAATTCAGATTTTAATGCCTTTGTTAAATTTATGCATCCAGCTATTGTGAAAAAGCAAGGGAAGTCTTCTTTGATTGCGAACTTAAAAGAAGATCGAAAACGTCATCCTATGAACTTTAAGAGTATTGTTTCTGGCCCATTACTCGATGTGGCGGATGTGATTGACGAAAAAGGAAATTCTTCGGGTTGGTACTGTTTGCTCCCTCATCAAACCACCATTGTGCAGGACGGGCAAGATATGCGTGCAGACGGGTATTTAGTGGGTTATAGTCCGGATATGGAAAAATGCTATTTTGTGGACATTACTCGAATCCCAGATGAAAAGGTTTTTTACCTTATGCCGGATCTTAAGTACATTTATGAACGATTGCCCAAAAGGGATTTGATCCCTTAAATGTCCCATTCTTAAATATAAAAAAAGCCCATCATTCTTGTGAATAAGGGGCTTTTAAGTATAAACTAAAATTTTATAAGATTAACAATGCATCACCATAACATAGGAAACGGTACTGCTGTTCAAAAGCTTCTCTATATACTTCCTTAATAAAGTCGTAGCCTGCATATGCTGCGGACAGCATAAATAACGGCGAGGCGGGCTCATGGAAATTTGTTAAGAAACAATTGGGAATATTAAAATCGTAAGGAGGCGTAATAAATTTATCCGTCCAACCGGTAGCTGGGTTAAGGGTTCCTGAACTACTTACTGAACTTTCTAGCGTTCTTAGAACACTTCCACCTACGGCAAGAACTCTGCGTTTGTCTGTTAACGCATTATTTACCATGTTGCAGGATTCTGTTGGAATATCGAAATATTCGCTATCCATTTTATGCTTACTTAGGTCCTCTACTTCTACTTCTCTAAAGGCACCCATACTCAAATTCAATTGAGTTTGCGCAAACTTGATTCCTTTAATCTCGAGCCTCATGATTAATTCTCGTGTAAAGTGACATTGAACGGCGGGAGCGGCAACAGCTCCTGTATTTTTCGCAAATAAGCTCTGGTACCAGTGCTCATCCTCTGGCATTACTTCTCTGTTGAGGTATTTTGGAATGGGCGTTTCACCAATCTTCTTAATGACGTTCATGAATTCCTCATCCGTTCCATCAAAAAGGAAACGTATGGTTCTACCGCGACTGGTTGTATTATCTACAACTTCAGCAACTAAGTCATCTTCTCCAAAATATAATTTGTTTCCTACACGAATTTTACGTGCGGGCTCTACTAACACATCCCAAAGTCTAAATTCATTGTTCAGCTCTCGCAATAAAAACACTTCTATTTCGGCGCCAGTCTTTTCTTTTTGACCGTACATGCGAGCAGTAAAAACTTTGGTATTGTTTACCACAAAAACGTCGTCCTCATTAAAAACATCTAATATATCATGGAATTTACGATGCTCAATGGTTTGATTTTCGCGATCCACAATCATCAACTTGCTATCATGTCTAGTTTTAAGAGGGGTAGGTGCGATATAACTTTCGGGTAAGTTAAATTTAAACTGTGATAATTTCATATAGTTACTACTCTCCCAAATTGGGTTTGCAAAACTACTCTTTTACAAAGAGTTTATCAAGATATTTTTAAAGAAGAATATTTGGCCTATAATATTAGGCTGTCTGTTCCTCATAAGCCTCCATAGGAAGGCATGTGCAAATCAAGTTTCTATCGCCATGCGCGCTATTTACGCGAGACACGGTAGGCCAAAATTTACTGGCTCTTACATAGGGCAGCGGATAAGCTGCTTTTTCTCGGCTGTAGGATCGTGTCCACTCGGTGGCCATTAACTCAACAGCAGTATGTGGAGCCTGTTTTAAGATATTCTCTTCTAGGAGTTCATCGTTTTCTTCCACTTCCCTAATTTCCTCGCGAATGGCTAACATTGCATCGCAAAATTGATCTAACTCAAATTTGCTTTCACTTTCGGTTGGTTCTATCATTAAGGTACCCGCTACTGGAAAACTTAATGTTGGAGCATGGTATCCATAATCCATTAAACGTTTGGCAATATCTTCCGCTTCAATTTTGGCACTTTGTTTAAAAATACGAGTATCTACAATCATTTCATGAGCTGCATATCCTTTGGCACCTGAGTATAAAATTGGGAACTCCCCTTCTAAACGGGCCTTTATATAGTTGGCATTAAGAATGGCAATTTTTGTGGCATTCTCCAGTCCAATACTGCCCATTAATTTTATGTATGCATAGGAAATAAGCAAAATGCTTGCCGATCCCCATGGGGCCGCGCTCACTGCTGGAATTCCTTTTTCTCCTCCCGTTTTAATTAAACTATGGGTTGGCAAAAATGGGGTAAGATGTTCTGCTACACCAATGGGTCCCATTCCTGGGCCACCTCCACCATGAGGAATACAGAATGTTTTATGCAAATTAAGGTGGCATACATCTGCACCAATCATACCTGGGCTAGTAAGTCCTACTTGAGCGTTCATATTTGCCCCATCCATATAAACTTGCCCGCCATACGAATGAATCAAATCGGTTATTTCAACAATTTCGGTTTCAAAAACACCATGTGTACTTGGATAGGTTACCATTAAAGCGGCTAAATTATCCTTGTGTTCCTCGGCCTTTTTTCGTAAATCTTCTAAATCGATATTTCCTCGTTCATCGCAGGCAGTCACTACAACTTTCATTCCTGCCATAACAGCACTTGCTGGGTTTGTCCCATGCGCACTGCTTGGTATAAGGGCTATGTTACGGTGTGCTTCGCCCCTCGATTTATGATATTCTCTAATAACTAAAAGTCCAGAATATTCCCCTTGGGAACCTGCATTTGGCTGAAGGCTCATTTTGTGAAATCCAGTTATAACCGAAAGGTCTCTATCCAATTCTTCTATAATCTGCTGATATCCTTCTGTTTGATCCAAGGGTGCAAATGGATGAATATTGCCAAACTCTGCCCATGTCACTGGAATCATCTCTGTGGTCGCATTTAATTTCATGGTGCAACTGCCCAAACTAATCATGCTATGACATAGTGATAAGTCTTTAGATTCCAATCGTTTTATATATCGCAGCATTTCATGCTCGCTGTGATAGGAATTAAAAACGGGATGCAGCATAAAAGAACTGCTTCGTAAATGGTCCTTGTTAATGGAACAATTCACTTGCCCTGTAGGAGACTTATCCTCTCCGCCAAAAGCCTCTATAAATACGCCCATTAAATCAGAAATGTCACTCTCTGTGGTTGTTTCATCTACTGAAATACCCACTTTATTCGAACCAAAGTAGCGTAAATTTATTTGCTTTTTCTCGGCTATTTCTCTTAATTTTTCATCATTTGGCACTTCAAGGTGAAGCGTATCGAAGAACTGCTCATTTAATTGTTGTATTCCATTTATCTGGGATAAGCCTAGATTTAAGCTGCTTGCTTGGGCATGCGTGCGACTGGCAATTTTCTTTAATCCTTCGGCTCCGTGATAGGCGGCATACATGCCTGCCATGATGGACAACAGAACTTGAGCTGTACATATATTGCTGGTTGCATTTTGGCGTTTGATATGTTGCTCCCGTGTTTGCAAGGCCATGCGTAAGGCACGATTTCCGTTTTTGTCTACACTAACTCCAATAATACGTCCAGGCATTTGGCGCTTGTATTCATCGCGCGTAGCTATATAAGCTGCATGCGGTCCACCGTATCCCATGGGTACTCCAAAACGCTGAGTGCTTCCCACCACACAATCGGCTCCTAATTCTCCTGGAGGAGTTAATAGCGTTAAGGATAATATATCGGCGGCAAAGCAAGTTCTTACTCCCGCCTCTTTGCATTTATTTACAAAAGTCTGGTAATCTTCAATATTTCCTTTATTGTTTGGGTATTGAACCAAAGCACCAAAATAATCTTCACTGGGTATAAAACTTTGATGATCTCCAAATACCAACTCTATGCCCATGGGCTCGGCACGGCAAATAAGAATATCTTTGGTTTGCGGAAATACTTCGGTATCCACAAAAAACTTCATCCCTCTTTTGCGCTTAGCTAATCCCAAAAACATGGTCATGGTTTCTGCTGCTGCAGTTCCCTCGTCTAGTAAACTGGCATTTGAAATTTGCATGCCGGTTAAATCAATTACCATGGTCTGAAAATTCAATAAAGCTTCTAATCGGCCTTGAGAAATTTCTGCTTGGTAAGGAGTGTACTGCGTATACCATCCTGGATTTTCTAAAATATTCCTTAGAATAACGCCAGGTGTGTGGGTTCCGTAGTATCCAGCTCCTATGTAACTTTTAAAAACGCTGTTCTTAGCGGCTATTTTCTTCAAATTCTCCAAAAACTCCTGCTCGCCTTGAGCATGTGTTACGTCTAAGGGTTCCCTTAAACGAATGTTTTCTGGAATGGTGTGGTCTATTAATTGATCCAACGAATCAATTCCAATGACTTTCAACATCGCCTCTATTTCGGAGGGGCTTGGTCCATTGTGGCGATGCTCAAAACGTTCCTGGTAATTTGTAGAAAATGACATGATTGAATTTGTGCTACAAAATTACGGACTATATGCGTATAAAACGTTTAACTTATGGCACTAAAGAAGTGAAGCTTTTAACAATTTATTGCCATTTTTGAATTAAGACTGATGGATCCTGAAAAGTGGGATGCCACGACGGGATGTACTTTTTTTTTATTTTTTACATATATGAAGTCGGATATTCAAAAATGCCCTATATATTTGCATCCGCATTAGCGAACGGTTTGGTAGTTCAGCTGGTTAGAATACATGCCTGTCACGCATGGGGTCGCGGGTTCGAATCCCGTCCAGACCGCAAAATGCTTAAAAGCCTCTGAATTTTCAGAGGCTTTTTTTATTTAACCCTTTTTGGAGATGTGCAGGGTAGATTTTCTCCCTCTTTTCATTCTTCTTCCTAAGATTGGTAACTTCTCCGCATTGTGTGTATTTTTGTGCAATATGATGAAATACAAGAAGATTCTACTTCCTATCCTTCCATTTGTTTTTGCCACATTGAGTGCGCAAACAGAAACCAATAAACAAGGCAGTGAATATATTTTTACAGAAGTTGAAAAGGCTGAGTCTACCAAAGTGTTGAGCCAAGGAAGAACCGGAACTTGTTGGAGTTTTAGCTCCATGAGCTTCCTTGAGTCAGAGTTAATTCGTCTAGGGAAAGGAACGATAGATTTGAGTGAAATGTGGATTGTGCGATGTGCTTATATTGAAAAAGCCATTAACTACGTTCGAATGAATGGCCATGTGAATTTTGCCCAAGGGGGAGAGTTTCATGATATTCCATACATTGCAAGTAAGTATGGTTTGGTTCCTCAGGCAGTGTATTCTGGCTTAAAAGAGGGTGAAACTACATACAATCATAGTGAAATGGAAAAGGTATTGGCCGCTGTGGTTCAACAGTACGGAAAAAATGCTGGGAAATTATCGGCGAATTGGCAAAATACCATAGCTGCTATTGTAGACTCTTATTTGGGTGCTGCCCCCACTAAATTTGACTATGACGGAAAGGAATTTACTCCTGAAAGTTTTTACAAAAGCTTGGATTGGGATTTGGGTGACTATGTATATATAACAAGCTTTACCCACCACCCTTATTACGCTCCGTTTGCTTTGGAAATTCCTGATAATTGGAGCATGCAAGCGGCTCATAATGTTACACTCTCTGAAATGACAGCATTGGCTAAAAGTTCACTAAAGGATGGGTATTCTTTTGCTTGGGCAAGTGATGTAAGTGAAAAAGGATTTAGCTTTAAAAATGGACTGGGCATTGTTCCAGTACATGATTCTTTACTTAAGCAGAATGGAAAAGACAATAAAAACTTTAATAATGGCGGAGCGGATCGCGAAGGTACTGCCTTTGAAAAGCCAATGGCAGAAAAAGAAATTACTGTTCAAATCCGTCAAGAGGCTTTCGATAATCAAAGTACAACCGACGATCATGGCATGCATGCCATGGGTTTGTATACAGACCAAAATGGGAAAGAATACTTTAAAATCAAAAACTCATGGGGAACCAGCAATTATACGAAGGGATATTTGTACGTTTCAGACAACTATTTCCAGTATAAAACTATTTGCATCATGCTGCATAAAGATGCACTTAGTAAGAGTTTAAAATCTAAATTAAATATTCGATAGGGCCTAAACGTTATATATAGGAATGAGGAAGATTCTAATTGTAGGGAGTGTTTTAGTTTTGGTGTTTAGCCTTGCCTCTTGTGGAGGCAGTAAAAGCAATTGCAAGACCAAAGGAAAGAAACGCACTGAAATGGGTTGGATTTAATACTCTATGAAAATTTTATTTGTATGTTTAGGGAACATATGCCGCAGCCCTTTGGCAGAGGCTCTGTTTTGCCATTACCTAGAAGAACAAAATATTAGTGAGGCTTTTGCGGTAGATAGTTGCGGCACTAGCGATCATCATCAAGGAGATTTAGCCGATGAGAGAACGCGTTCCAACGCGGCAAAGCACGGTATAGAAATAACGCATCGAAGCAGGCCTTTTATTGTCGATGATTTTGAAATATTTGACCTTATCCTTGTGATGGATGAAAGCAATTATGACACTATTGAGCCCTTGTCATTAGATCCAGATCAAATGGAGAAAGTTGTATTTCTCCGTGATTTTGATTTGGAAGAAGAAGATGAGATTGATGTTCCGGATCCTTGGTTTGGCGGGGAAGAGGGTTTTGAGGAGGTTTATCAACTCATCAATAGATGTGTTTTGGAGCTTGTAAAAACGCTTAGTGCAGAATCTGAGACGTGACTTACTTATTTTCTTTTTTTTGAGGGAACAGCTTTATTCTGCCCTGCAATTGGCGAGCGCTCAGAAAGACAAATAGACTAATCAGCATTAAAGTAAGAGGAAGCTCCCAATGTTCTAAGCTCATCCTAAATAGAGCCATAAGAAAAATGCAGGCGGCTCCAGTAAAGAGAAGAATATGGCCCGAAAATTTAGATTTTTTGAAGAGATAGTGGATCAATACTATGTAAGCAATATGAATAAGTCCTACCCCTAAGAAGAGGTAACCTATTTTATTTTTTATTCCTTCAATTTCAATAAAATAAAAACTTCCCAGAATTAAAATAAATCCGGCAATGGTATAAGAGAATCTTTCGTAGGTTTTGCGGAACATTTACACAAAATTACAAAAAGAAAAGATATTCTAAAGCCCGTTAAAATTATCAAATTCACAAACACAATTTTAGATTTATATTTGCAGCTTTAACTTAAAAAATAAGAGATATGATAATTGGTGTTCCTAGAGAAATTAAAAACAATGAGAATCGAGTTGCAGTAACCCCTGCAGGTACTGTAGA
The DNA here is from genome assembly GCA_938086785.1 of uncultured Bacteroidia bacterium. GTDB lineage: Bacteria > Bacteroidota > Bacteroidia > NS11-12g > UBA955 > CALKCM01. The sequence continues at coordinate 29,712 of CALKCM010000004.1, forward strand.
GTTTGTTAAAAATGGACATGAAGTATACGTGCAGGCCACTGCTGGATTAGGAAGTGGTTTTGAGGACTCTGCCTATACAAACGCTGGGGCAAAAATTCTTCCGACGATTGAGGAGGTCTATGCCATTGCCGAAATGATTATTAAGGTAAAAGAACCCATAGAAGAGGAGTACGAATTAATCAAGGACGATCAATTGTTATTTACCTATTTTCATTTTGCCAGTCATGAACCTTTAACCAATGCAATGATTAAAAACAGATCAGTCTGTTTGGCTTATGAAACCGTAGAAAAGGCAGATAGAAGTTTGCCACTATTGGTTCCAATGAGTGAAGTTGCAGGTCGAATGAGTGTGCAACAAGGAGCAAAATACTTAGAAAAGCCCATGGGTGGCTTAGGTGTTTTACTTGGGGGAGTACCCGGAGTAAAACCTGCTGAGGTGATAGTTCTTGGCGGAGGGATCGTAGGAACTCAAGCGGCCAAAATGGCTGCAGGATTGGGAGCTAGAGTAACCATTATGGATATTTCACTTCCTCGATTGCGCCAGTTAGATGATTTTATGCCGGCCAATGTTAGAACGCAATACAGCAATGAGTATAATATTCGTGAAGTAGTAAAAACAGCAGATTTAGTGATAGGTGGAGTATTAATTCCAGGGGCAAAAGCACCTCGCCTTATAACCAGAGACATGCTTAAAACAATGAAGCCGGGAGCAGTTATTGCTGATGTGGCCATTGACCAAGGTGGATGTTTTGAAACCAGTAAACCTACTACACATGCAGATCCGATCTATAATATCGATGGGGTTATTCACTATTGTGTTGCAAATATGCCTGGAGCAGTCCCTTATACCAGTACCTTGGCCTTAACCAATGCTACCTTGCCTTTTGCCTTACAATTGGCAAATAAAGGGTGGAAACAAGCGTGCAAGGATAGTGCTGAGCTGGCGAAAGGATTGAACATAATTAATGGAGATGTAGTTTACAAAGGAGTAAGTGAGGCCTTTAATTTACCTTACGCTCCAGTTGAGAACTTTCTAAATTAAAATCAACGTTTCCCACAGAGGCAAAACGAAGTTTGATATGGAGCAAATCCTAAATCATAAAATCTATGGTGCAAGTGGAGATTCACTTTTCATTGTTCATGGAATTTTTGGCATGTTAGATAATTGGCAGTATCACGCTAAACTTCTTTCCAAATCGCATCAAGTGGTTAGCATAGATGCGAGAAATCACGGCAAGAGTTTTCACGCAGATTCAATGTCTTATGACGAAATGGCTGAAGATATTGTCCGTTTAGCTGACCATTTAAATATTTCAAAGTTTCATTTGCTTGGCCATAGCATGGGAGGTAAAATAGCAATGAGGGTGGCCGAAAAATTTCCGGATCGTTTACAATCTTTGGTTGTTGTTGATATAGCACCAAAATCCTATCCTGCAGGCCACGTGCCATATTTTAAAGCTTTTTTAGATTTGCCTTTGCACAGCTATCACAGCAGAGCTGAAGTGGATGAGGCATTTGCACAGTATGCGCCGGACAGGGGTGTTCGACAGTTCTTGCTAAAAAATTTAGAGATTAATCCGGAGGGAGGGTATCGCACGAAAAGTAATATGCGGTCTATCCAAAAATTTTATGAGGAGATGATTGGAGACTTTGACTTATCAAAAGATGCCTATATGGGCCAGGTGCTTTTTATTACCGGAGCTAAAAGTGCATATGTAAAAGAAGAAGATAAATTTAAGATAAGAAGTGCATTTCCAAAAGTTAGTTTTGAACAAGTCCCGAGAGCTGGGCATTGGGTTCACGCAGAGAATCCCCAGGAATTTTATCAAAAGCTCCTCGGCGGGCTTCAAGCTTAGTCGTATATTTGTGTTATGAAGTGGGGTTTACTTTCCATTGTGTTTGGGTTATCTGCAGGCTTGCAAGGGCAAGATTCTACGGTATATGGTCGGCATTTATTGTTTGGAATTGGTGTTGCACCTAGTATAGGTCTTGGTGATTTTGGCGATAAGTATAAGTCTTTCTCTAGTATACCTGTTACGGCTACTTACAAAACCAATAAGAACCTTACTTTTGGTTTAACAGGAAGTGGGTATTTCGGTCAAAATATTTTGGCTCCAGGCATTTTTAAGGGCATGACCTACGATGATATGCTTGTTGATATTAATGGGAACCCTGCCGCAGTAAGATTTCAAATGAGGGGATGGTATTCTATGGCAACCATTGGCAAAATATTCAGCTTGAAAAGGCCAAATCCCAATAAAGGAATTCACCTTCGATTTGGAGCTGGTTTCATGCAGCACAAACTTCGCATGCAATTTGATTCGGAAAAGGTACCACAATTGGAGGATGATTACATAAAAGGATACGATCAATTGCACAATGGTTTAATCCTAATGACCTCAGTCCAATACCATCTTATTTCTTTGCGTAATCTAAGCTTATATGCGGGAGTAGATTATGGACACGGGTTTACAAAAAATAGAAGATCTTGGGAATATTCCTTAAATAAGAGGGATGATGCTCTTAAAACAGATCGATATGTAAGTTTTAATGCCGGTATCATCATTCCTTTAAAAATATATAAATCTACCGAGGCGCGATATTTCGAATAATGCTGACGTTTTTTTATTCAAAATTCATATCCTTAGTAGCCCATTTGCTGCAATTATTGGGAGCTAAATTTTCTTTAAAAATTGAGAAGAGAGTGATGGGTTTAAAGGCCCAGGACCTGAATTCATTTTCGCATAATCAAAATATTTGGTTTCATTGTTCATCTTTGGGTGAATTTGAAATGGCTAAACCCCTAATCGATCTATTTCTAAAAGATGGAGCCTCCCAGGTGGTGGTTTCATTCTTCTCTCCCTCGGGATATGAAAATTGCCCTGAAGTAAATGGGTTAAAGAAGTTTTACCTTCCATTAGATTCAAAACAAAATGCGCTACGCGTTTTTAGTGCGATAAAACCCAAAGCTTTTGTTTTAGTAAAGTATGAGTTTTGGCTCAATTACATGGCGCAGGCTCAAAAAAGGGCGGTTCCTAGCTTTTTGATTTCAGGCTTGTTTCGTGACGATCATTTTTTATCTAAATTTTATGCCAAACCTTGGCGAAAGCAATTGAGTCAGTTTAATGCCTTGTATTTGCAAAATGAAAAATCAGTTCAATTAGCTCTTTCTTGGGGTTTTTCAAATGCTTTCTTAAGCGGAGATATACGCATAAATAAAGTGCTCAATAATGGTACACTTTTTAAGGAAGATGAGATTTTGAAGAACTTTGTTGGTAGTGCAGGGCAGGTCGTTATTCTGGGAAGTTCTTGGCCTAAAGAAGAGCAACTTATTGCCAAGGCTAAATTATCGGATGATACAAAGGTGATTATTGCACCGCATGATCTTAATCCTGACCATATAGACTTAATCAAAAATTTATTTCCAAAATCTCAATTATATACAGCGTTTGTTTTGGCCGAGTCTTCAAATGTACTGATCCTAAATACTATGGGGATGTTAAAATTTGCCTATCAATATGGGGATATGGCTTTCGTAGGTGGAGCTTTTGGGAAGGGCTTACACAATATTCTTGAACCGATGGCTTATGGTTTACCTGTAATTTTTGGACCTAATCATGATAAATTTCCAGAGGCTTTGGCAGCCATGGAGGCGGGTATAGCTAAGCAAATAAATACCAGGTCTGAATTAGAAACAGCAATTAACTACTTTCAAAATTCCAAATCCAACTACAAATCAGAGGTCAGGGATTGGTTGAATTCTAGAATTGTTGATGTGGATGAGATGCATGCCAAAATACTTCAGGAAGCATGCCATTAATATTGATTTGAGTAAGATTACCTGAGCTTTAAGCCTAGGGATTTTGCAAGATTTATTTGAGAGAGCCTTTATGTATAATGGTCTAAAGAAAGGGAGACCTTAATTGGATAAGTCAACCAATTCCACATCTTTATTTTTACTTGCATTCCACGTAAAGTAATCGTCAGATACCTTTGGGTTTGCTACAAACTTGCTTACCAATACCGACAGGGTAGTTCCATTTTTGTAGTATTGAGAAAGCTTAGATATTTTGTTTGTTTTTTGATTTACGTATAATTTGAGATAAGAATAATTCCTTCTTTTCTTTGGCACCATTTTTATGACATAGTTATTGATTCCTGATACTTTACTATTTCCTGAATATGCATTTTTAAAATCTCTTTTATAAATGCTAAATATATCTGAAGGAGAAATACTGCCTTTCTTTTTCTTGTATTTTTCCTTTGTTACCTCTTTATCTGTTGGATTATAGGTCCAAGTGTATTTGCCGTCGCAGTAAATAATTTGTCCGGCGTAATCCAATTTAAATTTTGGGCCTTTTAACCACAATGTACCAGAGCTTTTGGTACTTTTATCATTCCTATCGGTAGATTTTATGGTGAAGGTAGACTTCATGGTCTTGTACTTTTTATAAACAGCCGAAACTTTTTTTAGTATTGTGGCTGCTTTCGCACCATTTACGTTCGCAGGAACGGTAAATGATAACAGAAGCAAAAGGGGTACTATGTAAATAACTTTCCTCATCAATTCAATGCAATAATAACAGATTAATTAAGATTTTGCAAAAACTGTTCCAAGGCATATTCATCGGGAATATTTACGTTTCGTGGTTTGCTCCCTCGACTAGGGCCCACAATACCGGCATCTTCTAGTTGATCCATTAATCGACCAGCACGGTTATATCCTAGTTTAAGTTTCCGTTGAATCAAACTAGTGCTCCCCGTTTGCTGATTTACAATTAAACGAGCGGCGTCTTCAAATAACTCATCTCTTTCATTTGGATCAAAGCCTTCGCCTTTGGTGCTGGCTTCTTCTTTTACTTCTGGCAAAATTAGGGCACTTGGAAAGGCACGTTGTTCCCCAATAAAATCACAAATTCGTTCTACTTCTGGAGTGTCAACAAATGGGCATTGCAAGCGAATGGTTTCATTTCCACCACTATAGAGCATGTCTCCTCTTCCAATTAATTGGTCTGCGCCGTTGGCATCTAAAATGGTGCGACTATCTATTTTACTCGTTACTCTAAAAGCAATTCTACTTGGGAAATTAGCTTTAATCATACCTGTAATTACATTTACGGATGGACGTTGGGTGGCTAATATTAAGTGAATTCCTATGGCCCGGGCAAGTTGAGCTAAACGGGCTATGGGTGTTTCGATTTCTTTTCCGGCAGTCATCATAAGATCTGCAACCTCATCAATAACCACCACTATATATGGCATAAATCGATGCCCATTTTCAGGGTTTAATTTACGATTAATGAACTTCGTATTGTATTCAACAATATTACGCACCATGGCATCTTGCAGCAGGCTGTAACGATCATCCATTTCAACGCACAATGAGTTTAAGGTATTTATTACTTTGGCATTGTCAGTAATAATAGCATCCCCTTCTCCTGGAAGTTTGGCTAAATAGTGACGCTCTATTTTATTAAATAAGGTAAGTTCTACCTTCTTAGGATCGACCAAAACAAACTTGATATAGGCCGGATGCTTTTTATAGAGTAAGCTTACAAGAATAGCATTTAACCCTACAGATTTTCCTTGACCCGTGGCTCCCGCCATCAGTAAGTGAGGCATTTTGGCTAAATCTGCAATAAATATTTCATTGGAAATGGTTTTTCCAAGTGCTACGGGTAATTGGAATTCGCTGTCTTGAAAACGGCTGGATGCCAGAACTGTTTTCATGGGTACCATTTCGGGGTTCTTATTGGGAACCTCAATTCCAATGGTTCCCTTGCCGGGAATAGGAGCAATAATTCGTATTCCTAAGGCTGCTAAACTTAAAGCAATATCATCCTCTAGGTTTTTTATTTTAGAAATTTTAACACCAGCTGAAGGGACAATTTCATACAAGGTAACCGTTGGTCCAACGCTGGCTTTTATTTTAGAAATTCCAATCTTATAGTTACTGAGGGTCTGAACAATTAGATTTTTGCTTTTTTCTATTTCAGCTACATCTATTTCCTGTTTTATTTGATCATACTCTTTGAGTAAATCAAGCGTGGGAAAAATGTAATTACTCAATTCGAGCTTTGGGTCGAATTCTGTATCAATCCCAAAATGGTCTTTTTTGTCGGGGTCGTTCTTTTCAACGAGTTTTTCTTCCTTTTGGGTGTTATCCTCAATCTCAAAAGCACTTTCTTCTTCCTCTTGTTTAACTGCTTTAATAGGTTTGGTCTCTAAGGCAATTTCATTGGAATTCTCTTCCAAAGGGTCCGGTTCTATCGACTTTACTTTAATTGGTGGAAGTGGATCTAGTTGTATTGGTTCGTTTACCCCTTCCGTTTCTTTCAATACATTCAGTTCAAAGTCGGTGGAGTTTTCAGAGGTTTCCTTACTCGTTGAAGGATTATTTTGACTTCCTGTCGCCTTTAGTTTTTCCTTCATTTTCATAAAAAATGGAAGGTTCAGTTTATCAAAAGGATTGAGATTTAAAAATAGAATACAGTAAAGCACTCCATAAACGAGCATGAATAAAAAGGTGCCCATAGTTCCAATGAGTCCTGTTAACTTTACAATTCCAAAATATCCAAAAGCACCTCCAATTAGTGGATACCATGATTTGAAAATAAAAGCAGTTCCTAAACTCAACAGAGCCATTAATAATAAGGAGTGAATAGTTACTCGAATGATAATGAATGGTTTGTAATCAAAAAATAACCATATTCCTAAAAGTAGGATAGTTGGCAATAATAAGAACGCGGAAAACCCAAAGCCATTTTGTATAAATATGTATCCTAACCGAGCCCCTAACAAGCCCAGTGCGTTTTCAACGGACCCATTAATTTCTTGATACTCAGAATACGATTTATTCGCAAGGTAATCCTGATCGCTGCTCCATGAAAAGAAGAAAGAGATGAAAGAAATTAAAAGAGCGGCAGAGAGAACCATAAGAAAAAAACCAAGGGCTTTTCTGGTCCTTTCATTTTTTAAAGACAGTATTTCTCCGGCCTCTTTAAAGTTTGGTAAAATTTTATCTTGCCCAGAATTTTCCTCAAAATCCTTAATTTCTTTTTTCTTTTTCTTTCCAGCCATGATAACCATTCAAATCTAAGAAAGATCAAACGTTTGTGCACCTGCACTTATTCACTAAAATAGCAGTGTTTACTTTATTGTATACGTCTGTCCTTCTTGGGCAATAGAAGTATTGGGGAACTCTGTTTTTGCTTCCTCTTCAAAGGCAGAAACATCGGAGTATCTGGAGCTGAAATGCCCCAAGAGTAATTCATTAGCATCAGCCTCACGCGCTATTATTCCTGCCTGCTTGGCCGTTGAATGAAACGTCTCTTTCGCTCGGGCCTCCAATGCGTGAAGGAAGGTGGACTCATGATACAAAAGGTCTGATTGCCTGATGTAAGGGACAATACTAGGATCATAAATAGTATCAGACATATATGAATATTTGCGATGAGGTGATGCCGGAATCGTGAGATCCTTATTTTTTATTATTTGGCCAGGACTGTATTCAAAGTCTTCTCCCATCCTCAATTTTTCGTAAAAGTGTAGCGGAACATTATTTGATTCGCAGGCTTCTTTTAATATGCTTCTTTCTGGCCCAGCCTCTTCAAATATATAGCCATAGCACTCAATTCTATGTTTCAGTGCAACTGCATAAACGCTGTATCCAAATTCATCAACAATCTGTGAAAAGGGAGCTTTGGGAACAATGTGGTATTCAATTTCAAATGAAAGGTGGGTTCTTCCAATTTTAAGAACTAGTTGCACGAGATCTTCAACTCCCGGAGGCCCATAAATATGCAGTTTTTTTGTGCGGTTATGCAGGCTCAAAGTACTAATATATCCTGGTAGACCAAGAATATGATCCCCGTGAAGATGACTAATAAATATAGCTTGTATATTGTTAAATTTAATGCCTTTACGCATCATCTGCAACTGGGTTCCTTCGCCACAATCCACTAAGAATTGTTTTGGTCCCATGCGAACAATCTGGGCCGAGGGTAATCGCTGTTTTGTAGGTTTAGCGGAGCCAGTGCCAAGTATTGTAACTTCAAAGGTTCTTGCCATAATTACTTAAGTATTCTTACTACACAAATATTGAACCATTCCCCCTACTTTATTTCGTTTATTATTTCTTCAATAGCAGTTTGTGCCTCTGCCATTGATATTAAATCGATGCAAGGAGTTTCTTTTACGCAGTTTATCTGATCACAAGGGTTGCACTCTAAAACATGATGCAATACTCTAGAGTTTACGTTTTTTGGGTAAAAGACAGTGGGTACTCCTGGACCAAAGAAGGAAAGAGATGGTATATTTATATAATCGGCCAATTGCAAGGGGCCACTCTCATTGCCTATAAAAATAGTACTTTGTTTTAAGAGTTCGGCCAATTGAGATATGGAAAAAACTCCTGCTGCATGAACCGTGTATTCTTCTTGACCCTTTGTTATCTCTTGAATTTGCTCAGATTCAGATTGAACTCCAATATAAACAGACTTGATGGCATGCTTTGTCCAAAGATAGGAACTGATTTTTTTGAAGTTTTCAGGACTCCACCTTCTCAGTGATTTTCTTGCACTTGCATGAATCACTGCAAACTCATCTAAGGTATGGTCCAATTTGAAATGAGCAATAGCACTCTCATATTTAATGCTTTTAGGCCAGTCCCTTACTCCTTTGTCCTTCGCATTTATTGGACTTATGATATCAAAGTTTGTGTCAATTTCATGCTTTTGTTCACCTTTGTTTTTCAGTCTTACGGAGCCTCTATTAAACCTAAAGGCGGGCCAATACCGCAATGATTTAAAAAATGTGTTCCAGTTTCCGCGAAGTTCTACCACCCAATCGTATTTTCTGGTCCATTGAGATTCGGTATTTAAGATTTTGTGAATTCCTTTAACTCCCTTGAAAATTTCATTACAATAGGGTTTGCAAAGGATATCAACCGCAGCGCCTGGGTTTTTTGATATGAGTTCATTGATGGCGGGTAAAGCGCATATTGCATCGCCAATTTCATCTAGTTTAACAATGAGAATTGAATGGGGCACATGCTTAGGGTTGGTTGGATACAATTGACCAAGCAGGTGATTTGCAAGAAATAATATTTGCTCTGAACGAATCAAGGTCAATCTTGTATTGGAAAAATCAATGGCCTACTTGGGGCCGCATCTGATTCTATTGGAGCAACCTGAATTTGAAGAAGATATTTAGAATCTTTGATGTGCTTCCCCACATAAATAAGTTCGGTAATTGTGGCTTCAGATCGAATGTTTCCATCTATATTCCACCAGGTTTTGTGCGCAGATAATAAGCCTCCATCGTCTTCTCTATCCACAGATGGCAAATCGGTTAGAAGGTGTATTATTCCTAGTGAACTAATATAGGCTAGGGCCTCTGGTGAAAAGTAAGGAGGGTTGTTTCCACTCCAATTCGTTCCAATTTCAATAATGTCAAGGTCGGTTCTTAAAATTATTGCTTGAATATCCTGAGTTATTTTACCTTCTAAAAGGGATTTTGTGATAACGAGATCATTTTCTATTTTTTCGGGAACAATGGTGAGCAGTTGTGCTACAAAAAGGCCCTTTGGTAAAAACCGGTTGATGCTTTCTTGATTGGGCGATATATGCCCAAAACATTCTGTATGTGTTCCATTTCCATGAGCACAAAAGGTAATGATATCACAATTTGCACTACCACCGTGCTTAACCGAACCAATGAAATCACCTACCTCTACAGGTTTGTGTTCTGTTGGCGGAAGGTGAAAAGCCCTAGGATTAGCACCATCAGGTCCAAAAGATTGAGAAATGTCAATTGCTTCTTCCCAATCAAAATGAAATATGTGCTTATGAATACTTACCCTACAGTACATTTGAATTGGCTCAAATCTACAAATAAAAACCCATACTAAACGTCGTTTATTGCCAGATCTAATTTTTGCATAAATACCTCCTTAGATATTTCTATCGCACCCAGAGAAGCCGTATGATCGTTCAGATATTGAGAGTCTAAAAGAATAAATTCTTTTTCCTGTAAGAACTCTATAAGGAACATAAATGCAATCTTGCTCGCACCAGACCTTTTAAAAAACATGCTTTCCCCAAAAAATGCTTTGCCAATAGATACACCATACAAGCCACCTACCAATTCATCTTTTTCGTATGCCTCAAAACTATGGGCAAATCCTTCGGCATGGAGGGCTGTATAAGCCTCTAACATTTCGTCATTAATCCAGGTATCCTGTGCTCTTGTTTTAAAACACTGAAGCATCACTTCCTCAAAATTTCGATTGATGTATAGATCAAAATTATGGTTTCGATACAGTTGCTTTATACTTTTCCTTATTTTGGCAGTTCCGTCCAAAGGAATTACAGCTCTTGACTCCGGCGAATGCCAGTATATTTTGCCATCTTCCGCATCTGCCATAGGAAAATAACCATTTACATAGCTGTTTAATAACAGTTCTGTGTTTAATATCATTGGACGGACAAAGGTACAAATGCATGAGTTAAAATGGGATGTTTTGAGAAGAAATAAGCGTTATTTATGCTATTTTAGCATAAATTGAATGCGGATTATTTTCCGCATCTTTGCAGCTTATATGGGAGCTAGAAAACTTCAAAAATTTGCAGAATTTGATTCTTCGCCACACAGCTTGGATATGAATCACGAAACGAAGGGAAAGTGGAACGCGTACTTTAAGAATGAAAACCCCATTGTTCTAGAGCTTGCCTGCGGCAAAGGGGATTATACCGTGAATTTGGCTGAAAAATTTCCAGATAAAAATTTTGTTGGAATAGATATTAAGGGGAGTAGACTATGGCGAGGGTGCAAGTCAATTGCCGAAAGAGGCCTAAAAAATGCAGCTTTCTTAAGGATCTATATTGATACGATAGAAAACTATTTCGAGAAGGGTGAGGTTTCAGAAATATGGATCACCTTTCCAGATCCGCAACCTAAAAAGGCTCGCAAGAGACTGACCCACCCCAAATTCTTAAATTCATACCTCCCACTTTTAAATGGAAACGGAAGTGTGAACCTCAAAACGGATAGTGATTTGATGTATGAATTTACCAAAGAAGTAGTTGCCCAAAATGAATTAAGTGTTTTGGAAGATATTCCAAATGTATACGAGCAGGAAGAAATGAATGAGTTGATGCAGATCCAAACGTATTACGAAAAAATGTGGCTTGCCGAGGGCAGAACCATTAAGTTTATTTCGTTCCAATTAAACAAACAAACCAATTATTTAAAGCCAGAATAGGAATAATGGAGACTCGTTTTTAAGGCCCTCTTTACGCCTCTTTTTCTTATTTCTCCTCAGCCTGCATTTGCTTACTTGTCTTTCTGCTTCCGTCATGGCTCCATCCGGGAGGTCCAAAAATATACATGCATTTATTTCGTACCCCTTTGGCCTTTTTTACATCCATCCAAATGAATTTAAATTCGGCGAATAGAATACGTATAGGATTTGTAAAGGAATAGTTTTCTGTTAAGCCGTAAACCACTGCTTCATTGGGATCTTCATTCTCAAACGTTTTAAAAATTTTATCCCAAAAGATAAATATCATCCCCATGTTTTTATCCAAATATTTTGGGTTGCTTCCATGATGAACCCGATGGTGGGATGGAGTAACCATAAAATATTCGAGAATTCCCATTTTGTGTATCAGTTTGGTATGTATTAGAGAGCCATAGAGCTGCTGTATAGCAAAAGCCAGCATGACATCTGCAGCAGAAAACCCTAATAGAGCTAAGGGTAAAAAAAATAGCCCTCGGTACAGTGGCTCAAAAACAGAACTTCTAAAACCAATCGTAATATTAAACTCCTGGCTGCTATGATGTATAACATGAACCGCCCAAAAAAGACGCACCATATGCCCTAACCAATGAACCACCCAGTATGCTAAATCGGTAAGGAGAATAACTAAAATCCAGTATAGGACTTGTTGCCACATTGCCATTTCCCAGTGTATGAGTTTATATTGATATACAACTGCCATGATGAAAAGAAACCCACCGCGAGCCAGTACATCTACTCCAAAATTGAGCACAGTAAAGAAAACGTTATTGAAGGTGTCTTTGCCTTGGTATAGTTTTTGACTTTGGTAATGTGAAATAAGGATTTCGGCCAATATGGTAACTCCATAAATGGGTATTGTGATAATGGTCATTATTTCTGCCCACCAATAGACTTCCATGACACAAAATTAGAGAATTTGTGGTTGATTCCCTTGTATCTTTGTAATCCCTGAGTATAGTTGTGAAAAAAATAGTTAAATACATTGTTGTTAGCCTTTTGTCAGTCGTTTTACTGCTGCTTATCGCTCCGTTCATCTTTAAACAAAAGCTAATAGATGCGAGCAAAGAGTTCATCAATGAACAGTTAGTGGCTGATGTAAATTTTGATGAGGATCGCACCTCATTAAGTTTTATAAAAAGCTTTCCTAATGTATCCCTGACCCTCGCAAATATTAGTATTGTTGGCAGAGATCGTTTTGCGGGAGATACGCTTGCCTTTCTGCCTGCTTTTACAACAACATTTAATATTAAATCTGTTTTTAGTGATCAAATTAATGTAAGTAAGCTTGCACTTAAGGAGCCAGAGATACATGTTAGAGTTTTAAGAGATGGCAAGCCAAATTGGGAGATTTGGCAAACGGATACGGCACGCATAGATACTGCAGAAACTACGTTTGCTTTGAATTTGCAAGGGGTAGAAATTGAAAATGGTCGGTTGAAGTATATGGATTATTCAATGGGTTTTCTAACACTAATTAACGGGCTCAACTATGAGGGAAAAGGGGATTTTACTCAAGATGAGTTTATATTAAAAAATGATCTACACGTCTCTGCACTTACCCTCGAATATGGTGGAGTCCCCTGGCTTTATAAGGCGGCCATTGAAACTAAAATAGATATGGGTATGAATATTCCTTCAGTTAAGGTAAACTGGGATAGTGATGACATAAAAGTTAACAACCTTAAGCTACATTCTGATGGGTTTATCCAAATGAATGAAGAGGATATGGATATGGATTTGAGGTTCGATGCAAGAGAAAACACCTTTAAGAACTTTCTTTCCATGATTCCTGGTATCTATCAAAATCATTTTGAAGATCTGAATGCAAAGGGCACAATGGGCTTAAAAGGGAGCATGGTAGGTAAGATGACCGATGATCATTTGCCCAAAACAAATATTCAGTTAAATATTAATAATGGTTCGTTTAGCTATCCCAATCTACCAAGGAGTGTGAAGGATGTTTTTATTGATTTGTCCTATGTGAATTCTAATGGAATACCGGATAATAGTATTCTTAATATTCGTAAATTAAATGCAAACATAGGAGGAGACCTCGTGGATGGAAGACTGCTCTTTAAGACGCCTGTCAGCAATCCCTATGTGGATGTGGAACTTAAAGGAGATATTGATTTAAGCCATGTGAAAGGCTTTGTTCTCTTAGAAGAAGGCACTGTTTTAGAAGGCCTTATTGGCTTAAATGCACAGGTAAAAGGCTATATTAAATCATCCGATAATTATTACCAAGATTTGGATGCTAAAGGCTCTCTAAAAGCCAATGATGTTAATTTTAGCGGTCCTTCTAATCCCACGGGAATTGTCTTAAAAACTGTAGATATTAGTATAAGTCCAAGTTATGCAACTGTAGAAAATGCTCAGGGAAACTTGGGTCGCAACGACTTTGAATTGAATGGAAGGGTGGAGAATTACTTGGCTTATTTATTTACTGGAGAAACATTAAAAGGCAATTTAGATTTGAAGAGCAGATACTTAAATGTCAATGACTTTGTGTCCGAAAATGAAGCTCATAATGCAGACCCTCTCCCAAGCGATTCTAACGTCATAAGAATGGTTGTATTGCCAGAAAATATCGATTGGAAAATGTCGGCAGATGTGCAGAAACTTATTTATGATAATTTTGTTTTAGAGAACGTAAAGGGAAATTTACATGTGGTTGACGCTGCTATAAAATTTGAGAATGTTGCAGCGTCTCTAGCCGGTGGAGGTATTTTAATTGACGGGATATATGATTCTAAAAATATTCAAAATCCTTTTACTGAACTAAACACATCCTTGACCAAGTTTGATATCAAAAAGAGTTTTGAGTATTTCCCTTTCATGAGCAAGTTCTCCAATTTAGGGAAGGTTGTAAATGGTGTTTTTGATGGTAAAATTGAAATGAATAGCATACTCGATGAGGGCATGCAACCTCAGTATAACAGTATGAATATGAATGCTGACTTACGCATTAGTGATGCGATTATTGCCAATCTAGATGTATTAACTAAAATAGGCGAGATGCTTAAAATTGACCCACTTAAAAATGTTAAATTAAAGGATGGTTCCCTCCGATTTAATATTAGGAATGGAGTTTTAACAATGCTAGATAGCTTAAAGCTAAACCTGGGCAAAGGGGCAACGATGAAATTAAGCGGCAGTTCGAATGTGAATACTTCCATTGATTATGGGGGAAGAATGTCTATACCAAGAGAGTTGTTTGGCAAAGCCAATGATGTTCTAAGTAAGTGGAAGAATTTGGCGGCAGATAAAAATTGGGATTTAGAAATAGCCGAATCTATTCCAGTGGATTTGGGTATTTCAGGTACATTTTTAAAACCAGATGTAAAAGTATCCTTACACAGCATAAAAAACTCGGTACTAGATCCTTTAAAAACTCAAGTGATTGAAAAGGCTAAAGAGGAAGGGAATAAAAAAATTGAAGATTATTTAGCCAAAGCGCAAAAACAAGCAGACCAATTAAAATCTGAAGCTAAAAGACGGGCAGATCAGATAAGAACTGCAGGAAAAAAATCGGCTGATTCCCTGCGTAAGGCAATAGCAAAAAAAACAGATAAACTCCGGGAGGAGGCCAAGGAACGTTCGCTAGAGTTGAAAAAAGAGGGCGTTCGCGAAAAAGAAAAGAGCATTGCAAAAGCAAATAAAGAAGTAGACGATTTGCTTGCGCAAGCTTCCGGGAAAGGCCCCATTGCCTCATTGGCTTCAAAGAAAGCAGGAGAGAAGATAAAAGAAAAAGCTGCGCTTGAAGCTGAGAAAATTAAAGAGAAGTATGATCAGCGAGTGGATGATGTAAATAAAAAGGCGAATGCACAGATTTCTGAGATTCAAAGTCAAGGAAATAAAAAAGCTGATCAGATGGAAGGAGAAGCCTCTAAGACGGGAGATAAATTAGAAAATGAAGCCAAGGTAAAGGCGGATAAAATAATGGATGATGCGCGAAAAAAATCTAAATTATAAGCGCATTGAAAAACAAGCTCTTATCTACTCGTGGTGGTAAGGCATATTTCTTTGAATACTGATGGCACGGTAGATTTGTTCTACTAATACCAGTCGAGCCAAGTGATGTGGAAACACAAATTGACTTAATTTAATACAGGTATGTTTCTTTTTTAATTCCTCGGTAAATCCGTAGGCACCTCCAATGGCGAAAATGACTCGACCTCTTAGTTGACTGAATTCTTTTTCTAAATAATGGGCAAATTGTTTGCTGGTAAATTCTTTACCAAGTTCATCACAAAGAAATAAAGTATCCCCCGGTTTAACTTTAGATTCAATGGAGGCAGATTCCTTTATTTTTTGGGCCTCCGGGTCTTTTACTCGAGCAGCTGGCAATTTGTGAAGGGCTACTTTATGGTAGTTTTTTATTCGTTTTAGGTAGGTTTCACAAAGGGAATCAATGTCTTTATTTGCTTTGTTCTCTATGACGTAAATGGCTAAACTCAATCAATTTTGGTTTAGAATTTCCATTATTTTTTCAATCTTCGGAGTAAGAATAATCTCAGTGCGTCTGTTTTTTGCTCTCCCATCAACACTTTCATTACTGGCAATAGGCATGGTCTCTCCTCTGCCTGATGCAATTACTTGCTTTGTATTCAATCCTCCTTCTTCCGTAAGTAAGCGAACAATACTGGTTGCTCTTAAGACACTTAAATCCCAATTATCCTTCATCACCTTACTATTCATGGGTTGATTATCCGTATGCCCCTCCACCATGTATGAAATATCTTCTTGCTTAACCAAGGCGCTTGTAATTTTTAGCAAAGCTTCTTTTCCTTTCGCATTCACTGCAACACTTCCGCTAGGAAAGAGCAACTGATTGCTTAAACTTAAATACACTCTTCCATTGCGTTCCTCCACACTAATATCAAGCTCGCTGAAGCCAGCGAGTGCATTTTGAATCAGCTGTTTTAGTGCATTTGCTGCACTATCTTTTGTACTAAGTTCTAATTCAAGGGCTTTTATTCGGCTATTTTGGCTATTTAACTCAGCTCTTAAAACGGAAAGTTCTTCTCTTTCCTTAACTACTTTGGCTAAAGCTTCATTTAATTGGAGCTCCTTGTTTTGCAAGGTTTGATTTTTAGACGTGAGTTGTTTTGCTAAAAGAGTGTTTTGCTTATCCAATTTATCACCTAAACTTTTTATGTAAGCGTCCTCTTCAGCAATGGTATTTCTCAATATGCGGATGCTGTCATTTAAATCAACAATGCGAATATCTTGGTTGGCAATTTCGCCCTCTAATTCTGTAATTCTACCAATAAGAGTAGTTTCCTCATCATCACAGGCCTTCGATTTTTTAGCTAATAAAGCTTCAATTTTTGCTTTGTCCGCTTCAAGTGCGGCGTATTCTTTCTTTGAAACACAGGAGGTTACAAGCAAGATGCAAAGCAGAATGATTCCATTTTTCATTAGTACAAAGCTATTTTGACTCGTTCGCTATTCCCATTTGCCTTTTACACATGTTCAATTACTTGGACTTTATAAAGAGATGAGAGCAAGCCCAGTTTCATTTATTTTGGTATTTAGTATTTAGGTTTAATCTGCAGGCAACGGCTATACTTAGGTATTAACTAATCTGTTAAACTGTTTGGTATAGTGGAATTCTATTTTTTAGTGGGCTGCTATAAAATTTTTGAACGCATATTTGCGTTTAGTATTTATGCAAAAAGCCATACTATTTCTATTAGGTACATTGCTACTCAACCTTTCCGCTCAGGATAAGTTTAATTATTTCATTGACTTCGAGAATAGAATTAAGGATACCGCATTGCTTATTAATCGTGCAGATACTGATTCCGTAAGAAGGAACTCTGCAGAATACTTATGGACGCAGCTAGCTCAGGTGTTAGAAGAACCTGGTTCGTTCAACTATGCTTTTGATTCCCTCCGATCAAGAACTGTGTCTATTGTGATGCCTCAGGACGAAAAATTTAAACTATTCACCTTTAACGCAGTCCTTAAAAATGGAAAGTTTATTCATTATGGGATTCTTCAATACAAACTAAAAAGAAAGCAGTTTGGAGTAGCATTGATGAAAGACACCTCCTTTGCTTTCACTAAAACTGTATTAGATGACCAGCTATTCCCCGATGAATGGTTTGGAGCCCTCTATTATCAAACGAAAGCTCTCAAACATTGGTGCCGGAAAACCAAGTACATTCTTTTGGGGTTTGACGGGGCAGACGCCTCCATCAATCGAAAGGTAATAGATGTACTTACCTTCACAAAAGAAGGTCCCAAGTTTGGATATGAAATGTTTAGAGAAGGCGATTGGGATCCGGACAATGAGTATAGAGTTGTAATGGAAGCCAATGGCGAGGTATACCAGACCTTGCGTTTCTTGGAGATCGGTAAGACAAGCTCAATTATTATGGACCAGTTAAAACCCTCCTATCCAGAGGTAGCTGGTGACGTGAGATACAATATTCCCAATGGGGAGTACGATGTATATGAATTAAACAGAAAAGGAAGGTACATGCGCCTAAATGCAAAGGATTATGATTTTGGTCAAGGAGATGGTCAAATTACACCTGTATATGCAGAGCCTGTCGAAGAATAAATTTAAAGTTGGGTTAACTCTAAATTCCTTACATATTTCGCCTGTATTGGCCGCCTACAGCAAATAAGGAGTTGGTTATTTGTCCTAAACTACAATACTTAGTCAACTCCATTAATTCTGCAAAAAGGTTTTCATTGTTTATGGCTGCTGTTTGCAAATCAGAAATGCCTTTATCAATTAAATCAGAATTTCTGTCATGAAGCTTGGCCAGCATATCAATCTGAAATTGCTTTTCATCTTCCGTAGCTCGTATAACTTCTTGAGGCAAAATAGTGGGGGAGCCTTTGCTACTCAAAAAGGTATTAACCCCAATAATTGGCATTTCTCCACTGTGCTTTAGCGTTTCATAGTACAAACTCTCTTCCTGAATTTTGCTTCGCTGGTACATGTTTTCCATGGCACCAAGCACTCCACCGCGTTCTGTAATTCTATCAAACTCGGAAAGAACGGCCTCCTCTACTAAATCCGTCAACTCTTCAATGATAAATGAGCCTTGTAAAGGGTTTTCGTTTTTTGTTAAACCTAATTCTCTGTTAATAATGAGTTGTATAGCCATGGCTCGCCTCACACTCTCCTCGGTTGGAGTGGTAATGGCCTCATCATAGGCATTTGTGTGTAGACTATTGCAGTTGTCATAAATGGCATACAGGGCTTGCAGGGAGGTGCGCACATCATTAAAATCAATCTCCTGTGCATGCAAACTTCTGCCACTGGTTTGAATGTGATATTTTAACATTTGGCTACGTTTATTCGCCTTGTATTTTAGCTTCATAGCTTTAGACCATAAACGGCGTGCAACTCGACCAATAACCGCGTATTCAGGGTCAATACCATTGCTGAAGAAGAAACTTAAATTTGGGGCAAAATCATCAATATTCATTCCCCTGCTCAGGTAGTATTCAACATAAGTAAAGCCATTGGCTAAGGTAAATGCCAGTTGGGTAATGGGGTTTGCCCCTGCTTCTGCAATATGGTATCCACTAATACTAACACTGTAATAGTTTCTTATTTTTTGATCAATAAAGTATTGCTGAACATCACCCATTAATCGCAAAGCAAACTCAGTACTAAAAATACAGGTGTTTTGCGCTTGATCTTCTTTAAGAATATCCGCCTGTACGGTTCCTCGAACCTGACTAAGCGTTTCGTTTTTTATTTTTTTATAAACCGTAGCATCAAGAACTTGATCGCCCGTTAAACCCAAAAGCATCAATCCAAGGCCATCGTTCCCTTCTGGTAATTCCCCATTATACGTGGGTTGTACTTGGCCTTTGTCTGCAAATATTTTTTGTATTTTAGATTGAACCTCATTCTCAAGTCCATTTTCTTTAATATAAATTTCACATTGCTGGTCAATAGCAGCATTCATAAAAAATGCCAACATCATGGGTGCTGGCCCATTTATAGTCATCGAAACAGATGTTTTAGGATTGCTTAAATCAAATCCACTGTATAGCTTTTTTGCATCGTCTAAACAGCAAATACTTACGCCTGCGTTTCCTATTTTACCATAAATATCTGGCCTTAAGTCCGGATCTCTGCCGTATAAAGTTACACTATCAAAGGCCGTACTTAGCCTTTTAGCGGGCATCCCTAAACTCACATAATGAAACCGTTTATTCGTTCTTTCTGGTCCGCCCTCGCCAGCAAACATTCGGGTAGGGTCTTCTCCTTCTCTTTTAAACGGATAAATTCCGGCCGTAAAAGGAAAGCTTCCTGGTGTATTTTCTTGCAATTGCCATTTAAGTAAATCTCCCCAACTTCTGTAATTTGGTAAGGATACTTTACTTATTTGTTGATGACTTAAACTTTCCGAGTAGTTTTTAATTTTTAGTTCTTTATCACGCACCTTAAAAGTAAAGTGCTCATCTGTATAATTGCTTTTTAACTTCTCCCAATCATCAACCAGTTTAAGACAATCCGAGTCTAATTGCTGTTTCAAATTCTCGTAATGTTCCAATAACTTTGCTTTAACAGAGCTGGAATTTACTTTTTCGTTCGTTTGGGACATGCTGCAAATATACGATGCCTTGATTTTAGACCTATGATTTTGGAATTTAGATTTTTTTTGGAAATTGGAATCTAAAATTATAAAGTCCAATGCCTAATCCTTAATCACAAATTTCTTGCGCAGGGTATACGATGCTTTAGCACTATAATCCAATTGAGAAACACGCGCAGGGGCTGTATTAAATGTTCCTTTAAATAAAGCGCGCAGTGGAATGTGATACGTGTGGTTTCCAAAATTCATGGAGTTAAGATATATCAATACTCGATCTTCTCTAAACTCGCGGTGGATTTCGTTATACGCTTCTCCAAAGCGTTTTTCTCCATAGGTGCATCCTGCAGGTATAGGTATTTCTATTACCACTTGACCTTGATTGGTTTTAGCCATTACGTTTACCGTCAATGTAAAATCTTCACCCGTTTTTAAGCGATATACATTGGAATCTACCTTGCCAATTTTGGTAGTAATAGAAAATTCCTGCAAATCAGAAACTGGATGATAAGTCCTGTACGAACGATCGCTCACCATGAAAACCTGAACCCCCTTTTTATCAACTTTAAGCACTTCATTTTTACGAAGTTCATACGTTGCAGGATAATCTCTAGCCACCAGTTTTTTACCATTGACCATTAATTCGGGTATGAATTTAAGGGTTTTCCCTAATGAGTACTCTGTTACAAACGCCTGAACAGCCAGAGCTCTTGAGTATGCATTTCCATAATGATTTTCTAACATCGCCTGAATTAACTTTTTTCTGGTTTGCGATTCTGTTTTACTAGTATAAAGAACCTCCCAAGCTAAAAATGAATTATTACTGGCATCAAAATATGATTTACACCACCTTTTATAATATGAACCAGGTATCTGCACATTCCCGAGTGATGTGGCTTCTAGCATTTTTTTAAGTTCTGGTATATTGGTTGTACCTCTCACTTTTTGGGATAAAAACTGAAATCGAATTTTGCCAGATGTACTCAGTGTTTTCGGATTAATTCTAGCCAACTCATTTTTGAAGTTGGAACTTCTATTGCATTTTTTTAATGAGTATAGCATTGCAATACGTTCTTCATTCACACTATTTTTTAGTTGCTTCTGCATCCAGGTGCATGCATTATAATAGGTATTGTTGTCATATTCTTGCTCATTGGCCCTAAAGAATACTTCTGCCATACGAGCTGTTAAGAATTTATTTTGAAAACGACTGCTCTTAAAGTAACCAAACCAACCCAATGGGTTTTGGCTTCCTGCGATACTTTTCATCAATTTTTTAATTTGTTGGCTATAGTCTTTTCCTAAATTTAATTTCTTACTCAATTTCTCCTTAATTAGAAGGGATTCCAAAATATTGATTTGAGTTTGATTGTCAGAATAATAATACCTATCAAAGCTCTCAAAAAGAGAGAGGGCAGAATGTAATTTAGAATTATAAAAAGTAACAAAGGATGTAATGTCGCCTTTCCTCCATTCAATAGTAAAGCTAGTATCGTTTAGTAAATCTCTAAAATCGCTTACCCCAGTAATTACTGAGGCAGGAATGATTTTTAATGTTCGTCTTTCGGCATCCATATACCCATTATTTAACTTAAAGCCAGACTCAAAAGAAAGAGACGCTCCCAATACAGCAGGTTCTAATTCAATGATTTTAGTAAAGTAATTTTCCAGAGTCATGCGAGTAGCATTTTTTTTGCCATTTAAGAAGTAATAAAATTCTCCAGCCACTGGAGTCTTTGTATAATTAGCAATCAAAGTCTTGGTTTTTAACACGTCTCCTTCGGTTAAAAATTTGGGAAAATAGAGTCTTGCAGTGATGGGCTTATATGATTTAACAAAATGCTTTTTCAAACCAGAATGCCGGCAATTATCCATGGCAGGGAAATAATTAATCCATGTGGTTACATTGTCCGGATAGGTTACAGTAAATTTGGCAATCCCTTTTTTATCTGTAATAAGGTTTGGTATCCAATAGGCATAATCTCTAAAAATGATTCTGGTTCTATTGGCTTGTGGGTCATTGGCTAAGAGAGCTAGCTCTATGGTATCTCTACTTATTCGAAGTTCTCTATTTTTATCATATAAATCAGATGTTCCATCTTTGTCGTATTTAGTTTCATAGCTCATGTTCAATGGCTTTTTATTGTTTACTGAGAATCCATCTTTGTAAGCATTTATACTTTTTGACTTAGCTGTTTCTATCATAACTACTCCATTAAGAGAATTGAAGGATGAGTTTACTTTTACGCTATTATCTATTAACCTTTGGGGCACCTTTTGAATAGAAGAAACACTAGGGCTGAATGAGTATGAAGCCGCTGCTCCTGCATCATCCATAAGCTCATATGACATTTCCTCATCGGTTCCTTTTTTATATGCGAGGTTTTGAAAACGCATATTAGCGTAAGGTTTAAGTTTTATAAGAGCCAAGTGGTTTTTACCAGCGATAATTTGCATGCTGTAATGCAGCCAATAATGGTAATTATCGGCTTTTATCTTTAGCATATAAGTGCCGGGCTTTATATTTTGAATGAGAAACCGGCCATCTTTATTCGTCCAAGCACCATGTTTAAAGTACCCATTTTCTTCCATTATAATAAAGGCATTGTTGATGGGGTATTGAATATTTGGGCCAATAACTAAACCTTCCAATTGAGTAATGTTATTTCTTGTAGCGTACCGATTGATAGATATTTCGCCCAAATCTGCCGTGTCTTTAAAAGGTTTCATTGGAGTTCTTCCCAGTATTTTAGCCATGCGATCTATGGCAAAATATTCACCGCCGCTTAAGTTTCGCACTTCGGAACTGTCAAAAACATAGAATAAATGCGACATAGTGTCTATGGTTATTCTTTTAATAGCCCATGTTGTATCAATACCAGATTGGATAAAAATGGCGTATTTGTGATTTCTTTTAAGCTTGGTAGAACTGATGCTGGCTTGGTGGCGGTATTTTTTTATTTTCCAAAAATAGGTTCCACTTTGTTGGTTGCTCCTTAAGTGAGATAATGAGCTATCTGTGACATCAAACAACCATATTTTTCTTGCGTATCTAAAGTCGGTGAAGAACCTCAAGTCTAATCGATCTGTAAGCAGGGCCTTTTTTCTATATCCAGGAGAATAATTGGAATAGCGGTATTTGCTCAAATTGAATTGCTGAACATAAGGTCGATGTACTTTTATTTCACTTGTATCTGGTGGAATGGGGTTAGGGAATGGGTTAAACCAAATTTTTCTTAATTGGGTATAATGCCTGGCATTGCTCATTCTATTTTGAATGAGCATTTTTTCTTGCAAATTGCGTTTGTGTATGGTTTTAGTGTGGCCTGTGAGCGTGAAGGTTTGTTGTAGGCCTTCATTTTGCTTACTTGAAAAAATGAATTCATGTCCAAAATGATTCTTAAATCTCATTTCAATCAGATCACCGCTATCCACCGGTCCATAAATATAATACATGTCTGTGGCTGCTGTATTTCTCCGACCTCGTGCACTCATTATCTTTTCAGACTTAAATTGAATATTTGGTGCAAAGGTTTTTATACCAGTCACCGAACCGCGTGAAAAGTATCGGGGATACGCTTTAATCAATTGCCCATTGCGATAAACTAGCAATGTATCTTGGTGTCTTGGGTTAATTCTGAATGCCAAAGTATGGTCTGCCAAAATCTTCTGGATAGAATCATTGAACAGAACCAATTCACTTCGCTTCGATACCATTTCTTTTGACATTGAATCAATTTGGATTCCAATGAAGTTTTTTACGAAAGGTGTTATTTTAATACTTGGAAGTTCAATTAAGTGACCTAAAGTTCTAATTTTTAATGTAACTGTGTTTCCTCTTACCAAAAATGGATCTGAGTAACCACCGTATTGATCACTATAGAGAACCTTTCCATTTTGAGTACAAATGATCACATTCTGTGCAGTATCTCCCTTAGTAATGAACAATTGAACCTGAGTAGTACTATCAGCAACGGTATCAGTTAGAACGGTATACCCCTCTTTGGGGAAAATTAATTCGTAATATGGGTTTTCTCTCAAACTAAACCCCGTAACCATCCAAGACTTTATTCTCAGTCCTTTTTGGTAGCCGCAGTAACCCAGGCTAATGGCTTTGGTAAAAAGGGCTTTTTGTGATTTCACCTTTCCTAAGTAGGGTATAATGGGATCCTTTATGCCAGGTATTTGAGAGTTCACAGCATAGGCCGTTAGATTTACCTTTTTTAATGGTTTCTTTTTAACATCTGTTACGTGAATTTCTACATCTACTTTTTGACCAGGATATATTTCATTGGGTTGTTTTACCTCCATGAGCATCTGCTTTTCTGCCAAATGAAAGCTTTGAGTATATAGGTATGGTCTTATTACATGGTTCTGCAATATTGCATAATTAATATGATATGAATGCTTGCTCAAATCACGGGCTCTGTACTTAAGAACTGTGTCGTTTCCAGAAGCTACTAAATTGTTATTCTGATATATGCGATAATAGATTCGGCTATTATCCGTAGTCTTAAATGAAACATAGATTGAGTCAAATGTTCTCCTTCCAGTAATTTTTGGATAGGACCGAGAAATTTGACTGTTGTAAACACGTATGCTTTCCCTATATACATTTAATCGATTTGTATTTACTCCAAGAGGTATAGCGATTGGTGAATAAACGACGCTATCGGAAATAAGGTATTGCTCTCCAAAAGTTTCAATTCTAAAAGGCCGTTTTACTCGTTTTTGGTTAAAATAGTGATTTACATATAAAGAGTCATTGGCTATATAAATCTCAGAACGATTTCTCTCAGTAGTCGTTGTGAAGGTTACCGATTTTCTTATGGTTTTATTATCGCTAGTAGTCAAAACAATTTCACCAGAATAGCTCCCTTGTGCATGAATAAAAGAATCTGCATCTATCGTAATTTCAGTTGTTCCGTCATCATTCGTTTGGATCATAGAATGGTAGAAATTTTTAAACTTATGATCTGGAATCTGTGCAGAATCACTTTCCGTGTAATCAAAATTTACAACCCAAAACCTACTTTCTAATCTGGCATCTAATAAGGGTAGGCCATTTTTATCCACCGCTTTGATCATGATTTTTACATCCTCTCCAGGTTGGTATGTTTTTTTGGATGTCCATACCTTCATTTCAATATCATTCAGATCATAGTTCTCAACTCGGATTGGAATTGATTTTAATTTATCAAGTCCAGGTATGGATGCAGTTAATTGATAGGTGTGGTTTTCACTAAAAGAATCAACTACAACAAAATGCCCATGATAAGCCCCTCGGTCATCACTTTTCAATACTTTAATTTCATTTATCCTTCTGCGATTATATGGATTTCCCGTAAGAGCAAATTTTAATTTTCTCTTAAATCCATTGGCATTAGGTTTAACTAAAAAAGCCTTCCAAAATATGGTATCCCCTTTTTTATAGATGGGTTTATTGGTTACTATATATCCATCATAATGCTTGTCATAATTGTACTTGTCCTTATCTGGTTTTGCATTTTTCTTAATTTTAGTGTTAGAATACAAGTGCTTAATAAGAAATTGATTTCCCCTTCTTACCAAAAGTTTACCCACTAAAAGCTTATTCTTAACTAAATAGCCCCCAACACTAGGGTCATATACACAAGGCTCATCATCCAAAAAAACCTCGGCATTAGACACATGTACTCCGGCTGTATCTGAAATATAAACGGCGTACTCCTTATCAATTTGATAGAGGGCTGCATTAAAATAAGGCAGCTCTCTTAAAAATACACGAACCTCTTTTGGCGAACGTATGTCTACTACCAAATAATATCCATGCTCTTTTAGATCCAATTTTTTAGCCATTTTTGGGCTTATCACACCACTTTGCAATAGTTGCCGATATCCTTTATTACTCTTGTATACGGAATCATATGGAATTCTAAATACCTCCTTGGTATAGAGCAATTGAGAATCCAACTTATCTGAATGCTCTACCGCAAAACGGGCTTGACTTTGGTTTAAATGATACACATATAAATACGGCCCCTGTTCTACAGCATTATACATTTTGCCATTTTGAGATAGCAAAAGAGCTGGGATTATCCCCAAAATAAGAGTGATAAATTTAGGCATTGTTCGAATATACTAAGAGACTCATGATGTAGCTATATACCTTGAGTAATGAATAGGTAAATTCTGTATATATTTTGGAATTAAGGATTACCCTAAACAATAAACGGTCGGACTGTTTAAGTTTTAGGTAAAAATATAAATCTTACCGACTTATGTCTTACATATACTTAGTTAATAGACACTTTTGTTGTAATTTTGCCTCGAATAAGTTTATATAAATGAGTACAGAAACCACAAACCTACAATACAAAGTGAAAGACATTAGTCTAGCTGAGTGGGGTAGAAAAGAGATTAACATCGCCGAGGCAGAAATGCCAGGTTTGATGTCTTTAAGAGAAGAGTTTGGAGATAGTAAACCACTTGCTGGTGCGCGTATCGCCGGATGTCTTCACATGACCATTCAAACTGCGGTACTTATCGAAACTCTTCAAGCTTTAGGAGCTGAGGTAACGTGGAGTTCATGCAATATTTTCTCAACGCAAGATCAGGCTGCTGCTGCTATTGCTGCTGCGGGAACACCCGTATATGCTTGGAAAGGAATGACCGAAGAAGAGTTTGACTGGTGCATAGAGCAAACACTTACAGGTTTTGAGGGTGGTAAGCCACTAAATATGATCTTGGATGACGGAGGAGATCTAACCAATATGGTATTGGATAGATATCCAGAATTTGTTGAAGGAATTAAGGGGATATCAGAAGAAACTACAACAGGAGTTCTAAGACTATATGATAGACAAAAAGCAGGCACTTTGCCTCTTCCAGCTATCAATATCAATGACTCTGTAACCAAGTCTAAATTTGATAATAAGTACGGTTGTAAAGAATCTGCAGTTGATGCGATTAGAAGAGCAACTGACGTAATGATTGCTGGTAAAGTAGCTGTTGTTGCAGGTTACGGTGACGTAGGAAAGGGTACTGCTGCGTCTCTTGCAGGTGCTGGAGCTAGGGTTATTGTTACTGAAATAGATCCTATTTGTGCCTTACAAGCAGCAATGGATGGTTTTGAAGTAAAGAAAATGGAGAATGCTATTCCTAGAGCTCAGATTATAGTTACTGCAACGGGTAATAAGGATATTCTTACAGAGAAGCATTTCAAGTTAATGAAAGATAAAACAATCGTTTGTAACATTGGTCACTTTGATAACGAGATTGATATTGCTTACCTTAACGCTAATTACGGAGATACTAAGTTTGAGGTTAAGCCACAAGTAGATGTTTACAATGTAGATGGAAACGAGCTTATCATTCTTGCAGAAGGCAGGTTGGTAAACCTTGGTTGTGCAACTGGTCACCCATCATTTGTAATGAGTAACTCATTCACGAATCAAACAATTGCTCAGTTAGAGCTTTGGGAAAATGCTTCGAACTATAAGAACGAAGTTTATGTTCTTCCTAAGCATTTGGATGAGAAAGTAGCTGCGCTTCACCTAGAGAAAATAGGTGTAGAGTTAGAGGAGCTGAGCCAGGACCAAGCTGATTATATCGGTGTAGGTTTAAGCGGCCCATATAAGGGAGAGGCATACAGATATTAATCCGAAAGGAATTCTAATTATAAAACCACCTCTCACAGGGGTGGTTTTTTGTTTATACCTATTTTAGTTGTGGCTCTATTCAGATTAAATAGTTTGCATAAAAAATGCCCAAGTAACACTTGGGCATTTTTATTTAAGGGATGTTTCTATATTATCGAATAATTTGAACCGTTCCTTTATATTGATAGAAGGTGCCATCAAAATACATAAAGGTAATTAAATAGGCATATGCGCCATCAGGCATAGCCTCTCCCTTGTAATCTTTTCCATCCCAATACTCACTTGGATTTTCTGTTCTAAAAACAACGCTACCCCAACGATCGTATATAGTCATAATGTAATCCTCCATGCCGTAATCGCTGCTTCCCCTAAATAAATCATTAACAGTTTTATCATTCGGGCTAAACGCATTTGGAATATGGTATAGTAACTGAGGTTTTAACAAGTAATTTCTGTTGACAGAATCAGAGCAGCCCTGAATATTTGATACCCATAGCTGAACAGATAAATTTCCCGTATCAAAAAATGTTTTAGTTACCCTAGGCAGTAAATCAACATCAGGCAATTTATTATACGTCCATCTGTATTGGTTTGCTCCTGTACTGGTCGAAGTAAATTCATAATCACTTTCATTTCCCCTACTTGATAAATAAGTACCGGTAAATGTGGCTTTAGGTCTTGGGTTTATTGTTACTCGCTGCGTATTACTTACTCCAACACAGCCCTGATCGCTTATTACAGTTAATTCTGCATCGTAAACTCCCTCTGCAGCGTATATATGGGCAGCAGGAACAACATTACCTGTTCTGCCATCCCCAAAATCCCAAGCATAACTGGCTATGGTTCCTTTACTTAAAGTTACATTTTCTATAAAGTTCACAGGATCTCCAATGCATTGATTTCCCGCACTAATACTAACGACTGGATTGGCTAGTAATTCTATACTTTGGTTTGTGCTTGTTTTACAGCCGCGATCACTTTCTACTTCTAAACGTAAATCACATTTTCCTATATTGGGCAAAACCAGCGGACCAATATCCCTAGTACTATAGCTTGCTCCCGGGGTAAGCGTCCAACTGTATTGCAAGCCATTTGCACCATTTGCTGCAGTAGAATTGGCGATTACAAAGCTATTTACATCTTCACATTGAGTGCTATCGTCAATAGAGAATAGGGCTTGTGGAACTCCAAAAACCTTCACCGCTCTTTCAAAGGTATCATAACATACCTTCTCTGCTTCAGTGATAAGGCGTATGGTATAGGTGCCTGGGTTGGCAAAGGTGACTCCTTTGGGGTTAATCGTTGTGCTGGTTGTTCCATCTCCAAAATCCCAATTTGTGGCATAATCAAGCACAAGGAACGAGTGCGTAAAATCGAAAGTATTTGACCCAATGCAAAAACTATCAATATTGGTGGTAAAAATAGATTGTGGTTTATCGACAACCCGTACGTTTAGGTCTTGAGAGCCCTCGCAACCAGGACCATCCGTCAAAACAAGACTCACCGTGTAATCCCCAGGTCTAGCATACGTATGCTGCGGTTTAGCTACCGTATATGTTGTTCCATCTCCTACGTCCCAATTGTATCTTACTGCACCCGAACGGTTTTTAACAGTTTCAAACGTAAAAGAATGTCCAGGAAAGCATTTCAAGGTATCCGTCGCATTTAATTTAACCTCAGGCATCGAGTCCACTTGAACTACGCGCTCTGTGGAATCCATACAGCCATTGTTGGTTTTAATAACCAGTTTGATGGTTTTAGAGCCAACTGTGCTAAAATTCTTCGAAAAGTTAGAGACATTAAAACTTGAGCCATCCGACAAGCTCCAATTGTAATTGAAGTTCTCTCCTGGACTAGCAGTGGAATTACTTTCTACATCAAAAAAGTTCGAAGAAATACAATTATTGGAGTCTACCACAGCAATGATTGCTTTAGGTTCATTGTAAATTTTTACATTAAAATCTGCACTATCTGTGCAATTATAGTTATTTGTAACAATGATACTTACCCCCTGAGTGCCAGTATCATTAAAGGTGATATTTCCGGAATTCGTGCCATTTTTCACAAAGGTGCCATTTTTATACCATTCTGTACTCCAGCCGCCAGAAATATCTTTGCTGCTATCGCTGAATGTTAAATTATGGCTGTTCAGGCAATAATTATCAGAAGTATGATCAATAATGGCTTGGGGCAGCGCTTTAACCACTAGTGTAGTATCCGCTGTGTCTCGGCAGCCATAAATACTAATGGCTTGCATGCTTACTTTAAATGTATCGTGAATAGCGTATTTGTGCTGCACATTTAAACCAGTATCCAA
Source organism: uncultured Bacteroidia bacterium (assembly GCA_938086785.1). Lineage (GTDB taxonomy): Bacteria > Bacteroidota > Bacteroidia > NS11-12g > UBA955 > CALKCM01. The sequence continues at coordinate 59,541 of CALKCM010000004.1, forward strand.
AAAGCCATCACCAAAATCCCAATAACTGGTAGATATTCCTCCATCATCGGTGGAAGCATCTGTAAAGTCAAAATCAGTTCCCGCACACTTAATGGTATCATCTACGTTAAAAGAAGCTTTGGGTAAATTATACACATTTAAAATAGCAGTGTCTCTTTCAAAACAGCCCTTGCCAGAGGTTATTTCGTAATATACCGGGTAGGCGCCTGTATCTTTAAAGCTAAGGGTTACTTTCTTTGCAGTAAAAACAAGCGTTTGACCATCTTCGTTCAATACACGCCATGTGGCCGCTCCGTATACATCATTGGAAAATACAGAAAAATCATTTAAAACAAAGCGGTTTTTATTGATGCAAGGCTCCAAGGTATCAAAGCCAATTCTTCCAATTAATGTATCGTATTGAACCACAATAGTACTATCCACAACAGTACACTTTGAAAAGGTGTCATAGACCGAAAGAATATATTTGCCTGGGGCTGTCACATTATACTTTTGAACGGTACTTTTATCTTGCCATAAGTATCTGTAATCATTTGATATGGGCGCTTCTAAGTCAAGATTTAGAGATGGGCCACATACAATAGTGGTATCGGGGAATCCTATTTTAGCCCCGTCCACAACAATGGTGGTAGACCGGATATTGGAGTCTAACTTACCACAGCCTAATTTTTGTTTTACTTTCATCTTAACCGTATATACCCCGGCTTCTTTAAACACATGAATAAGAGACCTTCCCGTATCCGTGCTTCCATCATCAAAGTCCCACTCTATACTCTCATAGGCATTTTCTAGGATGGCATCAAAGGTGATGTTTGAATTAGGACATCTCCCTGATTTAGAGACTTTGATATCGTAATTGAGGTTCTCGAAAGTCGCGCCTGCACAATAGGCATAGCTTTCAAAATCACCAATGCCATACGTAATGGCAATCATCCCGCTATCGCATCGAATATTATAGCTTCTCGACTGAATGGATTGAGTAGTATAGGCAAAGCCACTAGTTCCAATATTTACAAAATTAGAGGCAGGAATACTTACTCCATCTAACAGCACTGCATTTATTGCCGAAGCTCGAATAATAATATTTAAAAAAAATTGATTAATACGTCCTGTTTTTGGTGCCCCAATAGTAGCTTGTGTAATCATTTGTTTTACTGTAGGGGTAGCTAAAATTGCTGGGTCTCCTTTTACACGACTCCCTGCACAGGCATCAGTCTTCATGAATTCGAGCGCGTAAATGGGTTTATCTGAGGTAATATGGGTAGCAACTGCGCTTCCAATATTTCTACTGTACACATCTCCTGTGTCATTTAAGGTGGTTGCTAAGGTTCCATTAAACCATACTTTGGTATTTTTTTGTGTGGCTATAACTCGTATAACATAACCTTGGCTATGCGTACTAAAGGGCGTCATAACATATTCTTTCCCTAAAACGGAGGTTGGAAAATTTTGGCTTAACAAATAATCACTGGATGTAATACCTCTTCCGCAACGGTTATATGGAACTCGAGCTTCTAAATTTCCAGAGAATACATTGAACTTTCCACAATTTCTTCCTGTTACGGAGATTATGGTTCCTGTTAAATCGCCACTTACCCTCCCAGAGGGAAGGTTGCTGCTATTATGGCCTTGATCCTTTTTGCTTTGAAGTTGATAGACTTGCCCTTTACCCAGAGAGACTGTGAATGGGACGCCTCTTAATTTACCATCTCTGGTATCTGCAGCTGGTTTTATACGTAGCGTCAATCGATCCATTGCAACAATGGAAAATTCCGAAGGAGAATAGTTTCTTGACCCACCTACATTGGGGAAATAGGTTCCCACAATAAAGGTTGGATTATTCGGAATGGCCTCGTAAGGCATCACAAAAGTTCCATCAGACTTCGCATCCTCAATAGCCATAGCATAGAGCGTGATTGGATTATCCGCCTCAATTCTTAAAGCCCTTTTTATTTCTTTTGTGCCTGTGTTCTCATTATCTAAAAACAACTTGCTATTCCAACTGCTAAGATTATAAGAAGTAAGAACGCCCGGATTAACTTTTATGGTTTTTTTAGACCCTATTAAGCCGTAAAGTTCCACCGTAGCGATAGTGGGAACATCCGAACTCATGTATAAAACAAACGAATCCACTGTTGAGCCAGAAAAAGTTGCACACTCTGGATAGGTTACCCAAAAGAGTTTACCCTTATTTGTAACTTGAGTTTTTGCTCCTAAGAAAACCATTAAAAACGCGGTAAAAATAATGAGCTTTTTCATAATTTGAGAATTGCACTAAGGTAAGGATAAATACTGGAGAATGCTGAAATTCGTTGTCATACAGCGAGGTGGCAAAAGCTCAGTAAAATCTAAGCTTTTAGAAAAGCAATCTACCTTTTACACTAAGATGACATTATCCCGCTGCCAATAAGTTCATTTTCGAGAAACCAAGCGGCAAATTGACCTGGAGCTACGCTCTTCTGATGCTCGTCGAAATGGATTTCTAAGCCATGGGCTTTTTGCTCTAAAGTTGCTTCAAAAGGTTCTTGTCTGTACCGTATTTGAACCTGGTATTTCTTGATGTCACCTATGTTCATTTTATGACTCTCTTGTATCCAATGAACATCTTTGTTTTGGATGATGGTTCCCAGGTGTTTTAAGCCGGGATGATCTGCACCTTGTCCCACATAAATACTATTGCTTTCTATATCTGTTTGAAGAACAAACAAAGGAAGGGGAGTGCCACCTACATTTAAGCCTTTACGCTGTCCAATGGTGAAATAATGCGCTCCTTGATGGGTGCCTACAACGCTGCCATTTTCAGGCATATATTTTATTTTATTTCTAATTTGCTGTGATTTTTTATATTCATTAAAATCTGCATCAATTTCTATGATATCCCCTTGTTTGGGCTTTAGTTTTTGTTGTAAAAAATCGGGGAGTCGCACATGTCCTATGAAACATAAGCCTTGGGAATCTTTTTTGTTTGCTGTTGGTAGACCAATAGCCTCTGCTATTCTTCTCACCTCTGGTTTATCTAAATGTCCAATGGGGAAAAGTGATTTAGCCAACTGTTTTTGCGAAAGTTGACAGAGAAAATAGGCTTGATTTTTATTAGAATCGGCTCCGGAAACTAAATGATGAATGTCCTTATTATCTTGAGACGTGGTAGTTTTTTGAACATAATGCCCCGTAGCTACAAAATCTGCTTTGAGTTTTAGGGCTTCCTTCAGAAATAAATCAAACTTAATTTCTCTGTTGCATAAAACATCAGGATTTGGCGTTCGACCTGCTTTATATTCAGCAAACATATAGTTTACAATGCGATCGAGGTATTCAGCACTAAAGTCAACTAATTGAAAGGGAATTCCTAGGTGCTCAGCAACCATCATTGCGTCTCGGCTATCCTCAATCCAAGGACATTCATTTTCCAAGGTTGGAGAAGAGTCATTCCAATTTCGCATGAAAATACCAATGACATCATGCCCCTGTTCCTTAAGTAAATGGGCTGCTACCGAACTATCTACACCTCCACTGAGGCCAACTACAACTCTGGCCATAAAATCTAAATTATATCTAAATTATGCAGAGAAACTTTGGCCGCAGCCACATGTTTCTGATGCATTAGGATTGTTAAAAGAAAAGCCTCTATTGTTTAGCCCTTGCTCCCAATCAATCTCCATACCTAAAATGTACATGACATGCGCTTTATTAATAATTACTTCAATGCCTTCCATTTCGTACACATTATCCTGCTCCTCTTTTTTATCGAATGCCAGTAGATAGTTCAATCCTGAACAGCCTCCACCTTTCACACCAATACGTAAATAGGGGCTCTCGTTAGCGTCTAAATTCTCACGTAGCTTATGCAATTCAATCATTGCAGGCTTGGTAAAACCGATGGGAATATCTTTTAAAACCTCACTTGTTGCCATGCCTGCAAAGATACGATTATAAACGGAATTCTATTTGAACTCTACCAGCTCTGTATCGAATATAAGCATGGCATTGGGTGGAATGACTCCGCCACCTGCTCCTCTAGATCCGTAACCTAACTCTGATGGTATAATTAATTTGAACTTTGCTCCTTTGTTCATAAGTGCAATTCCTTCGTCCCAACCTGGAATAACTTGCCCTACTCCTAGCTTAAAGGTAATGGGTTCTCCACGGCTGTACGAATTATCAAATTCGGTGCCGTCTAAAAGTTGTCCTTTGTAATGAACGGAAACCGTTTGTCCTGAGCTTGGGTTTTCACCACTTCCTTCTTGCTCAATCACATACATAAGACCAGATTCTGTTTGCTTGATGTTAGGATAATCTGCCTTAAGTTTATTTAGGGCTCCTTCTTTTTCTGCCTTCTGAGCTTCTATTGCTGCTTTTTGCGCAAGTGCTGCTCTTTCTGAAGCAGAACTCTTTAATGTTTTAAATGTTTCTTCAGTGGTAATAAATGCTTCCGCACCTGTACCTTTTCTTACAATGGTTAAGGTTTGAATGGAATCGTCTTGAGCAATGCTGTTCACTACATCCATTCCTTCTACTACCTTACCAAAAACACTATGCTTTCCATCTAGCCAAGGTGTGGCTACATGAGTAATAAAGAATTGACTCCCATTGGTACCGGGGCCGGCATTGGCCATAGACAAAATACCTGGTTCTGTATGCTTTAACCCTGGAGCAAATTCATCTTCGAAGTTGTATCCGGGACCGCCCATTCCTGTTCCCTGAGGATCTCCTCCTTGAACCATGAAATCTGCAATGACCCTATGAAATTTAAGGCCGTCGTAATACGGTACTCCAGCCTCCTTGGCTGTGTTACTAATGTTTCCTTCTGCCAAGCCTGCAAAGTTGCAAACGGTCATTGGGGTTTGTTCATGATGAAGCAAAATAACAATTTCACCTTTGTTAGTCATCATCTGAGCGTACATGCCATCAGGCATTGAGTCGAATTTTTCTGGATATGTTTTAGTCACAATATTTTCTTTTGTCTCTTTTTTATTGAATAGGGCGCATTGGCTAAGGCCAATACATGTAAGTACGATTAAAAATTTATTTTTCATATGATATTTCTTGTTTTACTTTCTTTGATAAGGAGTTAAAAACCAGTTGATAGCTGTGATCTAATTGCTCTTTGATAAAAGCCTTAGTTAAGAACTCAAAGTAAACAGTATTCCAATGCTTTTTGTTCATGTGATACCCTGGTTCAACTTGTGTATACTGTTCCCTTAGTTCTAGCGCTTTTTGAGGATTGCATTTAAGATTGATAGAATCAAAATTTTCCACATTGCCCAAACAAAACATTTTACCCGCCACTTTCCAAACAATGGTCTTGCTATCAAAGGGAAACCCCTCTTCAACATGGTTTTTGGATAAACAATAGTGTCGAATAAATTCAAACATGAACTGTGGATTAAATGGGTTCGCAAAGTTAAGTTAGGAGTATAACTTTGAAAAATATTTATTAAATGAAAGTTCAATATCTAAAACAATTAGTCACAGCAGCCCTGACTTTTCTTTTTATTTTAAGTTCAGATGCTCAGGTAAATACTCCTCCTGAAAAGAAAGCTAAAGTGATTAAGCATGAAGTGCTTGAGTTTTTAAGTAATGGAATTGCACAATATAAGGGCGCTCCTTACACGGGAGAGAGCTGGGCTTACTTTGATAAGCCTAGAAAAATCCATGAAAAATTCACATGGTTAAATGGGAGTCAACATGGCCCCTATGTGGAGTATAATGAGGCAGGAACAATTATAGCACAGGATACCTGGTTCCAAGGAAAAAAACATGGAGGTTTCGATTATAGATATGGTTTAGGTCAACGCAAAGCTAAAGGAACCTTTAAAAATGGGAGGCTTGATGGTCAAGTATGGGGTTGGTACTATACAGGTACCCCAAAATATTATGGAGATTATTCAAGTGGAGTTCGTAATGGAAAAAGCATAACCTATTTCAAAGATGGAGATGTTGAGCAAATAGCTCATTTTATTGATGGTAAGCCGGATGGGACTATTTTTAGTTATTACACAGATAGTATTTTAAGAAGCGAAATTGAATTTAGCAATGGAGTGAAGAATGGATATTCTTATAAGTTTCACAGATCAGGTTGCCCGGCAGAGGAAGCCTACTATGTTAATGGGAAATTGGATAGTGTAAAACGGGTCTATGGCGAGATTGGCTGTCGTTTAATAGCCCAATCGAGTCTAAAGGATGGGAAGTATGAAGGCCGGTTTTTAACCTTTGATTTTACTGGAGATACTGTGATGGATTGTACATATGTCGGCGGTAATTTTGACGGATTATATAAAACGTGGCACGGGAAACAGCTAGAAACCATTGGAAGTTATGACTTGGGTGAGCCCATAGGCTATTGGTATTATAACTTATCCTCTGGACTAAAAATGAGGCATGGAGGCTACATGGATGGAAAAATGTTTGGGAAATGGTATTTTTATGATGTAGAGGGTTACCTCTTGTTTACTAATGTTTACGATGAAGAGGGAGATATAATAAAGCAGAAGTTTTATAAGCGAAAACGAAAATGTATGATTAAATATCCCCATAAAAATGAACGCAAATAAGCCTTTTGTTTTAGGTCTGTCGGGACTAAGTGGAGCTGGAAAAACATTTTATATCCAGCATCTAAAAAGCCTGCTGAAAGAACGTCTTTCCATTCTCACCTTCGATGATTATTACAAACCGTTTAGCGAGCAAAAAGTAGATAAAAAGGGCGTTCCTAATTTTGATTTGCCAAGTGCTTTAAATGTGGAGTTGTACGTAAGTCATCTTAAGTTATTAATAGAAGGTCAAACCGTTCGTAAGGAGCAATACCAATTTGAGTTAGAAAATCCAGAAATGAAAATATTAGAAATACCTTCTGCTCCTGTAATTATGGCTGAAGGGCTATTTGTATACGAAATTGAGGAAATTAGAAACTTGCTGGATTATAAGATATTTTTAACCTGCGATGAATCCCTCTGTTTAAAGCGCAGGCTTAAAAGAGATACCGAAGAAAGAGGTATCCCAGAGGAGAGAAGTACTTATCAATGGGTTGCTCATGTCTTGCCTGCATACAAGCAATTTATTGAACCGTACCAGTCGATGTGCGATATTAGCTACCACAATCAGGGAAGCCCTGTTGAAAATTTGGAACATTTAACTAAAATAGTACGAAAAAGAACCACAATACTTGATTAACTTGCCCTTAGCATAATGCTCTTTGTACTTCAAACCTTAGAACCCATCTGGTGGTTAGCTCCAATCCTTGTTGTTTCTGTATTAGTTGCGTTTTTGTATTACAGAAAACAATTATTTGATAGGCAGAGAAATAAAATACTACTCATTACTCTGAGAGCAATAGGAGTGGCTTCATTACTCATTTTAATGCTGGAGCCTATTTTAAAATTCACGCAGGTAAAGGAAGAAAAGCCATTATTATTAGTCTATAATGATGTAAGTGAGTCCTTAGTTCAAGACTCATCAAGGAGTGCTCAATTAAAAAGCAAGCTGAATACATGGGGAGGCTTTGAGGTGCAATGGAATGACTTTGCCTCTATTATAGCACCTTCTGGAGATTCGATTTCCACAAGAGAAACTAACTTTCAAATTATTAATGCCAACATTCATGCCTTAGCAAAGGATAATAATGTTGCTGCAGCAATTGTCCTTTCAGACGGTATTGTGAACGCAGGAGGCAGCCCGATATATCCCATTCATAAAACTCCCGTATTTACATTGGGCTTGGGCGACCCAAGAAGCGTTCCAGATGTGAATGTATTGCATGTTTTGGCGAATAGATCTGTATTTAAAGGAAATGAAACCTTGATTGAGGCCAGTATTCGTTTAAAGAAATGTAAAAATATAGTTCAAGTGGAGTTGTTTGATGGGGATCAACGCATCGCTCAACGAAGCCTACTACCAAAAGGGGATAATGAAGTAGAGCGTATAGAGTTTTCTATTAAACCCGTAGGATTGGGTAAACATATATACACTGTTCAGGCTACCATTCAACAGAAGGAGAGAAACAAAACCAATAATAGAAGAGCCGTATTAATAAATGTTGAAGACAATCAAAAGCAGGTTCATATTTTGGCACATGGCGCCCATCCGGATATAGGAGCCATCAAAGCAGCACTCAAACCTCAGAAAACCTTCTCGGTATCAATGGCAACATTATCAGAGCCCATTCACCCCTCAGATATATATATTGTTCATGGGATGCCCTTAAATAGGCTAGAGTTAAATTATGTGGAAAGGCTCATGCGATCGAAAGCACCATTTTGGTGCATTGGTACTGCACAGTCGCGACTGGCAAAATGGTCCTCTTTTTCTGAAGGATTACAGATTAAAGAAAGAGGTTTGTCTAGCAATCAATCCGGTGCTGTGGCAGATAGAGCATTCACTGAATTTTTTGTTAGCCCTAAATCATTGAAACAAATAGAGCAGTTTCCTCCCCTAAGTTCTCCTTATATTAAAGTGGAAGCCGGAGTGAAACTCAAAACGCTATTTACTCAAAAAATTGGGAATGTAAGATCAGATATTCCTCTTTGGTCTCTCTATGAAAAGGATGGACAAAGAACAGCGTGGCTTTTTGGCGAGGGAATTTGGCGCTGGCGTATGGCTGATTTTCGCAAGAACAAAGCATGGGATTATGCCGATGAACTCATCGTTAAGACGGTACAATATTTAAGTTCCTCAACCACAAAAAATGGATTTATAAGTTACCCTTCAACTGCATTGCTTGATGAGGGTCAATCCGTGATTTTGTCAGCAGAATTTACAGATGAAACGGGTACTAAAATAAATAAATATCCCGTTTCCGCTACCGTAAAGGGAGAAAATGGATTTAAAAAAGCAATTCAATTCGCGCCTTTTCAGGATATTTACAGGGCTGCTATTGGGAGTATGCCTCCGGGAAAATACACCTATCAAGCAACGCTTGAGCGCAATAAACCATTGAAGGATCAAAGTTTTTTCGTAGTGCAAGAGTCCAATACTGAAGCAGATGAGCGCGTTGCAAATCACTCCTTACTAAAAAAATGGTCCAATAATTCGAAGGGTCTTTTTAGCACCTCTATAGATTCACTTTTACTTCGTATTAGAAACGAGGTATCTATGAGTCCTATTTTGACGGCTCGCAATAAATCTAAGAGCCTCCTTGAGTTTTGGCCTTATTTAATATTTATCGTCTGGTGTTTCTCAACCGAATGGTTTTTGCGGAAATATCTAGGAACCTACTAAGTACTCGTTATTAAAATTTTCCGAAGATGCTTTTTAACTTTAATTCAATGACTCCAAAAAGCGCCTCTCTAAATATATGAGTGCTCATTTTGCTTGTTCCTAGGGTTCTATCTGTGAATATAATTGGAACTTCAGTAATTTTTAATTTTTTACGCCAAGTTCTAAATTTCATTTCAATTTGAAATGCATATCCCTTAAATTTAATGTCGTCTATTCCAATACTATCTAAGGTTTCTCGCTTGTAACAAACAAATCCTGCAGTCGTATCATAAATTTTCATTCCGGTAACAATGCGAACATATTTACTTGCATAAAAACTCATAAGCACTCTGCCCATAGGCCAATTGACCACATTTACAACGCCTCCAACATATCTACTACCTATACTCATATCCGAACCGTTTTCGCATTGTTCAATGAGTTGGTTTAAATCTTTAGGATTATGGCTAAAGTCACAATCCATTTCACAGATATACTTATAATCGCGCTCCAAACACCAATGAAAGCCCGCAATGTAAGCAGTGCCTAAGCCATTTTTTTCGGTTCTATTTAGGATATGAAGACGATCCGAATATTTTGACTGAAGTTTCTCAACCACCCCAGCGGTCCCATCCGGTGAATTGTCATCGACAACAAGCAAATGCAAGCTAGGCTGTAAAAGCATTACAGTTTCTACCATGCGCTCGATATTTTCGATTTCATTGTAAGTAGGTATTATGACAATCTTTTCCGACATTCGGTAATAATAGCGAAATTACTTTATTTTGTAGTGAATGCAATTAAAACCTTTCAAAAATGCGATTTTCTTGGACCGAGACGGTATTATCAATCATGATCCAGGAGATTACACTAAATCTGTTGAGGAGTTTACCATTTTACCCACGGTAATGGAAACCTTAGAAAAGTGGGCTAATAAAGGGTATGGATTAATTGTAATTACCAACCAAGCGGGAATAGATAAGGGACTCTACGGACATGAGGAAGTGGAAGCAATACATCAATATTTGCAAGGGGAATGTATAAAAAAGGGCTTTGAAATAGCTGCCTTTTATTATTGTCCGCATCATCCAGATTTTAGTGGGAAATGTCTTTGTCGTAAACCTGGCAGCCTTATGGTCGAAAAGGGTCTGCATAAATTTGGTTTAGATCCAAAAAATTGTGTTTTAATTGGAGATAAAGAACGAGATATCGAAGCAGGAGAAAAAGCAGGAGTGCGCGGAGTATTGCAAAAAACCAATGATGCTATTTACGAAGAAATGATTGCCTTACAATAGAACGGTTTAATCATTTTGCCTTAACATAATCTAAGGGTTTAAGGCACCTGCCTCATTCTTTAAATGAATGCAAGGGCTTACTCAAAAAGAATGAACAATGCCTTTGTTCACAAATTTACTTTGCCTAGTTTTGCAACGGCGAATAGCACGGTCAGCTCCTTGCAAACTCCCCCAGGGTCGGAAGGCAGCAAGGGTAGTAGGTTGTAGCGGCGCGATGTTATTCGCCTTTTTTGATATTTGTGATTTCTAGACCACATACATATTGGCAACTTTTTTTTCTTCTCTGTATTTCTTTACTGCTCTTAAACTTGGAGTATCTCCCTGTAGTTTGGCTAGATGAAGTAATGGATCTAGAGCCTGTTGGTCGTTGGTTCTTAAGTGGAAAATATGCCAGTATTGCTTGGCCAATGCAAGGCTGTGAGGATAAATTCTTCGTCAATTTACCCTTGAGAGAACTGCCTCACTTTATAACATTATCTATATTTGGCCCGAGTATTTGGGGCTTGAGATGTGTTTTTCTTTTGTTCTATACCACTGCTGCTTTTGGCTTTTGGAAAAGTTTAAATACATTAAAACTTCCCAAGTCAATGGCCTATTTTTTTGTAGCTATACTTTTCTTAGATAAAGGAACCCTTGAAATGATGCGCGGCTGTCGGCCGGAAATTATTGAAATGGCTGCCATGGCTTGGGGCTTTTACTTTATTCAACAAAAAAAATGGTTTGTTGCTTCAATACTATTTCTTGCATTAGCGTGGATTCATCCTTCCATGTGGCTGGTTGCGCTTGGCTTCTGGATCTTTATTTTTAGCCATTTATCAAAAAATGGCAAAGGCCTATCCCTCCTAAGTGTGGCAGGGTCGTTTCTTGCTTTTTGGTTGTATATAGGTGGAGATTATATCTTATTCTTTAAACAGTTCTCCAAATCTGCCGAAGCTCATGTGCCAGAATATGGTTTCTTTAAAAAATTCTTGAATCATTTTTACAGCAGATTCATAAGGTATTGGAATGTTGAGTTTTGGTGGTTCGCTATTTTTATCTGTTCACATATTTGGATTTTTAGTAAATGGAAACAAATGAGTTCTTTAGCTAAAACAACTCTCCTTGTAACGGTACTCACCAGTGTCTTTTGGGTACTTATTTTAATGCCGAATCACAGATATTCAGTATCTCTTAATATGCTTCTAGTATTTAATTTACTGGTGGTTTTGCCTAATTTCTCGTTAAAACTAAACCGTAAATGGCTCCAGCTTTTAATGATGACTATACTTTTAATTCCCTTTGGAATTAGGGTAGTATTGGGTCTTATTCATAGAGAGGAAAGAAACCCGCATAAGGTTATTGCTTGGATGGAAGAACAACTACCCACACAAAAAACATTGTTGCTGGGGGAGTCGATAGGTTCATATTGGAGTTTAAAACATAAAGGCACCAATTTTGCCCACGAGACGCAACCACAAAATGCTAAGTTTGAAGAGTATGATCAGGTTTTCTTCTTATCGCGTGATCAGGACTATCCTGTTTATTCACAATACCCCATTAAACAAAACGCCACTTATTTTGGATGGCAACTTAAGGGTAAAACATATGCCGGAATTTGTTTGTATAAAATAGAAAATAAAGAAACCTTCAATGCCATAGTGAAAGAAGGCATGAAGGTCAATTATTTCTACGATTAAAGGGTATTTTAGAATTCCTTATATTTGATACAATGTTTATTTTAAGGCAATGGCAAGCTGGAGTTTTTGCCTTTTTTAGAGCAACACCTTTTTTATTTAAAAATGGCATGGGTTGGTGGTATTTAGTGCCAATCCTTCTCTATTTTATTCTTTTTTTAGCTGCTTTTTTTGGTTTTTCACAATGGGCCTCGCCAAATATCGAGAATTGGGTTTCATCGCGTCTAAATATTCCCTTGGCTAAAGAAGATATTAATTGGTGGAACAGCACTCGTGTTTTTCTGACTAAAAGCGCAGTCTTTTTATCTGGTTGGATTGTAAAACTTCTCATTATTAGTATGCTTTCCAAGTTTATGAAATATGTTATTTTGATCATAATGTCTCCTGTTCTGGCTTATATTAGTGAGAAAACAGAAGCCATTCTTACAAATGAGGAAATTCCATTTAACCTGACACAGTTTTTAAAAGATGTAGTGCGCGGAGTCTTCTTTGCACTCAGAAGTTTAACTGCCGAGTTGATCATAATACTAGGTATAGGAGCTATCGGGTTTTTTATCCCACTTGCATTTCCGTTTATTCCCCTCTTTCTTTTCATTGTTAATTGCTTTTACATCGGAGTAAGTCTCATGGACTATGTAGCTGAGCGAAGAAGGCTATCCGTTAGGCAAAGCATGCATTTTATGCGGAGAAATAAGGGAACATTGATTGGACTTGGGTGCATGTTTAATTTAATTTACCTATTGCCTTTTATTGGAATGGTTGTAGCACCAATAAATGGGGTTGTCGCTGCAGTTCTAGCGCAGAATAAAGTAGAAAATAAGTAGTATTTGCCCCCTAGGCAGAAATGGCTTTAGAGTGAAGGTATTTGAAAGACAATTCATTACTTTTGCATACTATTTCCATAATATGAGTTTAATCAAAATGAAAAAGTTTATTTTAATCGCAATATGCTTTGCAGGTCTAAGTATTTGCGAAGCACAAACAAAGAATGTATTTAGCATTGAGGACATTTCAGTAAGTTCAGATGAATTTAAGCGTCAATTTCTCAAGAACCTTGACCTTACTACCGCTACAATTACAGAGAAAGATTTGGATGAATACCTGGATTTATATGTAAAATTTAAATTAAAATTAAAAGATGCATATGATAATGGTGTAGATACTACCAATGCATATAAACAAGAGATGGCCATGTATCGTCAGCAGTTAGCGGCAAACTACCTTATAGATAAAGAAGTTACCGAATCTCTTTTAAAAGAAGCTCATGCGCGTATGCAAAACAATATAAAAGCAGCGCATATTTTAGTAATGTTTCCTGCCAATTATACAGAGAAAGATACCCTTAATGCTTATTTAAAGTTAAACGCAATTTTGAAAGATATTAAGTCTGGAAAAATAAGCTTTGAAGATGCTGCAAAAAAATACAGCGATGATAAAGGGACTAGTGAAAATGGAGGGAATTTAGGTTTTTTCACAGCTCTTCAATTGGTTTATCCATTTGAAACAGCCGCTTATTCAACCCCCATTGGCTCTATCACAAATGTATTTAGAACAACCTTTGGTTATCATATTGTTAAAGTGCTTGACATCAAGAAAAACAAAGGTGAAATGAACGTGGGTAATCTTTTAATCCGAAAAGGAGATATTGGGAAATTGACGGATGATGAAGCAAAGAAAAAGGTTTTTGATATTTATAATAGCATCAAATCGGGTGAAGAAACCTTTGAGGAAATGGTGAGAAAGCATAGCGAAGACTTTAATACCAAATACAGAGGAGGTTCTATGGGCAAATTAAATTTAGCCGCCAATGTAGGAGATTTAGAGAAACAAGATATGGTACAAAGAGCCTTTGCCTTGGCTAACGAAGGAGATATTACCGAGCCATTTGAGACAGAAAAAGGATGGAACATTATCCGAAGAGGAGCATTGAGAGAATTAGGCACTTACGAAACAATGAGAACTATGCTCAAATCAATTATTCAAAAAGATGAGCGCAGTAAAAAATCTGTAGAATCCTTAATTAATCAAGTAAGAAGCGAGGAATATTCTGAAATTTCTGGAAATGATATGATGCGTTTTTTCAAAAATGAAGTAAGCAAAGATTCTAGTTTTCAGAAAGGAAAATGGAAAAGAGCAGACCTTCCAAAAATGCGTGAAGAGTTTAAAGTGATTCCGGCAAATAAGACAAAAAAGGACAAGATTGAATTAGAAAAGGTAACAATGTTTAGCTTGGGAGACGAAAATTATAGTTTCGGTCAATTTCTTGATGTTTTAGATATCTATTACTCAAAAGGGAAGGCACTAGAATCAAACAGTGAAAAATGGATTTCTGACTTATACGTGTCCTATCAAAAAGATAAAATCTTATCCTATCAAAACAATCACTTGGAAGAGAAGAATGAGGATTTTAGAAATATATATCAGGAGTATAAAGAAGGTATTTTGATGTTCAACCGTCAGCAAGCGATGGTTTGGGACAAGTCAAATACAGATTCCGCAGGATTAGCAAATTATTACGAGCAGCATAAAGATAAATACCTGTGGCCCGATAGATTTGAGATGCAAGTGTATAATACAACTTCAAAAGCCAAAATGAAAAAAGTGTATTGTCAAGTGAAAGATGGAATTAAGACAGATAGTATACTCAGGTATCACAACAAAGAAAATAGCTTAGAAGCAGATTATAGAGCGGGTAAATATGCTGCGAAGGATGGTTTCTTATTGAGCGATAGTCAGATCTTGAAATTGGTTTTTGCAGATGAAAAATACCAAAAGAAAAACGGAAAGATTTACAAATTAAATGAGGTAAATAGCGACTGGATAGTTGTAAAAATCATTGAATTCTTGCCTGCAGGTCCTAAAAAACTCTCGGAAACTAGAGGTGCCATAGCTGCTAAGTATCAGGACTACCTTGAAAAAGAATGGATTAGCAAACTTAAAGCCACCTATAAAGTCGAGATTAATCAGGAAGTTTTTGATTCACTAAAGAAAGAATTAGTTCAATAAAATCTCCTTAAATCCGTTAACATAGCTAGAATGAAATTTAAAAAAATTGGTTTTTTACTACTTATTGGCTCTTTTTTTAGCCAAGACGTAATTGCTCAAAAAAAAGAAGCTCAGTGGATAGATGGCATTATTGCGGTTGTGGGTGATAAGATTGTTCTGCGCAGCGAGTTAGAAACTGAACTAGCCAATGTTCAATTAGATACGGTAAGCAATCCAGACGATTTTGCATGCCTGACTTTGCGAAATATTCTTTTGCAAAAACTACTCATTAACCAAGCAGAGTTAGATTCCCTTCCATTAGAAGAAGAAAGAGTAAACAGCGAGCTAGATAATAGAATACGATATTTTCAAAGACAAATAGGAAGTCAATCTGCATTAGAGGCCTATCTGGGCATGACAATTCCAGAGTATAAAGAGCAGATAAGACCTAAAATGAGAGCTCAGCTTTTAGCACAGCAAATGCAGGGAAGTATTACCTCAGAGGTAATCGCAAGTCCCAAGGATGTTAAAGAATATTTTGATACCATACCTTCAGATCTGCTCCCTCTTGTGCCCAGTAGTTTAAGTGTAGCTCAATTAATGATTGAACCAGAGTATTCCTCTTTTGCAAAAGACTATGCCAGAGAAATGCTGGAAGGGCTTCGAGTAAAAGTAATGAAAGGAGAATCATTTGAACGACTTGCAAAATTGTACTCCCAAGATCCCGGATCCAAGGTAGAGGGAGGATTGCTTCCAGAATTTACGAGAGGTGCTATGGTACCTGCTTTTGAGAGAGAAGCATATAAACTTAAACCCGATAGCATTAGTCCAGTTTTTGAAAGTGATTTTGGATTTCATATCATTAAAATGATTAAGAGAAAGGGCGAAAGCATTGTAGCTCGACATATTTTAATACGTCCACAACTTACCAGTTCCGATATTCAAAAAACATCTAATTTGACAGATAGCTTGTACAAAAAATTAAGTGCTGGGGAAGCCGATTGGTGCACAGTGGTTAAAAAACATAACAAATCCAAGTATAATAATGCCGCATACTGTGGCTTTATGCAAGACGAAACAACGGGAAATGATAAGGTCTTTTATGAAACCTTATCGCCAGAATTAAAAAAGAACCTAGATGAAATGAAACCAGGAGAATATTCAAAACCACAATACTCAAAATTACCCGATGGTGGATCCATCTTTTATATCATATATCTTAAAGAATTGTATGCCCCGCATCAAGCAAGTCTTAAAGATGATTACGACAGAATTAAGATTGAAGCAGAATCAGCTAAAAAGCAAAAAGCAATGGATGTATGGATTGAGAAGACGCTTAAAACCAATTATCTAAAAATAAACAAAGAGAATATTTCGTGTCCAATGCTTGCAAAATGGGAGCTACAATAACATGGATGATAAAGAATTAGCCATCGCATTTTCAGAAGATGTAAAAACCTTAAAGAAAGAAATAGCCAAAGTTATCGTTGGTCAAGATCAAACCGTAGACGGCATTATTACCTCTATATTTTGCAATGGACATGCGCTACTTATTGGCGTTCCTGGATTAGCGAAAACCTTACTAATAAATACTCTATCAACAGCACTTGAGTTAAGTTTTAATCGAATACAATTTACTCCAGACCTCATGCCAGGTGACATTACCGGTACTGAAGTTTTAAGTGAAGACAGGGCATTTAAATTTGTTAAAGGAAGTATTTTTAGCAATATAATTTTGGCAGACGAGATTAATCGAACCCCTCCCAAGACACAAGCCGCTCTTCTAGAGGCTATGCAAGAAAAAAATGTAACCTATGGAGGTCAAACATACCCTTTGCCAAATCCTTTTTTTGTTTTAGCCACTCAAAATCCAATTGAGCAAGAAGGTACTTATCCATTACCAGAAGCGCAATTAGATCGATTTATGTTCAATCTCATTTTAGATTATCCCAGTTTTGGAGAAGAATTGAACATTCTTAAACAAACTACCGGCGGAAAGATAGTCCAGCCCAATAAAGTGCTAGGGGTAGAAGAGATCATCCAATACCAAAACTTGGTTAAACGGGTCCCCGTAACAGATCATGTATACGAATACATTGTTTCCTTGGTACATAAAACCAGGCCAGGTAGAGAAGGTACTCACGAATATATCAATCAATATGTTACCTATGGGGCAGGGCCTAGAGCTGGACAAAACCTTGTGATGGCAGCCAAATGTTTGGCTCTTATGAAAGGAAAATTCTCTCCAGATATAATAGAAGTAAAAGAAGTTGCTAAAAATGTGTTAAGGCATCGTTTAGTGCGAAATTATAAAGCAGAGGCCGAAGAAATTAGCGCCGATCAGATCATCGAAAAAATACTCTAGCTTTTCAATCCAAATCTTTATTTTTCGTTATTTTTTTCTAACGTATGGCAACGAATACTGCGTTCAATACTAAAGTTTTTAACGCAAGATTCTACATTTGATTATTTTCAAAGCGAATCCAACATCAATTCAATAATTCGATGTATATTCGACGCGTAAAAAACATGAATATAGGCATATTAAAAGAATCGGGGGAAGCAGAGAATAGAGTTGCAGTAAGCCCTACGGTTTGTTCGCAATGGGCAAAACTTGGATGGCACCTTTTTGTTGAAAAAGGAGCCGGTGAAGCCACCTCATGGAAAGACTCAAACTACGAGGATTCTGGTGCAAAAATTTTGAGTAGGAAAGAAGTATTTGATACGTGTGATATCCTTTGTGGAGTGAATCCCTTAGACAAAGAATCTGCAAAACAATTAAAAGAAAGCCAACTTGTAGTGAGCTTAATGTTTCACCGAACAAATAATGAGCTTGTTGAAATAGTAAAAGCCCAAAAAGCACAATATCTCAGTCTCGATGCAATCCCAAGGATAAGCCGGGCTCAAAGCATGGATGTGTTAAGTTCGCAAGCTAATCTTGGGGGCTATAAAGCTGTTATATTAGGAGCCAATTATATGGAAAAAATATTTCCTATGATGATGACTGCTGCGGGAACTATTACCCCCGCAAAAGTATTGATATTTGGAGTTGGAGTAGCTGGCTTACAAGCCATTGCAACAGCAAAAAGGTTAGGTGCTGTGGTTGAAGCAACTGATGTGAGACCCGAAACGAAAGAACAAGTAGAAAGCCTTGGAGGCAAGTTTATTGAAGTAAAAGGCGTTGAAGTAGAAAGTGAAGGGGGATACGCAAAAGAAGCTTCAGATGAGTACAGAGCAAAACAAAGAGAAGCAGTAAATAAAAGTTTAGCCAATGCAGACTTGGTAATTACCACTGCACAAGTACCCGGCAGGAAAGCACCAGTGCTTATTGATAAAGAACAACTCTCTTTAATGAAAAGAGGAAGTGTTATTGTAGATATGGCAGCTGAACAAGGGGGTAATTGTGAAGGATGTGTTTCTGGAGAGGTAGCAGAAGTGGGTGGAGTTAAAATAATAGGAGCTCTAAATCTACCAAGTACTGTTTCCGCAAACGCCAGTGAGTTGTTTGCCAAGAACATCGATTCTTTATTGAAGCTGATCATCAAAGAAGAAAAGTTACATCTGGATATGGAAGACGAAATAGTGAATCAGGCACTAATTGTGGGAAATAATCAGTCAACAGCCGCTTCTTAATCCAATCTTTTAATTCTCTTAATCAAAAATTAATAATTATCAAATGTTAGAATTTATCTCAAATAATATCACCTTTCTCTATCTCATTGTACTAATGATAATCGTAGGGATCGAGTTAATATCGCATGTGCCATCGGTACTGCATACACCGCTAATGAGCGGTGCAAATGCCATTCATGGAGTTGTTTTAATTGGAGCAATAATTGTTCTAGGAAAGGCAGAATCCAATGATTATTTTAGTCTAATTGTAGGCTTTATCGGTGTAATAGTTGGAACACTTAATGTGATTGGGGGCTTTGTGGTAACCGATCGTATGTTAGAAATGTTTAAGAAGAAAAAGAAATAGGTCATGCCGTATTTATTAGAAATTTTTTACTTCCTCGCATCACTAGGTTTCGTCATTGGTTTAAAGATGATGGGTAAACCTGATTCAGCTAGAAAAGGGAACCTTGTTGCAGGAGCAGGAATGGCTTTGGCCGTTTTAGGAACGCTGTTTTTTAACAGCCAAGGGGTATATGTTATTCCAAATTTTGGGTGGATCATGGCTGGGATTGCTGTAGGTACTATTATAGGATTTGTAATGGCCAAAAAGGTTCAAATGACAAAAATGCCCGAAATGGTAAGTTTGTTCAACGGGATGGGAGGCTTATGTGCTGCGCTTATTTCAATTATAGAATGGCGACATATCGCTGGTTCAGGCGAAGGGGTAGAAGTATTGCACTACCTTCCTATACTAGCGGGTCTTATTATTGGAACCATTTCATTTATAGGATCTATGGTAGCCTGGGGCAAGTTAAACGGGTCGTTAAAAGACATTCTTTTACCTGGACAGCAGTTGGTGAACTTTGTGGTCTTAGCTGCCATAACTGCAGTTTCAATATTGCTATATCAAACAGGTTCAGATATTTATTTCTATGCCATTTTGGTTCTTTCAGGTATTTATGGGTTGCTTTTTGTTTTTCCAATAGGGGGAGCAGATATGCCTGTGGTAATATCCTTACTGAACTCATTTACAGGAATGGCTGCCGCTTGTGGTGGTTTTATGTACGATAATAAAGTAATGCTTATGGGAGGTATTTTGGTAGGAAGTGCCGGTACTATTCTCACTATTGTTATGTGCAAGGCCATGAATAGAAGTTTAAAAAATGTACTCCTCGGCAATTTCGGTGGAGGAAATACAGCGCAAGCTTCTACCAGTGCCAGTGGGGGAACTGTAAGAGAAGTACAAGCCACCGATGTAGCCATTATGATGAAGTATGCATCAAAGGTTATTGTGGTTCCTGGTTATGGTCTTGCAGTGGCTCAAGCCCAGCATGTTTGTCATGAGTTAGAAGAAATGTTAGATGCAGAAGGAGTTGATGTAAAGTATGCAATCCATCCCGTGGCAGGTAGAATGCCAGGACACATGAATGTTTTGTTAGCCGAAAGTAATGTGAGCTATGATAAGCTAGTTGAAATGGACGATATAAATAGTGAATTTGCAACCACAGACGTTGTGCTCGTAGTAGGAGCCAATGATGTTGTGAATCCAGCAGCAAAAACAGATCCAGCAAGCCCTATTTATGGTATGCCTATCCTTGATGTAGAGAACGCTAAACAGGTTATCGTTTTAAAAAGGAGCATGAAAGCAGGGTATGCAGGTATTGAAAATGAACTTTTCTTTAAAGATAAAACGGGAATGTTATTTGGAGATGCCAAGGACAGCATTCAGAAATTAGTGAATGAAATGAAAGTTTTGTAATTAAAATTTTAACAAATATTTAGAACAGCCTTGCGTTAAATATGGTACAGATGAATTAAAAAATAGAATAGAATGAATAGTAATACCGCTTTAAATAGATTAATAGAAGGAAACACCCGCTTTGTTGAAGACAAGTTAGAAGGGAAATTGAAAGATTCGGAAAGACGAAATAGTCTAACCAGTGGCCAAGAGCCCTATGCCATTGTTTTGAGTTGTGCGGATAGTAGAGTTGTTCCAGAACTTGCCTTTGATACAGGTTTAGGTGAATTATTTGTAGTCCGAGTAGCAGGGAATATTGCAAATACCTCGTCCATGGCGAGTATTGAATATGCTGTGGCACATTGTGGTTCCAAGCTAATTGTAGTTTTGGGCCATCAAAGTTGTGGTGCGGTCACTGCAGCTGTAAATGGAGGAGATAATGGATATAACTTAAATCATTTGTTAGCCCATATTACCCCGGCGATAGAAGCCTCAGATAAGCAAGCTACCATAAGCGATGTTATTAAAACCAACGCAAAATTAACCCTCAAAGAACTGACCAATCGTTCCTCTATTATCGGGGACGCCGTCTCCAAGGGAGATGTTAAAATTGTACCTGCATATTATAATCTAGATACAGGTAAAGTCGATTTTTTGTAGAATAGGACGGAGTGCAGAGATTTCTGCTTAATGCGTATTGCTCTGAAGAAAACGTGCAAAGGATAAAGGGTAATTACATGCCCTTTCTAGTTGCTAAATATTTATATTTTAGAATAAGATTCCCAAATCGGAGGTACGTATAATAAGGAACGTCTCAAGATTTTTTAGAATGGCGCGTATCTTTGTACTGTGAAAATAGGACTAATTCAGGAAAGAAAAACTCCACCCGATAACAGAGTTCCCTTAACTCCAAGTCAGGCAGCAGTATTTAAAACGCGGTTCCCAAATATAGAGTTGGTGGCAGAAGCATCTCCAACCCGATGCTTTTCAGATGCTGAGTATCAAGCCGCTGGAATTCATATTCAAACGGACATGACCGACTGTGATGCACTTTTGGGAGTTAAAGAAGTGCCAGTTGAAGCGCTCATTCCAAATAAAACATACATGTTCTTTTCGCACACCATAAAAGCGCAAGAGTACAACCGAACATTGCTGCAAACCATACTTAAAAATAACATTAGACTCATAGACTACGAAGTCATTAATTGGGATAATGGTCAACGGGTTCTTGGTTTTGGACATTGGGCTGGAATTGTGGGAGCCTACAATGGTATATTAACCTATGGCTTAAAATCAGGGGATTTTAACTTAAAGCCAGCTAACCAATGCAAAGATTTTGATGAAATGATTCAGGAAGGCTTGAAAGTGAAGCTGAGACCAATAAAAATAGTGGTTAGTGGAACGGGTAGAGTTGGAAAAGGATCCATCGAAGTAATGCAGAAATTGAAAATTAGAAAGGTAAGCCCCCAAGATTTTTTATCTCAGTCATACGATGAAGCGGTATATACCCATTTAGGTAATTCAGATTTGTTTGAAAGAAAAGATGGCGAAGAATGGAACAATCAACATTTTTATACCAACCACAACCAATATAAAAGCCAATTTGAGGTATTCTATAAAAAAACAGATGTACTGATCCATGGGATATATTGGGAAAACGATATGCCTCAACTTTTTACCAAAGAAGATACTCAAAAGCCCGAGTTTAGGATAGAGGTAATTGCAGATATAACCTGTGATATTGATGGGAGCATCCCAATTACATTTAAAGATACCAGTATTTCAGATCCCATAATTTATTGGGATTCGTCCCTGCAAAAGGCTGCCAAGTCTTCATCAAAAAATACCATCGATATAATGGCTGTTGGGAATTTACCCAATGAATTGCCAAGAGATGCAAGCACATCCTTTGGCGAAAAAATGCTTGAGTTTTGTTTGCCCGCTCTTATCGAAGGTGGAGATTCTATTTTGACGAACGGAACCATGACCAAAAATGGTAAGCTCACAGATAGGTATGCCTATTTGCAAGATTTCGTAGAAGAGAAATAAAAAGCCTCCCCAATTGTCCCAAAACTCCTTAATATGCAGAGATTTTATGCTCCAGTAAGCAAAAAAAACTCGCGACCAGAGAGTGAAAATATTTTGGGTACAATAGAAAAAAATCGCGACTTTTGTCTTGGATTAATTCGCAGCATGAATTGGAATAAAGAATTTTTAAAGAAAACAGGCATTTTTGCTCTTTTTACACTAGGGTTTTGGGTGATAAGTTTATTGTACTTGAGTCCGGCTCTAGACGGCATGATGATTCGCCAAGGAGATATGACACAGTCTCGTTTGATGCGGGCGGATCTGCAACAATATCAAGAAAAAACAGGAGAAGTAATGGACTGGGCTCCAAATATTTTTGGAGGAATGCCGTCAGATTTAATTCTAGGTAAACCAGGAGGAAATCTCATTTATCAGTCCGGTATTTTTAGAATATTTAATTTAGTAAGTTCTCCCTTCGATTTTCTTTTTCTGGCCATGTTATCCATGTTTGTACTGCTAAAATCTGCTAAAGTAAATAATTGGTTGGCTGCCGCAGGAGCCATAGGTTATGCATTTATGACATTTACTATTGTTAGCTACGAGGCAGGTCACATAACCAAAGTGCAGGCAATGGCTATGATGCCCGGAGTACTTGCAGGATTAATGCTTCTCATTCGTAGGAAATATCTTCTTGGAACACTGGTTACTGGCGTGTTTTTTACCTCTTGTCTAGGATTTTTTCATTATCAAATTGCTTATTACGTGGGCATTTGTCTAGCCCTATTTGGCTTGGTAATAGTAATTACGGGTTTCATAAATAAAGATTGGAAGCACGTTAGTCTCACCATTGGCGGGCTTTTTATTGCAAGTTTACTCACGGTAGCCTCCAACTCACAAAAAATTATTGATACTAAAAATTATTCAGCCGAGACCATGCGTGGGGGAAGTAAACTGAGCAGTGATGTGCCCGATGCGGGAGCAGAAAACAACACTAATGTGAAGGGACTAAGCATGGATTATGCCTACTCCTGGAGTTATATGCCCAAGGAATTATTTACTCTTATAGTGCCCCGCTTTATGGGAGGGAGTAGCGCTGAAAATGTAGGGTATAATGAAGAATTTGGCACAGATATACTTCCCTTGTATCATGGGAATCTTGCAAGTACGGCAGGTCCCATCTACATAGGTGCAGTTTTCATGGTCCTTTTTATTGCAGCCTTCGTTATATGTATTCGGTATCTAAAAGAGAACCAAGAGGGTGCAAATCGAAATGTAGTACTTATTACAACTGCTGCAGTTGCTCTAACCTTTATTGTTTCGGTAATACTGGCATTAGGAAAGTATATGGATATTAATACATGGCTCTTTGAAACGCTTCCATATTATAATAAGTTTAGAACGCCTATGATGGCGCTTTGTATTGCACAAATGCTTATTCCATTTTATAGCATGTATGGCCTTCACCTCATGTTTGAGCAATCCGATTCGAAAGCTAGTTCAAAACTTTTTAAACCTGTGCTAATAAGCGTTGGATCCATTCTTGTGCTTACTTTTTTAACTATTAAAATGCAGGAATATGGCGGTTTAAGAGATGCACAAATTGCCGGAGAGGGAGTCCGGAGCAGTCTTAAGGAATTTAGAGAGTCTGTGGCAACCAAAGACTTTATGAGGACCTTTGGCTTTGCAGCAGTAGCACTATTACTTATCTACTTAACAATACAAAAGACGATTTCCAAAAATACAGCCTGGATTGGTTTAGCTATTTTATGCAGTATTGATATGATTGGAGTGAGTAAAAGATATTTGTCAGATGATAATTGGGAATACAAAGAAGATCAAACCGTAGCACCTCCAACTCCATTTGATCAACAATTACAAGCTATTAATAAAGATAGAGCTCGAGTCTTGGATTTAAGAACAGATCCATTCAACAGCAATACCTCCGTTCCATTTCACAGAAATATAGGAGGGTATCATCCCGCCAAATTAAGCGCATATCAGGACTTAATTAGTTATGGAATAACTCCAAATGGAGGTCAATTCAACACAGAAGTTATTAATAATAACAATGCGCTCGATATGATGAATTGCGCCTATGTACTAAATTCTAATCCTCAAACAAAGTCAACAGAAGTAATTCCGCGTTCAACGGCTCTCGGGAACTCTTGGTTTGTTAGTCGCGTCCGTTTAGCAGATTCAGCAAAGGATGAAATGGAAATGGTCAACACCTTAAATCTCTCAAAAGAAGCCGTATTCTCAAAAGAAAATAAGCAGCCCAGCGCAAGCAGTTATGTAGTAGATTCTGCAACAGCCTCCATTCGTCAAACCTATTTTAGTCCAGATACGATTCGCTATGAAAGTTCAAATGCTAATTTAGGTTTAGCCGTGTTTAGTGAAATTTTTTACGCTATCGAAGGCTCCGGTTGGGTGGCTAAAATAGACAATAAAGAGACCCCAATACTTAGAGCAAATTACCTCCTAAGGTCTATCGAAATTCCAGCAGGAAATCATGCCATTGAATTTGTGTTCAATCCAGCGAAAAAACAATTCGTACCTCTCGAGAAAGCAGCTTCTGGTATTTTGTTATTTGGATTGATTGGAGTGCTACTCCTCGAAGCCTTGGGTAAAAAAATAAAGGGAGTGGATGCCTAAAAAGCTAAGCGTCATAACCATTAATTATAATAACTATTCAGGTCTCATTAGAACTGCCGAATCAGTAATTAACCAAACATCCAGAAGTGATATAGAGTGGATTGTGGTGGATGGAGATAGTTCAGACGAATCTAAAGATTGGATTAAAAATAATCAATCGGATATTGATGTGTTGATATCAGAGCCCGATAAAGGCATTTATGATGCCATGAATAAGGGCATAGAAATAGCCTCGGGAGCGTACCTGTGGTTTATGAACTCAGGGGATGCCATATTTAATTTAAACACTGCCCACCTTCTATTGCAAGATCTAAAGTCGGAGAAAGATATATACTTCTCAGATACTATGTTTATAGACCAAAAGGGTAAAGAAATAGGCCTAATTAGTCAGTTGAAGCCACAGCGCCTTCCCAAAAGTTTAGTCCCCAGTAGTTTTAGATTTGGGATGAATGTTTGCCACCAGAGTTTTGTCGTGAAGAAAAAAGATGTTCCCAAATACAATTTGCAGTATAGGTTAGCCTCAGATATTGACTGGGTTATCGCGATACTAAAAACATCGCCGAGTAATCTCCGCTGCAACTATATCTTAAGCCGTTTTGAAACTGGGGGGAGCAGTTATCAGAATACGAACGAGGCCTGGAAAGAAAGGTATAAAGTTTTGAGAGAGCACTATGGTAGCTTGTCAAATTTATTGGCTCATGGATATATTCTGTTGCGAAGAGTTTTTTTTAAAATTAGAATGAGTCTTAAAATGTAAGTCCATTTGGTTGGGGATATTATTTTTTCGTTCCCCCCTGAGATTCTCTACTTTTGTAAAATAAAATAAATGTCTTAATGAAAAAGAAGTCCATTTTAGTTATCGTTTGGTTGGTGCTATTCGTATCCTTGGGTATTAATGGGTATCAATATTATATAAAACGCGAGACAGATAAAAGTGCGATGAGTCGTTTATCCATTCGTAACTTTAAAGATTCAGTCAATAAAGTTATTACAGACCTAGAACTTTCATTAGAACATATGGCTCTTTTACAAAATGACAATAAAGAGATGGTAGCTGCTATAGCCAAGTTAGAAGCGCGTTCACCTAAAACAATTATTAGAACCAATACCGTTGATCCCAATAAAGAAACTTTGGGACTCATGAAACAGATTAAATCATTGCAAAAACAACTCAGAGAAGCTTCTAAACCAGTCAATGAAATCATGGCTAATTCAGGTAATAAACCACTTTCTTCGAGCGACCTAGAAGCTATTGATACCTATAAAACATTGGTTGAATCAAAACAAAAAGAAATCGTGTCTCTAACCTCAGAGGTAGAGAAACTGCAAGTTAGTAGAGAAAAATACGCAACTGATCATTCCACAGAAATTCAAGGTCAATACGATAGCTTAAAAGAAGAGAACAATGATCTTAGAGATCGATTTGAGAAAGGAGCCGTTCCTCAATTAAGTAACCTTATGGTTAAAGGGGGTGCTATGGAAGACGGTATTTTTAATACTAGTTCAAAAAGTAAAAAGATTAAGAGACTTCGATTCAGCTTTGATGTTTTAGAAAATCCGCTCATAATTGAGCCCTTAAAAGAAGAAATTGTCATTAGAGTTATAAGTGAATCGGGAGCTGTACTTAGCACAACAGAGCTCAATGGTAAAATGATGAGTAGCGATGAAGTATACACCTTAAAAGATGAAATCCAGATAGAGGCAAAGATGCAAGGCAGCGCACCTCAAGTGCTGTGGTTCCCAGAAGATGAACAATTGCAAGATAGACTCATTAAAGGTACCTATATTGTTCAATTGATAAGTAGGGATAAAATAAAGCAAATTGTAGAACTTGCAGTAAACTAATCGGTACTCTCCATTATTACTAAACAACCCGAACTATAGCTCAGTTCAACAATTCCGTCTTCAATAGCTTCATTGCTGCTTCCACTATCTGGAAGCCTGAGATTCATTTTATTTAAAGGATATTTTAGATTTTTAGATTCAATTTCAAGAGCCTCAGGGATGCCGAATAAGCTAATAATAGCTCCCTGATTAAAGAACTTTTTATATTTCAACGGTGCCGGATAAATCAATCCAAAATCATCAATAAGTTTCCAAGTAATCTTGGAGGTAAACTTAGTCAAACTTATAATATTGTTAAACGTGTGGTCTGTGCGCTTTCCTGTGGCCCAAAGAATATTTACTGCAGGAAATTCCTTAGTGATTAAAAAATCCATCGCCTTTTCCAAATCTGTTTTTGACTGATCTGGAGCATGAATAATTTCCAATTCAGGCCTCTCTAATTTTAAGGCCTCCAAACGAGTGAAACTATCAAAATCTCCAAGCACTACATCAAAGTGAATACCCAACTTCAATACTCGTTCTACAGCACCGTCTAGAACAATAATAAAGGGACTCCATTCTAAAATTTGACCTAAAAGATCCCACTCGCAGTCAGCACCATTTGCTATAATAAGTGCAGGCTCTTGTTTCTCTTTAACCACATGGTGAGACGACATTGGTGCAAAGGTACCATGTTTATTTCACGCTTTTTATGCACTCTTTTCAAATTCTAACGTAACAAGTTCATTGCGCTTAAGTGTTCTAAAGCCCAAAAGATATAAGTTTAGCTAACAAAACTTATCCTTGGTCATAAGAGCGTCCGATGCCAAAATATTCTACGTAGATTTGCGTTCTATAAACACATGAGTGATAAACCGCAGATACTTTGGGCCGATGATGAAATTGATTTACTCAAGCCGCACATCCTTTTCCTAGAAAATAAAGGCTATCAAGTTGATACCGCCATCAATGGAAATGAAGCAGTTCAAAAAACGAATCAGAAACAATATGATCTTGTTTTTTTAGACGAGAATATGCCCGGCGGTAGCGGTTTAGACGCGCTCTCAGAGATTAAGCAAAAATTACCTAATCTTCCAGTAATAATGATTACTAAAAGTGAGGAAGAGCATATTATGGAAGACGCCATTGGAAGTAAGATTGCAGATTATCTTATCAAACCAGTCAATCCAGCACAAATTCTACTATCTATAAAAAAGAACTTAGATCAGAACAGAATTGTTAGCGAAAAAACAACCCAAGGCTACCAAAGAGAATTCATGCAAATAGGCATGACATTGAGCGATAATTTAAACTTAGCTCAATGGGGAGATGTATATAAGAAGCTCGTTTACTGGGAGATGAGCCTGCAAGATGCAGAGCAAACAGGAATGCAAGAAGTTTTTGAAACGCAAAAAATTGACGCCAATAGAACTTTTGGTAAGTTTATCAGCGACAACTATCAAGGCTTCTTGGCAGAAACGGGGGAGACGGCTCCAGTAATGAGTCATAACCTCATGCGCAGAAATGTTCTGAACAGTATAAAAGAAGATGCACCAGTATTCTTTATTTTAATGGATAATTTAAGGTACGATCAATGGAAGGCTATAGAACCTTTAATTAATACAAAATTTAGGGTAGATCGCGATGAAATTTATTTAAGCACCTTGCCTACAACTACTCAATATTGCAGAAACGCTATTTTCAGTGGTTTATTGCCCCTAGAAATTGAGAAACGATTTCCAGATAAGTGGAGTAACGACGAGGATGAAGGCGGAAAAAATCTCTATGAAAAAGACTTTTTGGAGGATCTACTAAAACGCACGCGAATTGACGCAAAAACAAGTTATACCAAAATTACCAATCTAAATAAGGCAAAAGATTTGCCGGGAGCCGTTCAAAACATGTTTTCTAACGATTTAAATGTTATTGTTTACAATTTTGTGGATGCCTTTAGCCATGCAAGAACAGATGTAAAGATAGTACGTGAATTAGCCGATGACGAGGCAGCTTATAGAAGTGTTACAGCGAGTTGGTTTGAGCATTCTCCACTTTGGGAAGCCATGCAAATTATGGCAGCTAAAGGGGCAAAAGTAATAATTACCACAGATCACGGTTCAGTTAAGGTAAAAGATCCAATTAAAATCTTAGGTGATAAAAATATGACTACTAATCTCAGGTATAAAACGGCGAAGCAAATGTCCTATGATGCCAAAGAGGTCTATGAAGCAAAAAACCCCAAAGATTTATCTTTACCTACACAGCATATCAGCTCAGGATTTGTATTTGCCAAGAACTATGATTTTTTTGCGTACCCTAATAATTTTAATTACTACGTTAATTATTATAAAAACACGTTTCAACATGGTGGAGTAAGCATGGAAGAAATGATGTGTCCTTTTGTAGCTTTAAAGCCGCGATGAAACAGTTTGAAGAATTAAAAGAGAGTGAAATTCAGAAAGTCATTGACTTTCTTTTGGAAATAGATCTATCCGTACTTCTTTTTTCTGGGGAGGTTGGTACTGGAAAAACAACCTTAATTCGCGATTTAGTTCGTCATATGGGATCTTTTTCAGAAGTATCTAGTCCAACATTTAGTTTACTTAATGAATATCAAACGGAACATGGAATGATTTATCACAGTGATTGGTATAGAGTAAAATCTGTAGAAGAATTATACGATGCTGGAATTATGGAATACTTTAACTTGCCGGGCCTATTTATTATAGAATGGCCCGAGGTAGGACTACCGAATATTCCAAAACCATATGTACATGTGAAAATTAATCATAGCAGAGATGCAAGGTCTTATGAGATCAGGCATTTTAACTAAGTTGCATTTTACCTTGATCATTCAAACTTGTATAAGAAGTACTAGTAATTATAAGATGATCCAAAACATCAATATCTAAAAGTTTCCCAGCATTTGATATTTTTTGGGTTAGTTTTAAATCTGAATTACTTGGATCCAAGTTTCCACTTGGATGATTGTGGCATAGGATTATGGCACTTGCATTATTTAGAATAGCCTTCTTAAACAAAGGACCAGGGTCAACCAGCGTAGCCGTTAAGCCCCCTTGGCTAATAAGCTCAGTTCGAATAACACAGTTGTTC
The DNA here is from genome assembly GCA_938086785.1 of uncultured Bacteroidia bacterium. Lineage (GTDB taxonomy): Bacteria > Bacteroidota > Bacteroidia > NS11-12g > UBA955 > CALKCM01. The sequence goes on from CALKCM010000004.1 coordinate 89,654, forward strand.
CGACTTAAAAAAAGCACCCAGAATTGCTCAATTTGTAAATCTTCTACATGGTTTCGCAATACTTCATAAGCGTCTTTACTGCTTGTTATTTTTTTTATAATATGTTTTATTCCTGTCTTGTAACGGCGTTGTCCAAGCTCAAGGGCGGCAGTTATACTAATTGCTTTTGCAGGACCGATGCCATTAATTTGTTGCAGTTCTTGAATACTAAGTCTGCTAATTTTATCAATTCTTCCATCACCTAAAGCCAAAATTTCCTTGCCTAAATCAACGGCAGATTTGCTGTAATGTTCATTAGAATTGTTTTTAATATTAACACCTGTACCAATAAGAATAGCCAATAATTCTGCTAGTGACAGGGCATTTTTGCCATGGTCAATCATCTTTTCCCGGGGCCGTTCGTCAATCTCCCACATCTTAATACTATTACTTTTCATAAATCTTCTCAAAGGTATTCAAATATATGTCTTGTCATTAATGTTATCAAATTATTGTTAATATATTAATCATTGTTGTATATTTGTACCATCAAAACAAAAAAATAGTAGAAAAACAATGAGTGAACAAGATCAAAAAGCAAAAGCATTAAAACAAACCATTGAGCGTTTAGAGAAAAGTTACGGTAAAGGCGTTGTAATGAAAATGGATGCCAATGTGACCGCAGATATTGAGGTTGTAAACACGGGTTCATTTGGGTTAGATTTAGCCTTAGGAGTTGGTGGTTTTCCTAAGGGAAGAGTCGTTGAAATTTATGGGCCAGAGAGCAGTGGTAAAACGACCATTGCCTTGCATACGATTGCCGAGTCTCAAAAATCTGGAGGGGTTTGTGCTTTTGTAGATGCAGAACACGCCTTTGATAAATTTTATGCTGAAAAACTTGGAATCGATACATCCAATCTATTGATATCTCAGCCAGACGATGGGGAACAAGCATTGGAAATTGCAGATAATTTAATCCGTAGTGGAGCTATTGATGTTATGGTAATAGATTCTGTAGCAGCCTTAGTCCCGAGAGCTGAATTAGAAGGGGATATGGGAGATAGTAAAATGGGATTGCATGCAAGACTTATGAGTCAGGCTTTACGAAAGCTAACCGGTTCAATTAATAAAACAGGTTGTGTGTGTATCTTTATTAATCAATTAAGAGAAAAAATTGGGGTCATGTTTGGTAATCCCGAAACAACAACCGGAGGAAACGCACTTAAGTTTTATGCCTCCGTTCGTTTAGATATTCGAAGAATAGGACAAATCAAAGGGAACGATGAAATACTAGGAAATAGAACAAGAGTTAAGGTAGCTAAAAATAAAGTGGCTCCGCCTTTTAGGGTAGTGGAGTTTGATATTATGTATGGCAAAGGAATTAGTCGTGTGGGTGAAGTTCTAGATATTGCTGTAGATGCAGATATTGTTAAAAAGAGCGGCAGTTGGTATAGTTATGATGGAACCAAATTAGGCCAAGGAAGAGACGCTGTAAAAAGTTTATTAGAAGACAATCCAGAAATGCTAGCCGATATTGAAACAAAAGTAAAAGGAATCGGTGCAGAAGCCGTTGATGTGGAACCGGGTTCTGGAGAAGCCGCGGGGAATGAATAAGAACTCAATGTTTTTGAGGTTTTGATAAATAAGCTCTGTCGAAAGGCAGAGCTTTGTCATTTAGACGCTATTCAACCAAAAGGGTATAGCCAGGAATAATTCCTGTTGTAGCAGAGTGAATGAATTCATATTCCGCGGATAGTCGAATAATTTCACCCGCGCTCACATAATCCTTGGCATTTGATATATAAACTTCACCATTGGTAGAGTTTACTGTAATTGAGTAGAAATTAGCAGAAGGATTTGAATATTCAACCTTCAAGTTCTTGAAATCTCGACTCATACTATAGAGTGTACTGCTCTGAATAAAAAGCCATTCATTCTTTACCTTATTGAAGGCAAAACCCACATATTGATTATCGAAAACTGAAGTGTCCCATGTAACAGACGCTTGCTTATTCTGTATTTCGTACATTATACTTTTTGATTCTTTTAAACTCATCGTATAGAATGAGGAGCCTAAGCGTATGATTTTTTTACTGCCTTTTTCCAGCTCAATTGTATCGCTGATTTGCATCTGATTCTTGTTAAAAAAATAGATAGCACCTCTTGTACATGCAATGGCAATCTCATCATCCGATGCAGCCATGCCCTCACAAAACCCTCTTACTGGAAAAGTTTGTTCTATGCCTTTCGTACGATCAATAAGGTAAACTTTATTGGCATATAAATCAGTCACCAAGGCTTTTTGGTTATTAATAGCTTGCATATACCTCGGAGAATTAAACCCAGAAATAGCATCTTGTCTAGTATAATCGATGGTGTCAAGCGCTACAATCTTGCCAGAATTATTAACGACCAAGTAGAGATACCCATTCCATAAACTTGCAGATTGTAAAACGTCACCTAACGAAGCATTGTTTACTGCTTTATATACGTTCTTATTTAATTCATTGGTTCTCAGATTATAAATATCAAAATCTGAATTACCCCAACCAAAATTTCCTTCGCAACAAACAATGAGTTTGCTACCTGCTGCGACTGCACTCACTTTTTTCTCACCATTTGGTTTACAAGAACCCAAAAATAGTAAGAGTAAGCAAATAGATATGTTGCGAAGGATATTTGACATTTATTTTTTTACTAATTTTTGCATTCCCGATCCATTCGGTGTAGCTATCTCGATAAAGTATATGCCATTCGCTAGAGCAGATAGATTTAAAGACATGCTCTTGTCTTGGTTACCCTTAGCAGTAAATGCTAATTTTCCATTTAAATCGCGAATGATTATCTGATTAATATTCACTTCGCTTCGAACAGTGATTCCTCCATTACTTGGATTTGGAAATATTTTCGATTGAACTATTCTATTACTTGAAACACTTGCTTTTCCTGAAGTACTAAATTGATCTACTGCATAATAGCCGGGAGTTACCATCCCAAACTGGTTATTATCACTACTTATCATATCAAAAACGAGTGAATCACCAGTTACTTTAACTTCTTTCCATGTATCAAGAATAAAATCTTTTGAGTTGTCAGTAAATCTAAAATCTGCTAAAATTACTCTTACGGTTTTAAGTAAGTCACTATTTGCTTTATCAAAACAGTCAATGATGAGAACTAAACTATCTTCATCATTACCCGTTACACCCCCGAAAGCTTTGGCGAATAGATCTCCTTTTAACATAGAATTAGTGGTGTAAGTACTATTCGTTATTTGGATGGTTTCAAAGTTTCTATTGCTTCCATCATTTAGGCTTGCATGTGCCCCTCTCTGGCCAATGGCAAATGTATTTGAACCCATATATCCTTTATAAGTAATAGCGCTAAATATGTGTTTTTTTGCATCGCTATCTTCTCGAGTGCTATCATATTTTTGGGAGATAGCCCAGCCATTCGCCCAATATCCTCCAAAACTAGTATCCCATTTTACAGGGAGATTTAAAGTTACCGCATTATCTAGCTCGGTATGCATGGTCGATCCATCTAATCCCTTAGCCACCTTGTCTGCGGGCACCGAAATGCTCTCTAAAGTAAATGTTTGTGCGCTTAAAGCGAATGATGTAGCCATTACGATGGCTGATAGTGTAAATTTCATATTCATTTTATATTGTTAAATTTAATCCTAATTGGTACTGCCTCGTCGGCATCTGTTGAGCAGGTTGTATATGATATCTTGCGTTTAGAGCGTTGTTCGTGGTCAATCGTACACTTAAGTCTTTATAACTATAGTTGATGTAACCACTCCAAAGGAAAAATGCCTCGGTATAAGCATCAGAGTCATAGCTCGTATATCGGTAACTTGTAAATCGATTTCGGATGCCTATCGTAATATTTTTATGAGTGGTCTTCAAGCCAATCAAATAACTGTGTTTAGGTATAAATAGAGTACTTTGCCATTCATCAGAATCTTTTCTTAACGTTTCTGCCTGTACATATTCATATTGACCCAAAAGCATAACCGGAGTCGTTTTAATTTTAAACGCATAGTTCAGGGTTGAACTGTGCCCAAAGGCTCTAGTTCTATTTAAATTAATGGCCTTACTAGAGTTTCCATCAGGTACCCAAATAATTTCATTGGATAAAGCTCTAGTATAAAGAGAAACGTCCATTGTTAGTTTTTTATGTACAATAGCACCTCCAATTTCTCCAAAGATTCCTTCTTCCACTTGCAGATTTCGGGCAACTGGACTGCCCCAGTAAAGTTGATTTAGGGTGGGTCTTCGGAAGGCGTTCCCAAAGTTTGAATATATCTTCAGATTTTTATTCGAGTAATCAAAATAAAGCTTACTAATCCGTTTAGAAGCTTTGAAATCAAATCTATTCTGAGTTCCGATAGTAAGCCCTTTCTTATTATACTTCAGGGATAGCACTGATGCAGGTAATACTTGCTCTTGTGTTGTTGAGTATGATTGAGTTGTTCCACTCTGGTATTGCATTTCTGTAATCAGATCTAGCTGAAAAACCTTGAACAACTGTTTCTTTCCCCAATATTTAGCAACAAAAAGATCACTATTGCTTTTACTTCCTTCCGGGTTTGCTTGACTTACAAAAAGATAATCCTCGTGAATATACCCAAGATTAAACCCATGGCTAATACTTACATGATTAAATAAGCCCTCAGTCATCCATCGTAAACTTTTTATTTCGAGTTTATCTGTACCTACATTCGTGAAAAAATTTGGTAAATTTCGCTCCGTAGCATTCCATTCTAAAATGGTTTTTATTTGTGATTTATTTTTAAGTTTAAAAGCAGCAAGGATGTTCAGATTTAATTGGTTCAACTCTGCATGTTGCAATTCCTTTTTTTGTTCATCTATAAGCACTTGGTAATTATTAGTGCTTTGCGATTTATTCAACCCGAATGAAAGATTCGTTTTTTTTGTTGAAAAGGTAGATTGGCCCAGAAATCGAGAATATCCAAAATTGCCCATGCTTAAATCCACCTCCTGCTTAAATCCAGTGTTGAATGTGGGTTCATTATGAATGATTAGTGATCCTCCAACGGCACCAGAGCCATATATTGAGGAGTTCCCACTTTGGTTAATTGTCAAATGGTCTGTTGGATTGAGCGTTAAAGTTTGAAGATCAGTCTCACCCAACATTGGGTTATTTAATGGTATCCCATGCCAAATAATTTGTGTTTGAGAGGCTTGTGTTCCACGCAATCCTAAGGTGCTAATTCCACTTGGACCATAATTCTTTGTGAAATAAGGCGAAAAAGATAGGCGCTCATTCAACGTATTCCCTTCATTTAATTGAATCACTCTACTGCCGTTGTGAGCCATGCAATGGGGGTGTGAAAACATTTGAACGCTATCCATTACAGCGATACTATCGCTGGGTGTGGGGGTTAGTGCTATGTATAACAGGGCCAAAAACATATCATTCAATATTTCCGGGCCAAATGATACAAGTCTGAGTTCTCGCTATTAAGATCTACAGGCTCACTTTTCTTCCCGAAAGCATTTCCTTTGTGTTAGTAGGTCTTCTGACTTTTCTCTGTAAGATTTCACCTTCCCGACATTAGCGATATGTCAGTGGTTTAAGAAACCCTTGCAAAATTATTTTGCTTGAGAGTACAGCTGCGGGTACAGTCCCAGAATATGATACTGGAGTTCCCTTTTAATTTTCTCCTAATCGGCAAAGATTATTTGAAAAACTAACACAGCAAATCTAAGCGTATTTTTTTAATTTGTACAGAAAAAAAATGCAATGTTTAAACAAAACCACTTTTTTTTATAACATTTAACAATTAGTATTCGCCTAATTCGCCCATATTGTTTAGTATTTCATAAAGGCTACTATCTCGGTATCTGATTCCACAGTCTCATGATAGAATCTAAACGCAGTCCTCTCTTATTTTCTATTCTATATGCCTGGCCTTCAATCCACTGTTGTTCAATAGTGGGAAAAAGTGTTCTTACTGAATCAGGGCTTGAGGTACGGTCCATTACTGTGTACCTTTTTGGTATCATGCAATCTATTTTTGACTTTAACCAAGGCCTTCTTTCATATCTGTATCTGGAACTTAGCGGAAATTCTTTTTTTAATATGGGACAACCTAAGCTTACCGCTTCAACAAAATAATGATCATAAATAATAAGCGCCTCAGAAGCTTCTGTAATTTTTTGAATGCTATCACAGGCACAGTTAATTTCATCCAGTGTAAAGGTCAGCACAGGAGCCTCTTTCCCTCTCCATGGTTTGCTGGTAATATCCTTACTAATTCCTGCAGTTTGTATAAAGCTTAACCCTATGCCTACAAAGGCAATAGCCAAAAGTATTTTTGGTTTAAGAGAGAATTTTTTCAATAGAAAGAGAGCAAAAACAAGAGGAATAGCCATGTAAAATCTTCCACCACTAAAGAATACAGACTCTGTTATATCTGCTACTTTATTTATTGATATACTTAGTACTACAATAGAGAGGAAAATGAGCATTTGCCAATATTTCTTGGTAATTATCCCAATCAGTAATCCGCAAAAAATGCATGCTAGGTGTGCACTTTCTTGCCCCTTAAAAATATGTATGAACAGTAGGTGAATGGATTTAATATTAGATAAAAATTGACTAATATTGGCTTTTATTAGTGGTTTGGGATGAACGACATACTCTGGATGGTGGAGGTAAATATTCTCTACTCCGAAATAAATGACTCCAACCAGTAAAAAAGCAATGGTTCCGTAAATAAGATACCATCTTCTTAGCCATAATTTATCCCAAAATAGAAGTACAATTGAGGGGTATAGCAATACATTATTTGGTACCTGCAGAGATCCAAGTAAGGTCAAAAAAAGCAGTAAGAAAAAGTGAATGGGTTTTTTTGAACCAAACCACCAAAAGCCTAGACCAATAAATGTGAAGAAAATGGCCTGCACAAAACCCCTGCTCATATGGGTAAGAATGGCATATTGTTGAGACAAGGAAAAAAGAAGGAGTACTATTAAAATACCGCCAGAATACAACGTATGCTTTTTGCAATAAAGAAAAATTATTATCCAAGGAAATAAAGACATAACCCAAGTAGCCAGAGGAACAGCATAATATACTTTTAACCCAAGAAGTATTAAGGGAGTTGCTAATACTGCCTCAGCCATTGAATTGTATTGTTGCCCATAGAAGTAGGGAGTATAAAAATGTCCCTGACTCATATCTCTAGCGGCCTCCCACATGAGCATTTGATCCGTGTCAGATTGGTTCAATGAAAATGAAAAGAGCACAAAAACTTGTTGGGCAATGAATAAAAAGCCCAGTAAAGTGAAGACATTGCGTGGGTTTATATAGTTGAAAATAGATTTTCTCAGTTGATACAAATAACGACTATGCGAGAATAAATTAAAAGGACTTTGCCATTATTGTTTGTCCATAAATAATAATGGCAGGTTGTTAGTTTACCAATATAAAAATATGTAATATAAATTTGTACTCTTAAATGACAAGATATAACTCCAAAATTGGACTAGAAATACTTTTGCCTTTGATCCTTTCTATGGGAGGGGCTTCTATTTGTTTGGGGCTAAATGCGCAGTGGCTAGGCGTATTGGTTTTAACTATAATAACATTGCTTATCTACATGTTATTTAAAACGACCTATTATACAATTGATGAGAACAAACTCATAATTCGATCGTTTTTCATCATAAATAAAAAAGTAGATATTCAATCAATAACAAAGGTGAGTGAAACTAGGAACCCAATAAGTGCACCAGCCGCTTCATTAGACCGTTTAGAGGTCATTTCGACGATGGACTCCGAGTTAATTTCACCTAAGGATAAGAAAGGATTTATAGCTGAGTTAACAAATATTAACCCAAGTATCAAAGTCGTTTACAGAAGATAAGTTAGTCTTCTGTGTCTTCTGTATTTTCTTCGGTACTTGTTTCGGAAGATTCATCAGATTCTGAATTCTCAGCGATTGGCTCAATTTCTTTTTCTACTTCAACCTCATTTTCCGCTACAGCTAATTCTTCAACAACAGATACTTCTTCAGCTTCTACTTCTTCTATAACTTCTACTTCATCATATTCTCGTTTGCCAATGAGTCTTTCAATATCATCTTTGAAAATAATTTCTTTCTCCAATAGCTCCTTGGCAACGGCTTCTACTTCTGATTTTTTATCGGTCAGGAGATCAATGGTTCTTTGATAAGCCTCATCAATCATAGCTCTTACCTCATTATCAATGAGTTCCGCAGTCTTTTCACTGTATGGTCTATGATATCCATATTCTCCCGTTGGATCATTAAATGAAACCTGACCCACTTTACTATTCATTCCATACATGATGATCATGTTGTAGGATAGTTTTGTTATCCGCTCTAAATCATTTTGTGCGCCCGTGCTTATTTTCTTAAAGAATATTTGTTCAGCAGCTCTTCCACCCAAAGTCATACACATGCTGTCTTGAAGTTGCTCAGTTCTGTATAAATACTGCTCTTTGGGAAGGTACTGCGCATATCCAAGTGCAGCCAGCCCTCTAGGAACAATAGAAACTTTTAACAATGGATCTGCATGCTCTAAATACCAACCTGCCACTGCATGGCCAGCCTCATGGTAAGCCACAATTTTCTTTTCTTCAGGAGATATAATTTTATTCTTTTTTTCTAACCCGCCAATAACGCGGTCAATGGCATTTTGGAAATCTTCCATTTCCACTTTTTCCTTATTTCCTCTTGCAGCAATTAGGGCTGCTTCATTACAAACATTGGCAATTTCTGCACCTGCAAACCCTGGAGTTTGTGCTGCTAATTTTTTCGAGTCTACATCTTTACTTAATTTTTTTAATGGCTTAAGATGTACCTTAAAAATATGTTCTCTTCCTTTAATATCAGGGCGATCCACGCCAATCTGACGGTCAAATCTTCCAGGTCTTAGTAAAGCCGAATCTAACACGTCTGGCCTATTCGTAGCAGCCATTAAAATAATTCCACTATCCGTTCCAAAGCCATCCATTTCTGACAACAATTGATTTAAGGTGTTTTCTCGTTCATCATTTCCTCCCTGAGCCAAGTTTTTCCCTCGGGCTCTTCCCACTGCATCTATTTCATCAATAAAGATAATGCAAGGAGCTTTTTCCTTTGCTTGTTTGAATAAGTCTCGAACTCTACTTGCCCCAACACCAACAAACATTTCTACAAAGTCAGATCCACTTAATGAGAAGAAAGGAACAGCTGCTTCGCCAGCCACTGCTTTCGCCAGCAATGTTTTCCCAGTTCCCGGAGGGCCTACCAATAAAACTCCTTTTGGTATTTTACCCCCCAAATTGGTGTATTTTTTAGGGTTTTGAAGAAAGTCTACGACCTCCATCACTTCCGTTTTCGCTTCCTCTAGTCCAGCTACATCTTTAAACGTGACTTTAACTTTCTTGTCTTGGTCAAAAAGTTGAGCCTTGCTCCGGCCAATATTAAAAATATTTGGCCCACCTGCTCCGCCGCCAGCGCCACCACCCATTCGTCGCATGACCAAGCTGATGATAAAGAAAATGATTCCCATCATGAGCAAGGTGCCCATAAAGCCACCAAACATACTTGTACTGCTATCAAAAATGATAGGCAATTCATAGCTTGATTGCCCTTTTTGCATCTCTTTTTGAAGTTTTTGTAACTCTAGATTTAAAAAGTCCTTCTCAAATTCAAAACTGAAATCAGGAGTCTCTGTGGCCATTAGGCTTTGAGATTTTTTTATTTTCCCCTTATAACTGTTATCATCTTTTGCTCCTTTTTTTAAGAAAATATTGGCAAATCGATCATTGTGTAAAACCATTTTGTCAACATGTTGCTTTTGCAACATGACTTTGGCCTGTGACCAATCAATCTTTTTTCCTTTATTTTCTGGAACAAATAGAAATACCAACAAAACTAAGAGAAGTACTCCATACAGAATGTATGCATTGAACTTGAACCCTTTTTTTGGTTTTTGATTTTTAGGTGTACTCATTTTGAAATTATTATAGCAAATCACAAACCAAAACAGCTTGTGGCGCAAAACTAATACGTTAAAGAGTTAAAATGGTAGTACAAGATTATATTTAAAGAATAAATAAGCCATTGTGTCATAAAAACAGACTGTATTCTCATTTTCATCCAAATACATCTCAGTTTGCTTAAACATACTACCTGCTTTAGATTTGTGAAAACTGGATTAAAGATGATGTTATCTTTAATGAAAAAATCGTGAATCTGGGTTTCCCTTTGACTTATTTTCATGCTTTAGATGTTTGAAAAACAGATGAGTAAAATGAAAAAGGGCACTTGGAATGCTAAGGATATCAAAAAAAATAAACGAGATTGACGCTGCTAGTCAAACACAATTGGTGCTTAACGGTGCCATCTTTAACGACATGACAGAGGTTCATAAGTACCTAAAACAGGAGCTCTCATTTGAGAGTTCTTATAAAGGTGATTTGGATATCTTGTTTGATGATCTTTGCAATCTTCCTGAGGATAAATGTCCTCTACAAATCATAATTAAAAATGTCATAAATTTTTTAACGATTCCTGAGGAGAAAGAAGAATTCTTTTGTTTGCTTAATGATGTTCAGGAAACCTGGTCTGATGTGATGAATGAGGATTTTTTTACGGTCATCATAGAAGATTTTGAGAAGAGTCAAGATTTTTTTGATATGTTATTTATTAAAACTGAGCGAATATGAAATTTGCAGCTATTGATATCGGTAGCAATGCTATTCGGCTTGCTATTACAAGACCTTTAAGAGAGGATAGCAGAGATACTCAATTTAAAATGATAGAATTTACACGTTTGCCATTAAGGCTTGGGGATGATGTGTTTAATAAAAATCAAATTGGCAAGAAAAAGGCGGAACTTTTATCCAAATCTATGCAGGCTTTTGCGCTTTTAATGGATGTTTACAATGTAGATTATTATAGAGCATGTGCAACAAGCGCCATGCGAGATGCTCAGAATAGTTCAGAGATAATTAAAAATATTCAAAAGCAAACAGGGATAAAAATTACGGTTATACCCGGGAAGGAAGAAAGTAGGCTGATACAATTAGCTGTTTTGGAAAAAATTCCTCGCAAACATCATCTCCTTCATATTGACGTAGGTGGAGGTAGCACTGAATTAGCTTACTTAAAAAATGGAAAGGTAAGGCAATACGAGAGTTTTAATATAGGTACAGTGCGCATAAGAGAAGGAAAAGTCAAAGATTCAGAACAACAGCGAATGAAAAAATGGTTAAAAGAGCTAAAGAAAGAAACCAGCGACGAATTTCAAGCTATCGGAACGGGAGGGAATATTGTAAAAATAAACCAGCTTAGTGGAGTAAAAACGAATGAGTTTAATCACTACAAAGATTTTCAATCAACATTAAAAATGATCAAGTCCATGACCAAGCATGATAGGGTTTACGAGTTAAAGTTAAATCCCGATAGAGCTGAGGTTATTGAATATGCCGGAAATATTGTGTGGAATATTTTAAAGATTTGCAATATTCAAGAAATAATGGCACCAAATGTGGGTCTAAGAGACGGGATTATTCGCGATCTTTGGAATAATTACTACGAATCAAAATAAGCCAATTAGCTTTTCTTTCGGAAGAAAAGAGTGATGGGTATCCCATTAAAATCGAACTCCTCACGCAATTGGTTTTCTAAAAATCGAGTATAGCTTTCAGCAACGTACTGCGGCAAATTACAGAATAAAGCAAAGCATACCTTTTTCGTAGGTAATTGTGTAATGTATTTTATGCGTACAAATTTCCCTTTTCTACTTGGAGGTGGGGTTGTTTCTATAATTGGCAGCAAGTAATTATTTAGTTTATTCGTGCTAATTTTAACGGTCATATTATCATGTACCTTCATGATTGTTTCCATGGCCTGGAAAATTCGTTGCTTATTGAGAGCAGAAATAAACATGATTGGATAATCTACAAATGGGGCAGTTTTCTCTCTAATAAAATCCTCCACATCTCTATGAGTGTTAGTTTGTTTCTCTACCAAATCCCACTTATTAACCAAAACAACAATTCCTTTTCCCTGTCGATGAGCCAGCCAAAACAGGTTTAAATCTTGCGACTCCATACCAAGTTCAGCATCGAGTAATATGACAACTACGTCACTGTTTTCCAGCGCTTTAACACTTCTCATGACTGAGTAAAATTCAATGTTTTCATGAACCTTACTTTTCTTTCGTATACCTGCGGTATCAACTAATACAAGTTCTTTTCCATAGGCATTATAAACCGTGTCAATACTATCTCGGGTAGTACCTGCTATATCCGTTACAATGTTTCTTTCCTCTCCAATAAGGGCATTTATAAAGGAGCTTTTACCCACGTTTGGTCTTCCCACAATCGCGATCTTAGGTAAATGACTCGTTGTATCCTCAAACGGTTTTAATTCCTTTAATTCCTCAACTACTTTATCTAACAACTCACCTGTTCCGGCGCCGCTTGCGCTACTTATGTCAAAAAGCTCATCAAAACCTAATTGGTAAAAAGTAGAACTTTGAAAGCGTAAGGTGTCATTATCTACCTTATTCACGACCATAATAACTGGTTTTTTTGTTCTTCTAAGAATATTGGCAAATTCTTGATCCAAAGGATGTATTTCTGAAATAGCATCTACTACAAATAGTAAAACAGAAGCCTCCTCCATGGCAATGTGAACTTGCTCTCGTATAGCTTTCTCGAAAATATCTGTACTATCAGGAACAAAGCCACCCGTATCTATTACGGTAAACTCCATCCCATTCCAATCGCTTACGCCATAATGCCTATCGCGAGTTACCCCACTGTGATCATCAACAATAGCCTTTCGCCTTCCAGTTAATCGGTTAAATAGGGTACTTTTCCCTACGTTCGGTCTACCAACAATGGCAACGATACGGTTTTCCATAATTTTGGCTGCAAAGGTAGTTCTTTTGCCATTCTTCTAAACAAACTCTTGCGGATATTGTATTTTGATTTTTTAACTCAAAAAAAGGATTTGAATTTCTTAGGATATCCTTAGTGTTACTTCGTAAAAAGAGCTTCCTCAGAACAAGTATTATTTAGTTTGAAGGATTGAATAAAACATATCCTAAACTAAGGATTGATAATCACAGAATACACCCTTGTCTTGCTATCTTTAATGCGAATAAAATAGAGTCCCGGCGAAATTTTAGAGAGATCCAGTGCTGTTGATCTTCCTATTTGCCCAATCGCTAATTTTTGCCCAGTTCTAGCGTAAATTTCCGCATCATAAATATTCCCATTAATCCCCGTATAATAGAGGATAGATTGGGTTGGGTTAGGAAAAACGATAAAAGATTCCGAGGCGGGTAGTTTCATGCTTTCGGCCTCTAAAACTGCTTGATACGCATTTACTTTCCCCCATCCCCATGTAAAACTGCCGGTATCGGGGATAACACCCGTGCGATTATCGGTTCTTGCGGTAGTTTTTAAAATTTCTTTAATTTGTTTGGCACTTAGCCTAGGGTTTGCTTGAAGCATTAACGCAACAACACCTGCTGTCGCTGGGCTGCTCATCGAAGTGCCAGAAAAACGAGAAAACGGATAATCTTTTCCCTTAAAAGATGCATTTTCAAGCAATGTAAAACCACGGCTTGTAAACGAAGAAACAGAAGAAGCCACATTGACTCCTGGCGCCGAAATATCCGGTTTTAAGCGGCCATCTAAAGTAGGCCCTATACTACTAAATGAAGCAATTTGACCTCCTATTATATTGCCGTTTGGAGCTTTAAACTCAGAACTATGAGCTGCTACTGAAATAGCAGATTTAGTACAGGCAGGTTCGCCAATACCATATAAATTATCTCCACCCACCCATCCTGGCTTCCACGCCGTTAAGGGCAAACCCCAATTGCCTACATCATTGTTAAGTTCAACCACATTCCAATAATGCACAGCGCCGCTGCTTGCATACGATTTAAGCACCACATGCAATTGTGTATTTGTGTTTTTTACGCGAAGTCGCATGTGCGGTCTTTGGTTTAGAGAGAATGATTCAACTGTTTTTATATTATAAAATACGGTATCCGTACCAACCAAAATAAAAGATTCTGTATAATTTTCGGTGCCCAAAGTAGAAAAGGATGGACTTTCTGCCACTAAAGTTTTTGTATTGTCATATACCTCAAAAGAACTGCTAAAGGTATTTTCAGGCTCTCCCCACATCGTAATGCTTTGTCCCCACATTTCAGCATGTGAACTGTAAGGGTAAAATCCTACATGGCTTCGCATGGTATCCGCCTTAAAAACATTTTTGATATGGAACATCTCATCTCCGTTATTTCCGCCAGAAGTAATAAAGACTACCCCTTGCTCTGAGTATTGATCTATGGCTTGACTCAGTAAAGATGTGCCATCGAGCGTTCCTAAGTGATAAAGCCCCCAACTCATATTTACAACCAAAGGCTTATTGTGAAAATCAGCTTGTTTTTTCATCCATGCAAAAGCATCTAAAACAGCCGCTTCATCTACTAAGAAAGTGACGAATAAAAAATTAGCTTCAAAGGCCACACCTCTATGTTCTGTTCCGGCACCGCTCCCGCCAGCAATTCCGGCAACATGACTTCCATGGGTTGCGTACTGATAAATATTAAAGGTATCTTTCTCTGCAGCAAATAGTTCCGTTTCACCAGAATATTCTGTCCCGTAAGAATATCCATCTGGATGAGGCCCCGAAGTTTTAAATTGATCCCAGGCCGCCAATATTCGTGTATGCTCAAGTGCCGTATCGTAGAACATAGGATGGGTATAGTCAAAGCCCCAGTCAGTAATTCCAATAATTACATCTTTCCCTGAATATCCTTGCATGAGACCATGTTGTTTATAAACAGAATCCGCCCTTAAATCAGAGGTAACCCTAGCTAAATTAGGACTAATTTTAGATGCCTTTTTTACGTATTCAATGCCGGGATGATTTTTAAGGAATTCAGACCGGTCTGTATGGCTTCTCAAGGTTATTATGTTTCCCACTCTTGAGCCTATTTCAATGCCCTTCTTTTGCAAAGATTGGACATTGAAACATTCGTTGACCAAAGCAATTGCCGAAAATGAAGGGTCTACAGGAGCTTGAGAAAAGGATCTGTAAAAAACACTAATACAAAAAAAGAGAGTAAACAACTTCCGCATTTCGACTCGAAGGTACAACAATTTAGGCCTCAGAAACGATTGATTTGTGGAGTTCAGATGAGCTAAAACTTCACATAGTATTATAGGGATATGATTTTTTAAATAGTTCAGTACAATTCTATTTTTTCACAGCCTTAGAGGAATTCCATTTATAGTTGGTTCCAAGCTAAAAATCTGCGAATTCGTCATTCATCAAATTATAGCCATAAATTTGCCCTGTGTCAAATCCAATAATTAGTCTAATTGTAGCTCATGGAGAAAACTTCGAAATAGGGGCAAAGAATGATTTGATGTGGCACTTGCCAGATGATTTTAGATGGTTTGTGAAACACACCAAAGGAAAGCCCATTATTATGGGGCGCAACACTATGGAGAGTTTGCCTGGTCCCTTGAAAAATAGAACCAACATTGTACTTACTTCTAAAGAGCACCTGCCCGAGGGCTTTGTGCCGGTGAAAAGTATGGAGGAAGCAATTGAAAAGGCGGGCTCAGTAGAAGAAGTAATGATTATTGGTGGAGGGCAAGTATATGAAAGAATGCTTCCTAAGGCGCACCGACTTTACATAACTAAAGTAGAGGCCAAATTTGATCAAGCGGATACCTTTTTCCCGAAATATGAGACCTTTAAAAACACATTTAGATCGTCCCATAGCACAGATGACAAACATAAATATAGTTTTGAATTTCAGATTTGGGAAAAGTAAAGTTAGTCTTTTGGTTTCTTCTTTTTTTTCTGGCTTATAATACTGCCCAGGCTCAAGCAGTTATAAAAAAAATTGATTACACCAATATTGAACAAACAAAAATTAGGGTAATTGAGAGAGAAATGCCCTTTGCATTGGGTGATACCTTGCTAGATATTCAGCGCACTCTTTACGAGTTTGAGAATAGAATTGTTTCTCTTGGGCTGTTTACTCAGGTAGATCTTGGCATGGTCAATGATTCTACCCTTCGGGTTAAAGCATTAGAAAAAGTTTATGTTTGGGGCTTGCCTAAATTTAGCTTAGCAGATCCAAATTTTTCGCAATGGCTGCAAACCAAAGACATAAAGCGAATTGCACTAGGCGCCGATTTATTTGCGACAAACCTGAGAGGCTTAAAAAACCAAATAACAATTTCGGGATTGATTGGATTTAATTCTTATGCTACCATCTTGTATGAGAAAGTACCCCAGGGCAGGGAGTGGAATCATGGTTTTTTTGTGAAGGCAGGTGCGGGTTTTAGGTCACAACAGAAAATAGGCATTACCAACGATAAACTGGTTTGGAAAAATGGAACCAACCCCTATTTGAGATATCAGAAAGTAGGTGCAGGTCTAAATTGGCGGAAGGGACTTTATAGCACCATAGGAATACAGGCAAATACTGAGTTTATAAAGATTACTCCCAATGGTTCTCCAAATACCCTCTTTACTCAAGAGGATAGTGCCCTTAATTATTACGGATTTACAGCCCACTACACACTAGATAATCGAGTGCAGCAGCATTTTCCAGTGGCTGGATTCTACTTTAATTCTAAAATACATTTAAAAAAAATAATTGGAAATCACACTTCTTGGACTGTTCCAGAAGTTAATATAAAGGCAAATAAATACATAAGCATACATGAAAAGTGGATTTTGAAAGCGGGCTTGATCGGAACCTATCAATTAAGGGAAAGTCCTTTTTATTATTCCACTGGTTTGGGTTTGGATAGAGATTATATCAGGGGATATGAGCCCTATACCTTCATTGGAAAAGGGTATATGTTGGGCAGAATATCGCTAGCTTATGGTTTGAAAAATAATAAGAAAGTAAAAATTACCGAAAGGAAGTGGTCCAAGAACTATGGGACAATGCCTTTTAGCTTGTGGTGCAGTATCTTTGCAGAGAACGGACGGATAGTAGAACCCGTTTTAGTTGGAACGACATTGGCCAATAAAAATCTGTATAGTATCGGATTCAGTTTACAAGCATTGGCCTATTACACTTCTTCATTAAGAATGGATGTTGCACTAAACAGACTAAGCCAGGTGGTAGGAAACGTATCGTTCAGAAACGCATTTTAAAATGAAAATAGCAGTTTTTACAAAAGGGATTGGGCAGGAAAATCATGAAAAGATTTTCTTTGAGCTAATTAAGGAACTTGACAAGGGGTCTCATGAGTTGTTCTCGACCGCGGAATTAGCTGAATATTATTCGAGCAAGGGCGCCGGGAGAGCGAACATAAATGTAATAAATCATTGTGATGCAACCCACAAACCCATCGATTTCCTTATTTGTGTTGGTGGAGATGGAACTATTTTAGATGCTTTAACTATTGTTAGAGATAGCAATATACCCGTCCTTGGAATAAATACAGGTCGCTTGGGTTTCCTGGCAAATGGACAGCTAGAAGACCTTAAATTAGTCATTTCACAACTAGAGAAAGGCAACTATTCCCTAGATTCTAGAACCTTATTGGCCGTTGAATCTTCCGATGATCTTTTTGAATACAATTATGGGTTAAACGACTTTGTTATTCATAAAAAAGAGACCAGTAGTATGATTGTTCTTCACACCTATTTAAACGGAGAGTTTTTAAACTCCTACTGGGCGGATGGATTAATTGTAAGTACTCCAACTGGAAGTACAGGATACTCCCTAAGTTGTGGAGGTCCAATTATTTTCCCAAACTCAGAAAATTTAATCATTACGCCCATAGCTCCTCACAATTTAAATGTGAGGCCAGTTGTGGTTTCTGATAATTATGTTATCAGCTTCGAAATTGAGGGAAGAGCCAGTAATTACATGGCAGGTCTAGACTCTAGATCTTGCTCCGTTAATAGAGAGTCTCAGATAGCAGTGAGAAAAGCGGATCATAAGGTTAATTTAGTTCGATTGCCCGACGATAATTTCATGGATACTCTGCGCAGTAAATTGCATTGGGGTTTAGATAAAAGAAATTAAAAATGAGAAAAACAATACTGATATTACTTTTAGCAGTCTCTGTTCCGGCCTGTTCGCAGTCTGTTCCAACCATTGGTTCAGATAATGAATTGGAAATTGCCACCTGGAATATAGAATGGTTTGGAAATACGCGATCAGGACCCAGTGATGAAACGAAACAGTTCAACAACATTAAAAACGTAATTGAACGCACCCAAATTGATGTTTGGGGTGTGCAAGAGGTTTCTTACGAAACGGCTTGGAACAATTTAACCAGCAGTTTAACCAATTATAGTGGAGTGCTCTCTACTTGGTCTCAAACGCAAAAAACAGGCCTATTATTCAATAATAAAAAGTTTAAATTCCTTTACCAAAAGCATATCCTTGCCGTGTATGAATACGAATTTGCCAGCGGTAGATTGCCATTAGAAGTAGCTTTAGAATATGCTCATGACAATGTGATTGATACCTGTTACTTTTTTGTATTGCACATGAAAGCAAATACCGGGAGCAGTAGCAACAAAGCCTTGGCTTTAAGCAGAAGAAAAACAGCTGCGGATGGTTTAAAGGATTACTTAGATAAAGGATTTAAGGACAAATACTTTTTTGTTATCGGCGATTGGAATGACGATGTAGATAAAAGCATTTATAATAACCAAAACACTCCCTTCGCACAGTTTTTAGCAGATACGGGCCGTTACTTTTTTGCGTCTAAAATTCTCACCGATGCAGGCAAGAGATCTACAGTAAATTATTCCAATGTAATTGATCATATATGTGCTTCAAAGAATTCAAAAAAAGGGTTTGAAGCCCAGAGCAATGTTGATGTTCTACGCCTGGATAATTATATCTCAAGCTACGGTTCTACGACATCAGACCATTATCCCGTTTATCTTAAGCTAAATCCAAAGCAATGGGAAGTAGAATCAAATGCATCCACTCATACCATTGAGAATAGTGCAGATGTATTTTGGGATGGGGAACACCTAGTAATTCCTTTTAATTACAATCACCTGCAGTTTTTTGGATTGGATGGAAAAGAGCTCTCAGAAGATGTACTCCCCACCAACCAGCTTTTGATATATTCCTTTATGGCTAACAAAAGCTTATATACAGGCAAGTTCATTATTCAAAATTAATGACTGTTCTTAGGAGCAAACATAGATTATTCACCATTGATACTCCCAAAGTCATGGGAATTTTAAACTGCACTCCAGATAGTTTTTATAAAGAAAGCAGAGTAAATAGTGAGAGTGTATTAGAAATAGCTGCTCAAATGCTCGAAGAAGGAGCAGATATTTTAGATTTAGGAGGCCAGAGTACCAGGCCAGGTGCTCAGCAGATAGGGGAAACTGTCGAAATAGACCGAGTGGTTCCTATCATAGAGATGCTCCGAAAGTCCTTTCCTAAAGCATGGCTAAGTATCGATACCTATTATGCCTCTGTGGCCAAAGCTGCAGTAGAGGCTGGTGCAGATATGGTCAATGATATTTCAGCTGGTTTAGATGATCCCAATATGCTTTCAACTGTTTCAAAACTAGATGTTCCGTACATTGCTATGCATAAAAAAGGGAGCCCCGAAACCATGCAGGATAAGCCCAACTATGATAATCCGTGCAAAGAGATTATAGATTTCTTCGTTCAACAATTAAAAGCAATAAAGTCTGCTGGAATCAAAGACTGCATTTTAGATCCTGGTTTTGGTTTTGGCAAGAGTGTGGAACATAATTTTAGAATAGTAAAAGAATTGAATAGCTTTAATATGTTCGAAGAGCCTCTTCTGGTGGGTTTTTCACGGAAAAGTATGATATATCGATCGTTAAATATTAAACCCAACGAGGCTTTAAATGGCACTACATTTTTACATGCAATCGCGCTTCAAAAAGGTGCTTCAATTTTACGTGTTCACGATGTGAAAGAAGCCCGAGAGTGTATTCAACTCAATGCTTTACTGAATAAATAAACTGCGTTTTAATTTATTTCTTCCAAGGATTAAAACTTGGCATTTTGCGACGGTAAAAAAACATAAAAGAGAGTATCTTTGTTTACTTGCTCAATTATATAGTATGGAAGTATTAAAAAAAATGTGGGGCTACTTGATCTTTAAAAAGCAAAGCGGTCCAAAAAGTTTCAATTTAAAAATGATGCATGGAATCAATAGAATAAGTATTTTTATGTTTTTAGCCGGTGTTATTTACATGATTATTCGATTCTCAAAATGAGTCTGGGGTACCTCGTCATATTTGGAATCTTTGCTTTACTAAGTTCTCTAGTGAGTAAGAGACTGAAGGCAAAATTTAAAAAGTATTCACAGGTACACCTAAGTAATGGTTTAAGTGGCAAGGAAATTGCCGAAAGAATGCTTGCGGCTCATGGAATTGTAAATGTAAAAATTACTCAGGTAGCCGGATCCTTAACCGATCACTACAATCCTATAAATAGGACCGTAAATTTAAGCGAAAGCGTATATTTTGGAAAAAATGCAGCCAGTGCAGCGGTCTCTGCCCATGAGTGTGGTCATGCTGTTCAGCATGCAACAGCCTACAGTATGCTCAGTTTAAGAAGTAAATTGGTGCCAATTCAAAATATAAGTGGACGCATCCTTAATATAGTTATCTTCTTTGGCGGGTTCCTTGGAGTAGGAATGAATTCTGGTGTGCTTGGTTTAACCGTAATTGTAGCCTGTTATGCAGTCTTAACTCTGTTTTCATTAGTGACCCTGCCGGTAGAGTTTGATGCAAGTAAAAGAGCGCTGGTATGGATGGAGACTCATGCTCTTGTGAACGAGCAAGAACTGGCTGGTGCTAAAGACGCACTTAAATGGGCAGCACTAACATATGTTGTCGCAGCACTTGCCTCGGCAGTTACTTTTTTGTATTTTCTCTTTAGGTTAATGAACGCAAGGAGATAGGGCATATGATGAAAGCAAAACACATCGTTTTTTTTGGTTTGTTTTTGGCGTCATTTAATCTGTTTAGCCAGACTTTAAATCTTCCTTTAAATTTAAGAGTAGAGGATGCAGAGTTTACACGACTGAAATACATTACCAATATGTTTTACCTCAAAGGTGATCAGGTATCAAATCCCTTGGATATTAATTCGGCAAAAGAGAAAGATAGTGCCCAATGGAAGCATGTGATTTTGCCCAAAGGGAATTTTCCTTATGTCATGGGTTATGGCTATTTATTTAATGGGGCGGTCACGGATCCTTTCACTGGAAACAAAACGCTGTTCTTATCATCAAATCCAAGGTACAACAACTTTCTCTCACTCATTTGGGTAGACCAAAATCACAATTTTGATTTTACTGACGATGGTGATCCAGATACCATGAAAAGAGATCAGCCAGTTATTATTCATTTTTCAAATAATCCAAAAGGATATCAAATTGAATTGAAAAGAATATACCGAACAGATAAAAACAGCTTAATGTTGCATCTAAACGATGATAAAATTGTGAAACCAATTTTAGGCGGCAGATCTCATCATGGGTCATCTGCTTCTTATTATACCAAACGGCTAAATGTTTTAGGCGCCAGATATAGCAATGGATATGACAGTTTTACCATAGGTGTAAAGGATGTGAATTGCAACGGTATATATGGGGACGAGGGTGTGGATGAAGTGATGGTTGGTGGGTATCATGAGGTATTAAAAAATTTGAATGCTGTAAAATGCGGAGTAGATGGAAAGGCTTATCTCGAACGATTTAACATAGCATATAAAGTAAAATACATAGATCCAAAGGGCCATGGCATACAATTATTTAGAGATACCGCCGCCAAGTTAAAATTTTCTTTGAATATTGGAGAAAAGATACCGCGCTTTAAGTTTTGCGTTCCGGAGAAGCGGAAAATGAAGCGCCATAGAATTAGAAAATTTAAGGGAGAGTATACCTTTATTTATATTTGGCGAGCTTTTTCGCCTCAATATACGAGAGATAGTGCGTCTTTTCATGCTTTAGGAAGGCGCTCCAATGAAGATTTAAATTTAATTTCATTGAACCATGGAGGCGGTGGAAATTACATTAAGTATTATACAAAACTCTATAAGACAAATATGGTTAGTGGCTTTGCAACCAACTATACAATTGAACGTTTAAAATTAAATACCGTACCCACAGGGATCTTATTAGATGCCCATCAGCGGGTAATTGCTTCAGGAATAAGACCTGCTTTGGTGAGAAATGCGATTGAAAAGCACAAAAGATCGCTCGATCATTAGTTTTATCCCAGTGATTTAAATCTTTATCCATTTTAAGAGACTAATTTATGATTTCATTGTACTTTTGAACTTTAAGAAAATCGTATAAAATGAAAGTTGTCATATATTCTCTAATATCATGTGTGTTGTTAAGTTTCGCCCAAGAAGCTTATTCGCAGTCAGAGCAACCAGCAAAAGATTGGTTTCTTCAAGAACCATCAAAAAAAGTAAACGGAATTGATTTAGACCGCGCCTATAAATTTTTGAATGGTAAAACTCCAACTCCAATCACAGTTTGTGTAATGGATGGAGGAACAGATATTGAGCATGAAGACTTGATTAACGTATTATGGCACAACCCTGCAGAAATTCCTTTTAATGGGATAGATGACGATAATAATGGGTATATCGATGATACCGTCGGCTGGAACTTTATTGGAGGGGCTGATGGTTCCATGATTGGAAGCGATAATTTAGAGAAAACGCGATTGTACCGTAAACTATCCAAAGAATTTAAAGACAATTTAACAGCTGAAGATATCAATGATCCTGTTCAAAGTAAGCGATATGCATTCTACCAATCTCTTAAGGGATCCATTTCAAAAGATTTAGCCAAATACACCCAGTTTTCTGATGGCTATGGAGGAATGTTAGAAAAGCTCGACCAAATAAAAGAATTAACTAAAAGTGATGATCCTAATGCAGTGCAAATTAAAACCGCTACAAAGGGCACCGATTTAGAAAAAATGGGAATGTCCATGGCCTCCAATATGAATGGTGCTTCCTTTGAGCAGACCTATACCCAAATAAAATCTACTTATGAATACTTTCAAAAAAATGTAAACTACTATTTAAATGTTGATTTTGACCCCAGATCTATCGTAGGAGACGATTATTCTAACTCCCGGGAGCAATATTACGGAAATAACAATGTAGCAGGGCCAGATGCGGGTCATGGAACGCATGTTGCCGGAATTATTGCTGCGGATAGAACGAATGCCATAGGAATGAACGGTGTTTCCAATGCCGCAAAAATAATGGTAGTTAGAGTGGTTCCCGATGGAGATGAAAGAGACAAAGACGTTGCCAATGGAATTCGATATGCCGTAGATAACGGAGCTAAAATCATAAATATGAGCTTTGGAAAGTCATTCAGTTGGGATAAAGCAGTAGTAAATGAAGCCGTTAAATATGCAGAGTCCAAAAATGTTTTATTGGTTCATGCTGCAGGTAATGATAATAAAAATAACGACTTAAAACCAAACTATCCAAACGATAGTTTAGGCAATGCCTTTGCCAAGAACTGGTTAGAGATTGGTGCTAGCACCCCTTGGTGCAAAAAGCTGCCAGCAGATTTTAGCAACTATGGAATAAATCAGGTAGATATTTTTGCGCCCGGATACCAAATATATAGTTCTACGCCAGACAATAATTACGAGTTTTTTAATGGAACAAGTATGGCATCTCCGGTAACTGCTGGTTTGGCTGCTTTAATTTGGAGTTACTATCCAAACCTTACTGCAGTGCAAGTAAGACAGATTATTATGGAAAGCGGTATCAAGCATAAAAACAAAGTTCCTGTGCCAGGCGACGGCAAAAAAACGGTTAAGGCTAGATTTACAAAACTGAGTGTGACCGGTAAAGTTATCAATGCCTACAATGCAGTAAAACTTGCCGATAAGATATCCCAGTAATATTTGTTAAAAAAGATTTTATTAGTTCATCTTTTTTTAAGAGATTTGAACCATAGTAAAAGACAGCCATATGGAAGCGCAAAATAGCAATCAAGAAACGACGAAAATTTATAAAAATGGCAAGCCAGGTTGGTTTTGGCCAGTACTTTTATTCCTAATGATAGCAGGTTGGCTTGGGTTCTATTTGCTTTGCTGCGATGGAATGTACGGCGGTTCTACCCTTTAGTCGTAGGGCATAATTTTACTAAAATTAACCTCTCTGATCCCTTATTGATCGAAAGAGAGTGAGGGACTGCAAATTTTCTTGCTTTATTCCCCTTGCAATACTTTTCCTTTAGAATGTTTCAATGAGAACTGTTCGAGTTTTTATGCTGGAAATGGTTAGGTTCAAGCTACTCTTTTTCGCCGTACCTAAGGTCACTTTGTTAAATAAAAAGACCGCCGCAAGCGACAGTCTTTTCATTAAATCATAAGAAATATGCCTATTTAAATAGGTTTTTTTCTAAGCTTGAGAGATTGAATATCTTGGAACACTGTTTTCATAAACGTTCTTCCGAAATTCTCTAATTTTTATATTTCGTGCAAACCTATTGTATAAGCAGTTGTTCTAGGCACATGAGCGGCAGATTTAGATGGAAGATAAAAAGGAGGTTTTAGGCTACTTTTCCATCTTTTAGCGCAATGTTCCGATCCGTTTTTGTAGCCAAAGCACGGTTATGAGTTACAATCACAAAACTGGTATTAAACTCAGCGCGTAGCTGCAAGAAATAATCGAAAAGAAGATCTGCATTCTTTGAATCTAAATTTCCCATTGGCTCATCAGCAAAAACTACTTTTGGTGCATTTATGAGCGCTCGCGCTACGGCAACTCTTTGCTGTTCGCCCCCACTCATTTGATTAGGTCTATGGTTAACTCGACGATCCAAACCCAAATATTTTAAGAGTTCGATGCCTTTCTTTTTGGCATCTGCCTTAGAGGTTTTGCCTATCCATGCGGGCAAACATACATTTTCAATGGCCGTTAATTCGGGAAGCAGTTGGTGATTTTGAAATACAAAACCCACTTCCTTATTTCTAAATTTGGCCAATTGATTATTTGTAAGACGTGTTAGGCTCTTCCCTTCAAATACAATTTCACCAGAATTAGGCTGGTCTAGTGAACTTAAAGCATGCAGTAAAGTGCTCTTGCCAGCACCACTGTCTCCTGTAATTGAAACAACCTCGCCAGCTTCAATTTTTAGGCTAATTCCTTTGAGTACTTCAACCGTGTCGTAGGATTTATATATATCTTTTGCTTCAATCATGTATTTTATGCCCTTTTGTTAAGAAATGACACCTCAAAATTATAACTTTGTAGCCCAAATCAAAAAGATAAAAATTACAGAATGAATATTCACGAATACCAAGCCAAAGAAATACTCAGTACCTATGGTGTTGCAGTGCAAAAAGGATTTGTAGCTTCAACGGAAGCAGAAGCTTTAGAAGCTGCAAAAAAAGTAAAGTCTGAATATAATAGTGATTGGTGCGTAGTTAAAGCACAAATACATGCGGGCGGTAGAGGGAAAGGAAAAGTAGAAGGAACAGAGCAGCGCGGTGTAGAAGTAGCGAGAAGCCCAGAAAAAGCAGCAGAAATTGCGAAGAATTTGATTGGTGGAAATCTCATTACTATTCAAACTGGGGAGGCCGGTAAAATAGTAAATAAAGTATTGGTGGCTCAGGATGTTTTTTATCCTGGCGAAAACGAACCACACGAATACTATATGAGTGTTTTATTGGATAGAGCCAAAAAACAAAATGTAATTATTTATACTACCGAAGGGGGTATGGATATAGAAGAAGTAGCAGAAAATACTCCAGAAAAGATTAATAAAGAATGGATTGATCCCGCAGTAGGCCTTCAAGGCTTTCAAGCGCGTAAAATTGCCTTTAATCTTGGACTTACGGGGAATGCATATAAAGAAATGACCAAGTTCGTTTCTGCTTTGTACAAAGCCTATGTAGATACAGACAGTGAGATGTTTGAAATTAATCCCGTTTTAAAAACCAGCGATGATAAAATTATTGCGGTAGATGCAAAGGTTAGTTTAGATGATAACGCCTTGTACAGACACAAAAACTTCCTTGAGTTGAGAGACTTAAATGAAGAAGATGCTACCGAAGTAGAAGCCGGTAAATTTGGATTAAACTACGTTAAACTAGACGGAAATGTAGGGTGTATGGTAAATGGCGCAGGTTTAGCCATGGCAACCATGGATATTATTAAATTGAGTGGCGGTGAGCCTGCCAACTTTTTAGACGTAGGGGGTACAGCAAATGCCGAAACCGTTGAAGCCGGTTTTAAAATTATCATGAGCGACCCAAATGTTAAAGCCATCTTAATTAATATTTTTGGCGGAATTGTACGTTGCGATAGAGTAGCAAATGGCGTGGTTGAAGCATACAAAAACATGGACAATATTACCATTCCAATTATTGTGCGTTTGCAAGGAACCAATGCCGTAGAAGCCAAGAAAATTATTGATGATAGTGGCCTAGAAGTATTCTCTGCAATAGCCTTGCAAGATGCTGCCGATATAGTGAGTAAAGTGCTCACAGCGCCTCAATCCTAAAATCTAAAATACCCAATGATTCTTCTCATTGAAACATCGCACCGCATTTGCAGTGTTGCTGTATGCGATTTTGAAGGGACATGCCTTTGGGAAAAACAAGACGATCGACTTTTAAAGCATGCTGAGGCTTTGCCAATATTGGTAAAAGAAGCCGTAGATTCATTCTCAGATATTAAAGCCATTGGGCTGAGTAAAGGTCCGGGAAGCTATACCGGTTTGCGCATTGGCGCCTCATTGGCGCAGGGATTATGCTACGCAAAAAGCTGGCCTTTAATTGGCATACCTACCCATGATGGTTTAATTAATAATGCCATACAGAAAAATGGAAATTTAGCCTATTGCGCCATGATTTATGCTGGAAGAGATGAAGCATATACCGTCTTTTGGAACGGCTCAGAAATGTCTGAGATTGCACCCAAGAACTTTGAAAAAGACTACATAAGTTCCCTGGACAGTACGCTTTACTTTACGGGAGATTGCATGCATCTTCTAGGTGAAGAAATAGCCAAAGAGAGAACCTTGGATGCTACGCCCCATGCGCGACTTTTAGCCTCCCCAGCGGCAGCTAAATGGAAAGAAAATAACTTTGAAGACGTGGCCTATTATACCCCCCTTTACGCCAAAGACTTTATTCCAGGAGTGAGCAAAAAGTTTAAGATATGAAAGTCTTAGTGATGGACAACTACGACAGCTTTACCTTTAATTTGGTGCATTATTTACAAATTGCAGGTGCAGAGGTAGATGTTAAACTAAACGATGACTCCTTTTTTGATACACCCATCACAGGTTACCAAGGACTGGTCCTAAGCCCTGGACCCAATGAGCCCATGCAATCCGGAAAATTAATGACCTGCATTTCCTTAAATATTGGTAAAATTCCTATGCTAGGCGTTTGCTTGGGCATGCAAGCTCTAGCGCTCCATTATGGAGGAACTGTTAGCCATGCACCCATTCCGGTTCATGGAAAACAATCCATTATATCGCATATCAATTCAAGTCTTTTTAGAGGAATTGAGCCCTTATTTGGCGTAGGGCGTTACCATAGTTTAATGGTATCCAATCTTCCTAAAAAAGTAAGTGTTACCGCCACATTTCAGGAAATTCCAATGGCCATGCAATGTCAGCCAGATCAAGTGCAAGCCGTTCAATTTCACCCGGAGAGTATCTTAACTCCCGCCGGGCAGCAATTGATGGATAATTGGGTGGCTTCTTTATCGTAAGGATTGTGTCACTTATCAAGTAAAACAAGGCTGCTTAATTTTTGTGTTTTAACTTTGGAAAACATAAATAAACAAATTATAAAATATGAAAAAGAATTATTCAATGTTTACACTGGTGGCTTTGATCACCGCAGGAACCTTATTATGGTCATTTAGAGCCTCAGATGCTCCCACACAATTTACATCCTTTACGGTCGTAGAATCCATTGTTCCTGGAGGTGCGGGTCGTTCAAGGATTATTCATGTAAATGAAGAAAAAGATTACAAAGAGTTTACTAAAGTAAAAACCAATGAAGACAAAGGGCGTAACAAGTCTAAAAGAGGAGATATTCGTTCTTTTAACTATGACGAAACCAAATTGTTAAACTTTTACAATATGGGTGGTATTCGTTTTCAAAATATAGCTGCAAACGATGCTTTAATTAATTCTAAAGTAAAAGCAATGCTTGCCGATGGTTGGGAAATTGTAAACATTAGCGCCGGAGTAGAGAGTAACTCTGGAAAAGACGATGGTGCAGGTATCTTTATCACACGATTTTATTTTAAGAAATAAGTATTTTCGCTTTTTAAGCGAAGCGTATAGGAGCCAGACTCCCCAAAAGCCTTTGATTATTTTAATCAAAGGCTTTTTTGATTGTTATAGTGGCCATATACGAAACCTCAGCATTATTCAAAAAAAATAACCCAAGACCCTTAGTAATTCGCATTTTAAATCTATAAATTTGCAGCGAATTTTAAAAAAAATAATGGCTACCAATAGAACTTTTACAATGATTAAGCCCGATGCTGTTCAAAACGGACATGCCGGCAAAATTTTAGACCAAATGACCGAAGCAGGATTCAAGGTAATTGCATTAAAATACATGCAATTGGAAGAAACCACAGCGGGAAACTTTTACGGAGTTCATAGAGAACGCCCCTTCTTTAATGATTTAGTTACTTTTATGACCAGCGGTCCTATATACGCAGCTATTTTAGAAAAAGAGAATGCAGTAGCAGATTTCAGAACCTTAATTGGTGCAACCAACCCAGCAGAAGCAGCAGAAGGAACCATCCGTCAACGTTTTGCAAAAAGCATTGATGCAAATGCAGTTCACGGAAGCGATAGTGACGAAAATGCAGACATTGAAGGGAATTTCTTCTTTTCTCAATTCGAACGATTTTAACCAAAGCAAGCACAAGGAATAAAGCCGAGGAGCCTGTGCTTCCTCGGCTTTTTTTGTACATTTGTTCTAATGCAGAAGCTGTCGGTTGTTATAATTACCTTTAATGAAGAACGGAACATCTCCGATTGCATTAAGAGTGTTCAATCCATAGCCGACGAAATTTTAATTCTAGACTCCTTTAGCAAGGATAAAACGGTAGAGATTGCCGAAGGATTAGGCGCTATTGTAAAAAGGCATCGTTTTGATGGACATATTCAACAAAAGAACAGGGCCAAAAATATGGCAACCCACCAGTGGGTATTGAGTCTAGATGCCGATGAACGGGCCAGTGAGGAAATGAGAATTGCCATTCCCAAAATTCTTCAAAATCCAAAACACGACGGGTATTGGTTTAAACGAAGAAACCATTATAAAGGCCATTGGATTAAAGGCTGCGGCTGGTATCCCGATGCTAAGCTCAGGCTGTGGAAGAGAGATTTTGGATCATGGACCGGTAAAAACCCGCACGATACCTTTAAATTGTATACCAATGAAACAAGCGAGCATTTGAACGCCGATATCATTCATTATACATACCCCAACTATGAAACTTTAAAAGCCCAATCTCTTAAATTTGCAAAGATTAGCGCAAAAAGCAATAGTCATCATAGTAAACTGTATTTACTAAGCAAACTAATTGTTTCACCAGTCAGCAAATTCATAAAAAGTTATATTTTTCGAAGAGGATTTGCCGATGGCTGGAATGGCCTGGTTATCAGCTCATGGCAAACCAAAGAAACATTTTTAAAATATTATAAGGCATTAAAAGGGAAATAAGATGCTTATATCTCAAGTGAAATCTGGAGTATTAGAGGCTGGTTGTGATGAAGCCGGTAGGGGGTGTTTAGCAGGTCCAGTATACGCCGCCGCTGTTATTTTACCCTTTAATTACACTAACAAATGGCTAGATGACAGCAAAAAAATATCAGAGAAAGTAAGAAGCAAATTGAGGCTCGAGATTGAGTCCGTTGCCGTTTCCTGGGCCGTAGGAATATGCAGCCCAAGAGAAATCGAAAAAATTAATATTTTGCATGCCAGTATCTTAGCCATGCACAAAGCGCTGGATCTATTAAAGATAGAGCCCGGACATATTGCAGTGGATGGGAATAAATTTAAACCATACAAAGCAATTAAGCATCAAACGGTGGTAAAGGGAGATGGCAAATACCTAAATATTGCAGCAGCTAGTATATTGGCTAAAACCCATAGAGATGAATGCATGCAAGCTCTGCACAAAGAGTTCCCCGTGTATGATTGGAATAAAAACAAAGGCTATCCAACCAAGGCGCATCGAGATGCCATTCGAGAGTATGGATCTACCGATCATCATCGCAAGACTTTCAGACTACTGCCAGAGCAATTAGTGCTGTTTAAAAAGTAGGTTCACCCATCCATCCCGAGAAAAATTACGCCTTCTGTAAAGGCAGAATTCAAGTAAAATATACAGGTACCGCTTAAGGGTAAAAATGCATGAAACACCCTTTTCAAATCGTTGTAAGTTTGAACAAAAGGCATGAAGTATTTATTTCTTATTATCTTTAGCATCAGTAGTATTTGCGCAAAGGCTCAAAAACATGACTATAGTCAATACCCAAATATAAATATGCAAAGGGGTATGGAGCTGTACGATGAAAAGAAGTTCAACGCAGCTATTGCTCAGTTTCAACTATACTTGGAACAGAGTCCCGATTCTGAAATTACCAAGTCAGAAGCGCAGTATTACCTGGCTTTATCCAAGTTGCTGGCAAATAATTCAGACGGGGAACCCTCTGTTCTCAATTTTCTTGAAAAAAATCCTGGTTCTCATAAAACGCACATGGCAAATTTGGCTTTGGGTAATCATTATTATGAACAAAAGAGATATTCCACCGCTCGCCGGTATTATAAATCCGTGGATAAACTAGCCATACCCAAAGATGATAGGACTCAATATTATTATCGATTAGGGTATAGTCAGGTAGTAACAAAAAAGTATGATAGAGCCTACGAAACCTTAAAGCCATTAACCAAAATATCTTCGGAATATAAGATATTAGCCACCTATTATTTTGGATATTGCGCCTACCAAAAAGAGAGCTTTACGGAAGCGCTTCGAAGCTTTAAAAGCATCGAGGATAATGGGCCTAAAGAGGTAAAAGTATATATCGCTCAAATTCAATATACTCAGGGAGAATATACCCGATGTTTGGCTACTTTGGAAAGACTGAGTCACAGAAAGAATGACGCACTAACACTCCTCAAAGGAAAATGCTATTACCGTTTAAATAATCTATCAAAAGCCTCCGAGTATTTTGTCAAAACTAAATATACTCCAGAGGACTTAGGGAATACAGAAAAATATGAATTTGGCTATTCGTATTACAAATCCAGGCAATATCAAAGAGCTGTAAAATGGCTTAAACCCATTGGTTTTCAGGGAGATTCTCTTTCACAGCATGCGGCATATACCTTGGGTATGGCCAATCTTAAATTAAGTAAAAAGAGAGAAGCATTAAATGCTTTTGCGGAGGCATATAGAGCAAGTTTCGATTATTCTATTGCAGAAAGTGCCCTATTTAATCAGGCCAAATTAGCCGTTGAGTTAGAAGACAATAATAGCAATACTCTCCTTCAACGATTTATTGATAACTATCCAGACTCAAAATACAGCCGTGAGGCAAAAAAATTGTTGACCAAGCAAATGTTAAGCACGGACAACTACAAAGAAGCCGTTCGAGTTCTTGAATCATTGGGAAACATGGATTCTCAAGAAAAGGAAATTTATCAAAGGGTTACCTTGGCAAGGGCGATGGAGCTTTTTAAAGGGAGGCGCTGGAACGAGTCAAATGCCATGTTTGATAAGTGTATAAAGCAAAAAAATAATCTGTTGGCAAGTGAAGCCACTTTTTGGAAAGCAGAGAGCTATACGAATCAAGAAAAGTATAAAGGAGCCGCAAATCTTTACCAGAGTTTTATGAATACCGGGGATTCCAAAGATGAGATTTACCCCTTAGCCTATTATGGGTACGGGTATACACAGTATTCACAAAAAAAGTATGCTATTGCCGCGCCATACTTTAAGAAATTCATTGAGAACTTAGGTCAAGGGAATTATGCAGACCGTTTAATAAATGACGCATACTTAAGAATGGGAGATTGCTATTTTGCCTCTAGAGAATATGCGCAGGCCATAAATAGCTATGCCTACACTACAGGTAAGAAAGCAATCGATGCAGATTACGCCTTATATCAAACTGGAATATTGTATGGATTGCAGAAAAAATACGATGAGAAAATTTCAGTGATGAGACGTCTTATCTCAGAGCATAGTAGCAGTAGGTATATTCCAGAAGCATATTATGAATTGGGTGCTGAATATTGGGTCAAAGGGAATTATCCAGAAGCCGAAAAGAATTTCATGTATTTGGTGGATGATTTTAAAGGGCATTCATTAGTTGTGAGATGCTACAGTAATTTGGGAAGAATATACGAGTCTACCGATGGCTCTGCGAAAGCCCTTGAAATGTATACCCGTCTATTTGACGAATTTCCCGGAACTGCAGAAGCTAGAACTGCTGCCGACCAAGTAAAACGGTTGTATGCCGGCCAAGGTGAACCGGAAAAATACGTCGATTGGTTTATGTCCAGAGGAGGAAAAGTAACCGCTTCAGAGAAAGATAGTCTTTTATATAATTCAGCCTTTGACTTTTACGATATAGGCAATTGCGACAAAGCCATTGTTGGCTTTGGTAAATACTTAAAAGAAATACCGAATGGTGGATTTGTGGTTATTGCAAATTATTACAAAGCCATATGTCACGAAAAATTGGGCCAGGATACCTCTGCAATAAAGCATTATCAAAAAGTGGCCGATGCCAGTGGAAATGAATTCCAGGAAGATGCAATTTTGGCATTGTTGGAACTGTTTGGAGATGAGGCCAGTTGCAAAGATGTTTTTACTTATTTAGAAAAAATTGAAGGAATCACTAAAAATAGAGATACACGTCATAAATCTTGGCAGGGCATGATGCGCTGCTATGATGAAGATAGCAATGCAACAAGTGTAAGAGATATTGCGCAACGTATCCTCAACGAATTAAGTTCTCCAGATGACCTTAAGGCAGAAGCCTTGGTTAAAATGGGTAAATGGGATTATCATGAAGGAGAAAGCGATGAGGCTTCAAAGAAATTCAAAGAAGTTATAGAAAAATACAACAATCAATATACTGCAGAAGCCAAATATAGAGAGGCTCAAATATTATTGGACCAAAAAGAGTATACCGCTTGTCAAGATGCATGTTATGAAGTGCTTGATTATTATTCTGCCTATGATTATTGGTTAGGTAAAAGCATGAACCTTTTGGGTCATGCCTACTTAGAATCAGGAGATGAATTTAATGCTAAAGCCACATGGCAGAGTGTGATCGAGAACTTTACCGAAGAAAAGATCATTATGGAAGCCAAGGGTAATTTAGATAAACTCAAATAATATTAAGTATTTGATATGCAGTTATTAACCCCTGGTTAAGGCGTCATTAGCTGTTTGGATTTTGCAAAAATCATGGAGAAGAATGCCCTTGAACTTATATGGTTTGTTAGGCTTGGTTTATCTTTGCCCACAGAACAATGCAAATCCACAGAGGATTAAACGAACTTCCTAATTTTAAGAATTTGGTTCTCACCCAGGGAACCTTTGATGGAGTCCATCTGGGACACCGAGTTGTAGTAGATCAAGTGTTAAAAAAAGCAGCTGATGTGTCCGGAGAGTCTATGCTTATGACTTTCTATCCCCATCCCCGCCTGGTCTTATATCCCAATGATAACTCATTAAAACTCATCAATACCATCGAAGAAAAAGCATCGCGCTTGAGGCAGTTGGGATTAGATCATTTGTTAGTTATCCCTTTTACTCAGGAATTTGCGCAGCGAAGTCCCTTGGAATTTGTGAGAGAGATATTGATCGATAAGTTAAATGTAAAACACATGGTTGTTGGTCATGACCATCGATTTGGAAAGAACAGAGCTGGTAATTTCTCTGAACTCCAGCAAATGGGCGAAATGTTTAATTTCTCAGTAGCAGAAATTGAACCTCATGTTCTAAACGAGATAACCATAAGCAGTACCAAGATACGAGATGGCCTGTTAAGCGGCGATATTTCAGCAACAAATGAATTATTAGGCCATCCATTTTCATTTACCGGAGTTGTTGGGCATGGGCAAAAGCTTGGACGAAAAATCGGATTTCCCACAGCTAATATTCAAATTTTAGATCCATATAAAATTAAACCAGCCAAAGGTGTTTATGCCATTCGGTGCAGAGTAGGGAATGAATGGAAAAATGGCGTAATGAATATTGGAGATAATCCAACCATAGAAGGAAAGGGTTTTAGTATAGAGGCTCATCTATTTGATTTCGATGGCGATTTATACGATACCATTCTCACTGTTCAACTCATTCAATATCTCAGACCCGAGAAGAAGTTTAGCGGGGTAGAAGATTTAACTCAAGCAATTAAGCAAGATTGTGAAAATGCCAAAAAATTGTTTTGAAAGGCTTTTTAATTTTCATATTTCTCATTCACTTAACATTTGCAAAGAGTCAAACGGATAGTATTTCACTAGCCCAAAAAGACAGTACAGCAGAAAGTATTCCCCAAATAACAGAAGATAACTCAAACAAAGCCGATAGGATACAGTTTCCTGAAGAAGGAATGTCAAAAATTCCAAAAGTATACCCCGTGTTCAATATGTATGACTATTGGGAAGACGATCACATGAATCCATATCGGTTTATGACTCTGCCAAGAAATACCAGAGTGCGCATTAAAATACTTCCCGAAGATTGTGACTTTTCCTTGCCTATAGATGCTCCAACCACTAGTCCATTTGGATATCGCTGGGGGCGACCGCATAACGGCATTGATTTAGACCTTGAAACTGGAGATTCGGTTTGCGCAGCTCTTGATGGGGTCGTTCGCCTAAGCCGTTGGTATTATGGTTTTGGAAATCTCATAGTTATTCGGCATTTCAATGGACTCGAAACCTGCTACGCCCATTTGAGTAAACGAGCGCTTAAAAGTGGCGATATCGTAAACGCAGGGCAGTTTATTGGTAAAGGTGGAAGTACTGGACACAGCACGGGGTCCCATCTACACTTTGAAGTCCATTTTTTAGGTAAGCCCATCAATCCAGAACGAATCATTGATTTTAAAAACGCGGCCCTCAAAGTATCTCACTTAGAACTGAAATCCTCGTTTTTTAAGTCCTATTATAAATAGAGATAGTTTAAGGCTTTTCCGAAAGAGCCTTCATTTCAAATCCTTTACTCTTGCAGAAAGCAAGATACTCCGGCAGCAATTGCTTCAATTGATTTTCAGCTTTTTCAGAATCGTGAAATACAATCACACTTCCCGGCTTTGTTTGTTTGCAAATTCTTTTTAAAGCGCGTTTGCAATTCAAGTTTTTCAAATAATCTTTAGATAGGACAGACCACATCACAATTTGGTACTGTTTTTTTAAGAAACGAATTTGTGAAGGTCTTATCTGTCCATAAGGAGGTCTAAAAAGAGTAGAAGAAGTAGAAGCGCTCGCTTTTTCAATGTTTTGATAGTATTTGCTGCTTCGATTACTCCAACCTTTAAGGTGGTTGAATGAGTGATTTCCTATGCAGTGTTCCTGATCTTTAACAGATTGAACAATATCACCATGATTGACCGCATTTTCTCCGACCATAAAAAAAGTTGCTTTGGCAGAATGTTCCTTTAATTGGTCCAGTACCCAGGGCGTTATTCGAGGATGAGGTCCATCATCAAAAGTGATATAAATAGATGCATCTTTTGGTTTATTCCAAATACAACTAGGAGCCAATCTTTTAAGAATACGGTAGATGGTTTCAAAGGTACGTTTCAAAAAATATAATTTAGCCTACAGTAAATCTGTTTAAATTCATTGGTTTTACTATTTTTGTCGAATGCTAGGAAAGAAGAACAGGGAAACGACTGAAAATTTGGGAACAAACCTCTTAAATATTATCGGTGCGGGTACTTCTGTTAGGGGCGATATTTCATCCGAAGGAGATTTAAGAGTTGATGGAAAGATAGAAGGAAACGTATCTGTTAAGCAACGATTGGTTTTGGGAAAGGGAGCAATTATTACCGGAGACCTCGATGCAACCAATGCTATTCTATCCGGAGTAATTCAAGGGAATGTTAAGGTTAAAGATACCTTATTGCTCAAAAGCTCTTGCATTATAGATGGAGATTTGAAAACCAATAAACTAGTGATTGAAAGTGGAGCGCAGTTTAATGGTAAGTGTAATATGAATAGCACAGAAAGAGCGCCAGAAAGTAATAATAGTGCCAAGCAAACAATCAAAGAAAAATAACTCCCCTAAATCATTTATGCATTACACCGCAATGAGTATGCAAATGATTGGTACAATAATCATTTTTTTATTGATTGGACGGTTCTTAGATTCAAAAGTGCCGATTACTTTGCCCGTTTTCACCCTCCTATTCATTCTTACAGGAGTTTTTGTCAGTATGTATCAGTTTATAAGAAAACTCTAAATGAGGATAAGTAGGGCTTAATTTTTTAGAGATGCAAGTCCATAGTTCTGAATGCTAATTTCTATTATTTTTTTGGGTAGTTCTATAAATGTAGCGAACTTTGCAGCCCAGTGAAAAAGTACACTATAAAAATAGCAATTGTTACAATCCTATTTTTTGCAGCATTATTTGGTTTAGAAACCATGGGCAAAGTAGTTGGGTGGTATTCTTATGCAGGAATTATTTATTTAGCCATTCTTATGTTAGTTCTAAGATATTTTAGTGTGCAACAGGCAGCCACCGAAAATTCTTGGGTGAGAAGAACCATGGTTTTGAGCATGTTGAGAATGATGTTAACCATTGTTTTCCTCGCAATAATATTAATCAATGCCAAAATAGGAAATGCAAATTTTAGTCTTAAAGATTACACTGTTTTCGCGCTTTCCTATTGCACCTATTTTGTTTTTGCTTTAGCATTTGATATTTTAGATTTTCGTAGTACCTTGCGACCCCTTTCAGAGAGACATGAGGAAAACGCAAATCGTTGATACAAAAAGATTTAGTGGTTCATTTGGAACTTTAGGAACAGCCATTTTGTTGTTGTTTTTTGCATTTTTTACAAGTGCAGCTATTGCAAGTGAACATTCAGGTGAAGAAACTGTACACAAAACAGGTGATCATCATACCGAAAAAGAGCCTATCGGAGCGCAGTTGAGCGAAATGATTTTGGGTCACGTTTCCGATAATCATTCGTGGGATGTTTTTGGTCATGCCGTAATTTTACCACTTCCTGTAATCGTCTATAACGAAACGGAAGGCCTTAAAATCTTCTCATCCTCAAATTTTGGTCCACATGGACACAAAACGTATGAGGGAATGAAGCTCGTGGATTATGGAGCCAAAATTGTTTGGGCCGATGGAAGCAGAGCGGATAAAATTTGGAATTTTAGTATTACTAAGAATACCTTGAACTTACTTATAGGGTCATTTCTAATATGTGTGCTTCTTATCACGGTAGCGAGAAAATATGCCAAGAATCGTGGTAAGGCTCCATCAGGATTTCAAAATCTCGTTGAGTCTTTAGTCATTTTCTTACGAGATGACATCTTTAAAACGAGTATTGGACCAAAGTATAGAAAGTTTACTCCACTCTTGCTAACAATATTCTTTTTCATATTCTTTATGAACCTACTTGGTCAAATACCTTTCTTCCCAGGAGGAGCAAACGTTACAGGTAATGTTGCTGTAACTGGTGTTTTGGCCTTAATCGTCTTTATATATGTAACAGTAAATGGAAATAAGCATTATTGGAAACATATTTTCATGCCAGATGCACCCATAGGACTATGGCCCATGTTAATTCCAATAGAATTATTTGGGGTTATCTTAAAGCCAATCGTTCTAATGTTGCGTTTGTTTGCAAATATCACAGCAGGCCATATTATCATTCTCGGCTTCTTTTCACTCATTTTTATCTTTGGTGGAATGCAAGAATGGATTGGTTATGCAGTGAGTCCAGCCAGTCTTGGATTTGGCATTTTTATGAGCTTTATGGAGTTATTAGTAGCATTCTTGCAAGCTTTTGTTTTTACCTTGTTAAGTGCGCTTTATATTGGCATGGCCGTTGAAGAGCACGAACATCACGAACTTGAAAATCATTAAAAAAAAATAAATATTAATTATGAGTTTATTAACCACTCTACTACAAGCAGCAACAGACGGAGCTGCAACTTACGGAAAAATGGGAGCAGCAATTGGCTCTGGATTAGCAGCCATTGGTGCTGGAATCGGAATCGGTAGAATCGGCGGATCTGCAATGGAAAGTATTGCACGTCAGCCAGAGGCTATTGGTGACATTCGTTCAAACATGATTGTAGCGGCCGCACTTGTTGAAGGTGCTGTTTTCTTTGCAATCGTACTTTGTTTGTTAATCTTATTCCTTTAAGAATTATATGGACATGCTGCAGCGCAAGCTGCAGCTTGTCTTATTTTTCTGTGTCCCAAATTAAAGAAAAATGAATCGACTATTAATCGAACTACCATCCTTGGTCAACCCTTCAGAGGGACTGATTTTTTGGATGACCTTGACTTTTCTTACAGTATTATTTTTGCTGAAGAAATTCGCTTGGAAACCCATGTTGTCTTTCCTAGAAGAAAGAGAAAAGAATATCGAAGAATCCTTGCAACAAGCCGAAAATGCAAAAGCAGAAATGGCTCAGTTAAAAGGGGAGAACGAAGCACTTTTAGCTGAAGCTCGTGCAGAAAAAGATATCATTCTTAAAGAAGCACGTAAAATGAAGGACTCTATTATCTCTGATGCAAAAACATCGGCAGATACAGAAGCTAAAAAATTGATTGATCGCGCAACGCAGGAGATTGATAAGCAAAAAGTAGCGGCAATCGAAGAACTTAAAAAAGAAGTGGCTGGATATAGCGTTAGTATCGCCGAAAAACTCGTTCGTCACGAACTTAAAGAAACAGATGCTCAAAAGGCATTAATTGATCAACAATTAAAACAAATGACAGCAGGTAACTCTGCCAATGCATAATTATTAATAGATATGAACGTAGCAGGAAGATACGCAAAGTCAATATTTGAATTAGCTGTCGAGAAAAAATCTCTGGCACCCGTAGCAGAAGATATGCAAACTATTGCATCTACTATTGCTGAAAATGCTGATCTCAAGAGCATGTTGAACAATCCCTTAATATCAAAAAGTACCAAGGTTGAAGTGTTGAACAAGATATTTTCATCCACCAGTGAACTTACACAAAACTTGATGCGTGTTATGTCATCAAAAAATCGCGAGGGGATATTGCACGATGTAGCCACTACATTTTTATCATTAAAGAATAAATCGGAAGGAATAACTGAAGTTTCAGTCATTACTGCCAAAGAAATTAAAGCCGCAGATTTAAGCGGTATCGAAGCATATGTAAAGAGTAATACAAATGCAAAGAAGGTGCTTATTACGAATTCGGTAGACGAATCACTCATTGGTGGTTTTAAAGTATCCTTCGACGGTAAATTGTACGACAGTACAGTGAGTACTCATTTAAATAATTTAAAGAAAGAATTAAAATTAGCATAAAAATATGTCACAAATAAGACCAGACGAAGTATCTAGTATTTTAAAAGAGCAAATTTCCGGTTTTGCAGGTCAAGCTTCCTTAGAAGAAGTGGGTACTGTATTGCAAGTGGGAGATGGTATTGCCCGTATCCACGGTTTATTTGGAGTTCAAAGTGGTGAACTTGTAGAGTTTGAAAACGGTGTTAAAGCTGTTGTTTTGAACTTAGAAGAAGATAATGTGGGTGCCGTACTTATGGGTGCTAGCACAGATATTAAAGAAGGAGATCAAGTAAAACGTACAAACCGAATCGCAAGTATTCCAGTAAGTGATGGAATGTTGGGTAGAGTTGTTAATACGCTTGGAGAGCCTATTGATGGTAAAGGGCCTATTGGTGGCGAAACAGTGGATATGCCATTGGAAAGAAAAGCACCAGGAGTACTTTTCCGTCAGCCAGTAAACGAGCCACTTCAAACAGGAATTAAATCTATTGACGCTATGATTCCTATTGGTAGAGGTCAACGTGAGTTGGTGATTGGCGATAGACAAACAGGTAAGACAGCCATTTGTATTGATACCATTATTAATCAAAAAGAATTTTACGATAAGGGAGAGCCTGTATACTGTATTTATGTTGCTGTTGGGCAAAAAGAATCTACGGTAAAGCAAGTAGTAAAAGCATTAGAAGAAAAAGGGGCCATGCCTTATACAACAGTTGTTTCGGCAGCTGCTTCATTGCCAGCACCTCTTCAGTTTTATGCACCAATGGCCGGAGTAGCTATTGGAGAGTTTTTTAGAGATCAAGGTAAAGCTGCTCTTGTTGTATTTGATGATTTATCCAAACAAGCCGTTGCATATCGTGAAGTATCTCTATTATTGCGTCGTCCTCCGGGTCGTGAAGCATATCCAGGAGATGTATTTTATCTACATAGCCGGTTGTTAGAAAGAGCCTGTAAGCTAAATTCTAATACGGAAATTACTGAAAAAATGAACGATCTTCCAGAGGGAATGAAAGGGAAAGTAAAAGGGGGAGGTTCCTTAACTGCATTGCCTATCATTGAAACTCAAGGAGGAGATGTATCAGCATATATTCCAACCAACGTAATTTCGATTACAGATGGTCAGATTTTCCTAGAGTCAAATTTATTTAACTCAGGAGTTCGTCCAGCCATTAACGTAGGTCTTTCTGTATCTCGTGTGGGTGGTAACGCTCAAATTAAATCCATGAAAAAAGTGGCGGGTACACTTAAATTAGATCAAGCAGAATACCGTGAATTAGAGGCATTCTCTAAATTTGGTTCTGATTTGGATGCCGCTACAAAAGCAGTGTTGGATAAAGGTTCAAGGAACGTTGAAATATTAAAGCAAGCGCAATACTCGCCTGTTGAAGTATCTAAGCAAGTAGCTATTATTTTCTTAGGAACTACTGGTGCGCTTCGATCAATTCCTGTAAATAGAGTAAGAGAGTTTGAAAACGAATATTTCGAAGTATTGTCTTCAAAACATAAAGATACTCTAGATGCTTTAGGTTCTGGTAAAATTACAGACGAATTAAAAGCCACCATGACTACTGTGGGTGCCGAAGTGGCAAAATCATACGCATAAGAGGTAAAACATGGCTAATCAAAAAGAAATACGCGCACGAATAGCAAGTACCATTAGTACTCAAAAGATTACTAAAGCCATGAAGCTCGTGAGTGCAACTAAATTGCGAAAAGCGCAAGAGGCCATCACTCGTATGCGTCCCTATGCTGAGAAGCTTCAAGGCATGCTTGGAAATTTACAAGATAGCGTAGATGATCAAAAATTAGCGGCTTATTTCAATCATAAACCCGTTAAGAAAGTGCTCTTAGTTGTTGTAAGTAGCGATAGAGGACTTTGTGGAGCTTTCAATGCCAACATGTTCAAAGAAACGAGAAGCCTAGTCCAAGGTGGAAAGTATCAGGAGCAATATGGTAAGGGTGGAGTACATGTAATGACTATAGGAAAAAAAGCTGCTGAGCTTTTAAGGAAAATAGAAACAAACAATATTCCTGATTTTCAAAATGCATTTCAGGATTTGTCCTCAGACGCCGTTTTTGAAATAGGAGATCACATTCTAGCAGAATTTCATAAAGGTACCTATGATAGAGTA
The DNA here is from genome assembly GCA_938086785.1 of uncultured Bacteroidia bacterium. Taxonomy (GTDB): domain Bacteria; phylum Bacteroidota; class Bacteroidia; order NS11-12g; family UBA955; genus CALKCM01. The sequence goes on from CALKCM010000004.1 coordinate 131,355, forward strand.
GAGGTAATTTACAATAAGTTCAAAAATGCAGCAACACAGTTTCCAACCGTGGAAACATTATTACCTGTAGAACCAAATGGAGAACCTACTGATCAGAGTTCGAACAATGATTATATTTTTGAGCCAGATAAAACGACTATCCTTGAAGAGCTAATTCCTAGAAGTATTAAAACGCAGCTATACAAAGCAATTCTAGACTCCGTCGCTTCAGAGCATGGTTCTAGAATGGTTGCTATGGATAAGTCAACAGAAAATGCAGGGGAGTTGTTAAAATCACTTCGATTGCAATACAACCAAGCACGTCAAGCGGCTATTACCAACGAAATATCAGAAATTGTTGGTGGTGCAGCAGCATTACAAGGTTAATTCGGATTCAGGCAGTTTAGCCAAGTCTTATTTACTGAATACAAAAAAAAAGCCGAGCAGCAATGCTCGGCTTTTTTTTGGAACATACGGGTGCTTATTCTCGGAGGCATCAAATAAGTTTGAACCTAAAATAATAGAACCTTTCCTGCCCAAAATAATAGAATGCAATTTTTGAGTGAATAAGTACAAGCACTCCACACCTTAAGTTCTACGTTCTTTGTTTGAAGGGAATTTATCTATTTTGAAGGGAAGTTTAGGTCATAAAAAAGTATTCTTTTTAGGCATAGGAGGTATTGGGATGTCTGCACTTGCACGATATTTTAAGCAAGAAGATTGGGAAGTCTACGGGTATGACAAAACACAATCACCCTTAACAGAAGCTTTAGAATCTGAGGGAATTTCCATTACGTATGCCGATTTAAAAAGCAATTTGCCATCCCAGTTTTTGAACGATAGCAAAGGGGTTTTGTGGGTGTATACTCCAGCTATTCCAACAAGTTCCGAGATATTAAATATTCCAAATATTACCTGGTTAAAAAGGTCAGAAGTATTGGGTTTAATATCTAAAGACACCTCATGCTTGGCCGTAGCAGGTACTCATGGAAAAACAACGACCAGCATTCTTCTAGCTCACATTCTCAATGAGGCAGGCATAAATTTTACCGCATTTTTAGGAGGCATCAGCAGTAATCTGAAATCAAATTTCTTTCATAAAGCGGATGGAAAGAATTTGCTGAATAAGCCGATTACAGTAATGGAAGCCGATGAGTATGATCGCAGTTTTCTCAGGCTTACACCCTATAAAGCCATTATTACAAGTAGTGATGCAGATCACTTAGATATTTATAAAACAGAACACGAATTTAAACGAGCTTTCGAGCAGTTTGCAGGCAGTGTAGAAACAGAAGTTTTCGCTTCGGTAAAAGTGGATATTCCCTTGCCAGAAAATACCCATAGATATCAGGTCTCTCCTGAATCAGATATTTTTGCGAATATCACCACCTCCAAGGATGGTAAAATGATTTTTGACTATTTAAGTGATTCGCAAACCATTCAAAATATAGAAATGGGTGTGCCTGGATTACATAACCTTGAAAATAGTCTGGCGGCCATGTCAATGGCCTTAAGTTTAGGTGCAGAGGCCGAAGATGTTAAGCGAGCCATTAAAAATTTCAAAGGGGTAAAACGACGTTTTGAAGTTATTGTCAGAACGAAAAATTATGTGGTCATTGATGACTATGCTCACCATCCCTATGAACTAGAAGCATTTATTAACGCCGTAAGAGGTATTTATCCAGGTAGAAAAGTAACAGGAGTTTTTCAACCACACCTATTCTCTAGAACGAAAGATTTTGCGTCTGATTTTGCAGCATCTTTAGCTTTAGTTGACGATCTAATTTTATTAGATATATACCCTGCTAGAGAGGAACCTATAGAGGGGATTAGTTCAGAGTGGTTAATAGCAAAAGTGGCGCTTAAACATAAGCAACTGCTGAGCAAAGTAGATGCCTTAAACCATATAGAAAAAACAAAGCCAGAGTTATTGCTCATTATGGGTGCTGGTGATATAGATCGACTTGTTCCAAAGATTAAGGAAATATATGAAGCTAAAACGGCCTAACATAAAATTTACCAGAGGCAAGCAACTAGTTCTTCTAGCAGCTATTCTTATTATTCTAGGAGTGGTATGGGCATCGGTGTCTAATTCCGCTAACAAAAGGATAGTTCAGTCAGTAGTGATATCCTATTATAATAGGCAAGAACCTATTATGCAGGAGACGGCTTTACTCAAAAGATTATATAAACAATACGGAACCATGGTTGGTAGACCAGCCAATGAAATAAATATAAGTGGACTAGAAGCTAGTTTACATGGAGTCGGAGCTATTCAAAAAGTTCAAGTGTATGTAGAACTCGACGGAATATTAAGGATTAAGGTATTGTACCGAAAGCCAGTAATACGTGTAAAAAACAAAAAAGGCAAAGAGTTTTACATGGATTCATCGGGATATAAGTTCCTCTTAAATGATTTAAAACCACAGTATGTCATACTTGCCAATGGATTTATTTCTGAACCAGCCCTTGAAGGGAAAGCACAAACATTAGCGGCTAAGGACTTGTGTATATTAGGAACATTTTTATCCAAGCACCCCACATGGCAGGCAGATTGTGAACAGTGTTATGTGGACAAGAAGTCCGAGCTTACTTTGATTCCTCGGGTTGGAAAACATACTATTGAATTAGGCGATACGAAGTTTATTGAAGAAAAATTTCAAAACCTCCATGCCTTCTATACAAACGGACTAAATAAAATGGGTTGGAACAACTATACTAAAGTGATTATTAAATACAGAAATCAGGTATTAGCAAAGCCAGCTGTTTTGAATAGTAGACAAAATAAATAGGTACTGACTAAAAAAAAGAACACAATATATATATGGGAAATACAGACAAAATAATCGTAGGTTTAGACATTGGAACAACAAAAATTTGTGCTATTGTTGGACAACTTTCCGAAAATGGAAAGATTAATGTCTTAGGAATGGGAAAAGCACCTAGCGCAGGCGGAGTAAGTAGAGGGATGGTAGCAAATATTACTAAGGCAGAAACAGCTATTCGCAAGGCTATTGATGAAGCAAGACGTCAGAGTCAAGTAGATATCAAAAATGTTTTTGTTGGAATTGCAGGACATCACATAAAAAGCTTACAGCATAGGGGAACTTTAAGCCGGCAGAATAGTGAAGAAGAAATTAGCAGCGTAGAATTATCCAAACTGGAGGATGAAATGAGAAATATAGCTATGCCTCCAGGTCAGGAAATCATTCATATTGTTCCACAGGAATATAGAATTGATGATGAAGAAGGCGTTAAAGAACCCGAAGGACGTTTGGGCGTTCGAGTAGAATGTAATTATCACATTGTAACGGGTCAATCTTTGGCAGCACGCCACATCTATAAAGCAGTGCGCAGAGCAGAACTTGAAGTGGTTGATTTAGTAGTAGAGCCGTTCGCAAGTGCCGCAGCAGTATTAAGTGCCGAAGAAATGGAGGCTGGTGTTGCATTGGTTGATATAGGCGGAGGAACCACAGATTTATGCATTTTTGAAGGAGGGATTGTACGTCATACTGCCATCGTAGATATAGGCGGTGATAGAGTTACCAAAGACATGCAAGAAGCATTTGGTATTTTAGGCGAACAAGCAGAATATGTGAAAATTAATCATGGCTCCTGTTATCCTATCGAATCACAAAAAAATGAAGTAGTTGTAGTTCCTGGTTTGCCAAATAGAACTCCGAAAGAGATATCATTGTTTGGAATTTCTCAAGTGATTCAGGCCAGAATGGAAGATATTATTGAGCGCATTCAATATGAATTGAACTTGTCTGGATACGATGGGAAATTGCCCGGTGGTTTAATCATTACGGGGGGTGGTTCTTCATTAAAAAACATCACTCAGTTGTTTAGTTTTAGATTGGGTATGGATGTAAATCTAGGGGTTCCAAACCAACATTTAGGCAAAGGGCTTACGGATGAAGTTAAAAGCCCCATTTTTGCTACAGGTATAGGTCTAGTGCTTAAGGGATTTGAAATAACGGAAAGTACAGAAGAGCAAATGAATCACAAGATTCGCAAAGAAACAGAAGCTGCCGCTTCTCAAGCTGCCGAGGAAATAGACGAAGTTGTACTCCAAGAGGTTGAAGCCAATAAAGCTGGATTTTCGACAGGTATCAAAAATCTATTCAGTGGCTCTTGGGGCTTAAGCAAAGGGATTCGCGATTGGATGGAAGATGGAGAAGATGATTTTGAAAACGACTAATTGTTTAATTAAAAAGAAAGAGAACTATGGATATGCCAAACAATTTTGAACCCGATGTTTTGAGACTAAGGGGATCTATTATAAAAGTAATTGGAGTAGGTGGAGGTGGATGCAATGCCGTAAATCATATGTATCGCCAAGGAATAGAAGGCGTTGAGTTTTTTGTAACCAACACAGATGCCCAAGCATTGGTAGACAGCCCAGTAAAAAATAAATTGCAATTAGGCCTTCAATTAACCGAAGGTTTAGGAGCAGGAAGCCAACCAGAAGAAGGCAGAAAAGCTGCCATTGAAAGTGTTCCAGAGATTAATGAAATTTTAGGTTACAACACCAAAATGGCTTTTATAACAGCTGGAATGGGTGGTGGAACAGGGACGGGTGCAGCTCCTATTATTGCTAAAATAGCCAAAGAATTAGGTATTTTAACAGTAGGTATTGTGACCCTTCCTTTTGAAGATGAAGGCCCTGAAAGAATTAATCAGGCCTTAGAAGGGGTAGAAAACATGAAACCTCATGTAGATGCCATCTTGACCATTAGCAATGATCGAATTGTCGATATTTATGGCGACCTAGGAGTATCTGAAGCTTTTGCAAAAGCCGATGATGTATTGTGCACAGCAGCCAAAGGTATTGCTGAAATTATTACTTCACCAGGTCAAATAAATGTAGATTTTAAAGATGTCCAAACGGCAATGACATTAAGTGGTAGGGCCATTATGGGTACTGGAATTGCAAGCGGAGACAATAGAGCCGACGAAGCTTCAAGAGCAGCTTTAGACAGTCCATTGTTGGATAATACACGAATCTTAGGAGCCAAACATTTATTGGTCAATTTTAAATATGGAAATAAAGAACCTCGTTTAAGCGAAACCAGCCAGGTGAAAAAGTATTTACAGACCGAGGCAGGAAACGAAGCACACCTTAAAATGGGAATTACCCATGATCCAGATTTAGGGGATGAGATATCAATTACGGTAATAGCCACAGGTTTTGAGGCTTTTGTTGCTCCTGAGTCAACCTCTAAAACGAGTTCTTCGGAAGTATTGGAAGATATCAATGCGCCACAAATTGGAGTGGAGCCTACGCTATTATTAGATGATCAACCTGCAGACCCTTATGTAGAAGACTTAATGCATAAATCGCAAGCAGAACGTATTCGCAGAGAGCGAGATGTATTAATAAACACTGCCAATAATGATGCAGATCTTAACGTACCTGCTTATCTGAGACGAAAAGAGATGATTGTTCATGCTCCGCAAAGTACCGATGACAAAGTATCTAAGATAGTTATTGGTGAAACACCCGAGGAAACACCAGAGCCAACGGTTAAGCCAAATAAGCATTTGCATGATAATGTAGATTAATAGAACACCTTCCCTATATATATTGGCCCAATGGATTCCCTTCCTGAGGGCCTTTTTTTTTATAATACCGTCTAATAATGGTGTGATGCCTAACACTTTGTAATCCTTTATATTATGATCTTTTCTAATTCTAATCCTAAGCTGTGCGAAACTATTTGCAGGGCACAGAAGTCCTAAGGTTATATTTGAAATGTGGTCGAAAAGAAAATTATTCTCGGAATTGATCCTGGTACTAACCTGCTGGGATATGGAGTAATTGAGGTTCAAGGAAATAAGCTCATTTACGTGGGTATGGGTGAAATAAAATTGGGCATGTATGAAAACCACGGAGATAAATTACAAGCCATTTATAGGCGAATTAGTGAGCTTATAGAAGGGTTTAAAGCGAATATAGTAAGTGTTGAAGCTCCTTTTTATGGGAAAAATGCACAAAGCATGCTTAAGTTGGGAAGAGCACAAGGTGTAGCCATTGCAGCAGCCTTGGGCAAAGGCTTAAAAGTATACGAGTACGAACCTAGAAAAATAAAGCAAAGCATCGTGGGAAATGGAGGGGCTAGTAAAGAACAAGTGGCCAAAATGCTTGAATCAATATTGGGCCAAAAGTTAGAAGCAAAAAGTTTAGATGCTACAGATGGTTTGGCCGCAGCTGTTTGCCATCAGTTTCAATTTGCCCCCAAAGAATTTGGTACCCCTAAGGGGAAATCTGCGTCGGGTTGGAAAGCTTTTTTAAGCAATAATCCAGATCGCTTAAAATAGAAAGCCTCAGTATTGGGTTTCTCACTACCCTTGTTTTTTTAAGATTATTAGATCTGTTTATTGGCAATAATTATCCTTTAAAGTTCAAGTATTTTTAAATCAACTCATTTTTATATCTATCAAATGATGGGATATTTATACCTATGAATTAAGAGCAAATTATGGCAAGTAAAAATTGTAACTTTGCAGCATATGAATATCGTAGCGCAATTGGAGGCAGACATTTCAGAGGTGTTGAAATCCTTGTATGATTTGGATTATGAGGCTAAAGTAGAGCCCACAAGTAGTGATTTTGAGGGTGATTTCACATTTGTAGTATTTCCAATACTAAGATATTCAAAAGCAAGACCAGAAGAGGCCGCAAGGGTAGTTGGAGAAGCACTCACTGAAAAATGCCAATTTGTAGACTCCTACAACGTAATAAAGGGCTTTTTGAACGTAGTGATCAATCCTACCGTTTATATCAATTTTCTTGCCGAAAATTGGTCTAATTATCCGAGAAGACAGGGCAATAAAGAGGTTACGGTAATGGTTGAGTACTCCTCACCCAACACCAATAAACCCCTGCATTTGGGGCATATTAGAAATAATCTATTGGGCTTCTCCGTTTCTGAAATTTTAGATTTTAACGGTTTTGAAGTAGTAAAAGCCAATCTTATTAATGATCGGGGAATTCATATTTGCAAAAGCATGCTTGCTTGGCAGCGCTTTGGAAACGGAGAAACCCCTCAATCCTCAGGGAAAAAAGGAGATCACTTGGTTGGAGACTATTATGTGAAATTTGAGCAAGAACTCAAGTCACAAACACGTTCGGTCATAGAAGAAGTCCTAAAGGGTAATTTTGATTCAATATCTGAAGAGGTAAAGGATAAAGCCATTGAGCTTTATAAAGAATACTGCAAGATAGAAGGGGAAAAGGTAAATAAGGTCAAAGCGGCCATTACAGACCTGGTTAGAAACAACAGTGAACTCATGAAATCCTGCCAGCAAATGCTTTTGGATTGGGAAAACAATGTTCCAGAGGTTCGCGAGGTGTGGGAAAAGATGAATGCTTGGGTTTACGATGGCTTTAACAGAACTTACGAAAAGTTGGGCGTCCATTTTGATACTTATTATTACGAGAGTAATACATACAACTTGGGGAAAGATCTGGTTGAAGAAGGATTGCAATCGGGAGCATTTCTAAAAAAAGAGGATGGCAGTGTTTGGGTGGATCTTAAAGAAGACGGATTAGATCAAAAGTTGATTCTGCGAAAAGACGGTACATCGGTATACATGACTCAAGACATGGGGACCGCAGAACTAAAATTTGAAGAATATAAAGCACAGCGCAGTGTTTATGTTGTAGGGAACGAGCAGGACTATCATTTCAAAGTACTACAACTTATCATGGCAAAGTTAAATCGAAGTTATGCGCCAGGTTTATTTCATTTGAGTTATGGAATGGTAGACTTGCCCAGTGGGAAAATGAAGAGCAGAGAGGGAACGGTAGTTGATGCAGATGACCTAGTGGACGACATGGTAGCAAATGCTAAAGAACGTACCTTAGAACTTGGGAAAACAGATGCTATGTCCGATTCTGATATTGACAGCCTCTGTTATAAGTTAGGAATGGCCGCATTAAAATTCTTCATTCTCAAAGTAGATCCTAAAAAACGAATGGTATTTAATCCTCAGGAGTCTATAGATCTTCAAGGCGATACGGGTCCTTTTGTAATGTATGCGTATGCTCGAATTCAAAGCATGCTTGCCAAGAGTAATAACTCAGATATTGTAGAGCAATTACCCAAAAAATTACTGCCGTCCGAGGCTGATTTGATAAAGAAAATTTATGAGTTTAACAGCTCCGTGGCTGAAGCATCTAATCAAATGAATCCGAGTAAAATAGCTCAGTATGTTTTAGATTTGGCCAAGGGATACAATAAGTTTTACTCCGAGGCACCTGTTTTGAAAGAAGAAAGTGCTATTCTCAAATCTTTTCGATTAAAACTTAGCCATATGACCGCCAATACCATCAAAACATCCTTAGGCTTACTAGGTATTGAAACGGCAGATAGAATGTAATTTTACTTTAGAAATTTTTATCTTTCTGCTGATCCATAGCAGCTCGTATAAATCGAATAAATAAAGGATGCGGGTTATCAACTGTGCTCTTTAATTCGGGGTGAAATTGAACCCCAACGAAATAAGGGTGTTCTGGAATTTCAACAATTTCCGTGAGTCCCGTATCCGGATTTGTACCCGTTATTTGCATTCCAGCTTTCTCCAATTTCGCCTTGTATTTATCATTTAGCTCGTAGCGGTGTCTGTGTCTTTCCAATATATTGGTTTTTCCATACGCTTTAGCAGCCTGACTGCCCTTAACGAGTTGACACTTATATTCACCCAAACGCATCGTTCCACCCATTTTAGAGATTTTCTTTTGATCTTCCATCATGTCAATGACAGGGTCTGAAACATCTCCCATTTCGGCAGAGTGGGCTCCTTTTACTTTCAATACATTCCGGGCATATTCAACTACAGAACATTGCATTCCTAAGCAAATTCCAAAGAAGGGAACATTGTTCTCTCTGGCATATTGAACGGCTAATATTTTCCCCTCAATTCCTCGATCTCCAAACCCAGGGGCTACAAGAATGCCATCGTATTTTTTTAGTTTGTCCGAAACATTATCCGCCTCGATCATTTCACTTTGAATGCAGTCTACTTTTACTTTGCATTCATTGGAAGCGCCCGCATGAATAAATGCTTCATTGATACTCTTATAAGCATCAGGCAGTTCAACATATTTGCCCACCAAAGCAATATTAACTTCGCTGCTTGGGTGCGTTAACTTCGATAGAAAATCTTTCCAGTTATCTAAGTTAGGCTCTACTTTACTGCTTAATTTTAGTTTTGCTAAAACCACCTTATCCAGTTTTTCCTTTAACATAACCAAAGGAACCTCGTAAATAGTCTTAACATCTCTACTTTCGATCACTGCATTCTGAGTTACATTACAAAAGCGAGCTACTTTTTTTCTCAATTCCTGAGGCAAGTGTTTCTCACTTCTACAAATAAGAACATCTGGCTGAATGCCTAGCTCAAGTAAATTTTTAACAGAGTGTTGAGTTGGTTTAGTTTTTAATTCTCCAGCCGCAGCCAAATAGGGAACTAACGTTAAATGCAAAACAATTCCATTGTCATTGCCTATATCCCATAAAAGTTGTCGAATGCTCTCCACATAAGGCAAGCTTTCAATATCTCCCACAGTTCCGCCAATCTCAGTAATAACAATATCAAATTCTCCACTATCGCCAAGGATTCTCATTCGGCGTTTGATTTCATCCGTAATGTGGGGGATTACCTGAACGGTTTTCCCTAAATATTTTCCTTCGCGTTCATTGTCTATAACCGTTTGGTAAATCCGACCGGTAGTTACATTATTTGCCTGAGAGGTAGGTACGTTTAAGAATCGTTCGTAATGGCCCAAATCTAAATCCGTTTCAGCACCGTCATCCGTTACATAACACTCACCATGTTCGTAAGGATTCAGAGTTCCAGGATCAACATTTATATACGGATCAAATTTTTGAATGGTAACGGAGTAATTTCGGGCTTGTAAAAGTTTAGCCAAAGATGCGGCTATAATTCCTTTGCCCAAAGAGGAGGTTACCCCACCCGTAACAAAAATGTACTTGGTTTTCTTCATAATTTGCGAGTAGTGCTACGGGATTCAAATATAGGGGAAAGCAATTGACCCCGAGTCCATAAAATCATTTTTTTTTCAAGTATTTCAAAACATATGAACAACCAACGAAATTTGCTGTGTTTGTTCAACTCTAATGCTTTTTTTTGTGGCATGATTAAGCGCAAGAGTTTCATCACTTTACTAGCACTACTATCTATCAACACTATTAAAGCCATCCCAAGTAAAGTTTGGAATATGGCACCTCCACATTGGTATGTTGGATTCTCAAACCCTGTCCTAGAAATTATTGTCAATGCGAGCGAGATTTCTGCTGCGCAAGTTTTCATGAAGGATTATGAGGGAGTAGAGTTTATCGGGAAAAAACCATCTGCAAATAGGCATATTGCCTATTTGCAGGTCAAAATCACTGCTGCGGCTAAGCCAGGATTTCTTGAGTTTTATTCCAATGTTCAATCCTCATGGAATAGGATAAGAGGTATACGGAACTTTAGGCTTAGGTATGAATTAAAAGCACGGGCAACTAAGAATGTATTGCCCTATAAAACATCAGATGTTTTATATGAAATACTCGTGGACAGATTTTCAAATGGAAATACCAAAAATGATGTTATACCAAGTTCAAAGCCTCAGGATGTGGTAAATATTGATTTGGATAAGGCTAGGCATGGGGGCGATTTACAAGGCGTAATAAACAAACTTCCATATCTAAATTATTTGGGAATCACAGCCATCAATTTAAGTCCAATACAAAACAATAAGCAAAAGAAAAACACCTACACCGGGAGATCAATAACCAATCATTACAGCATAGATGAAAGATTTGGAAACCAAAATACGCTGAATGAATTGATTCTACAATCTCAAAAATATGGAATTAAGGTAAATATGGAATTGCTTCCAAGCAGTTTTAGTCATAAACATTGGATGCATAATTATTTTGATACTGGTTGGTTTAGTAATGAAACAGCACCCTCCAATTTTATTACATCTTCTACCACACTTCGTATGAATGAGCGTAATACGCACATGATTAAATATGCAAATCAAGTGGCGCTGTGGTGGGCAGAGTCTTTCTCTTTTTCGGGGTTTAAGATGAAAATTGGAAATACGTTAAATCTAAAATACACCCATGAATTATGTAAGTTGATGAAGGATAACTTCCCAGAATTAAAAATTTATGGGATGGTCCATACAGATAATAGCATTCAACAAGCTTGTTATGCCGCCAATAACCTGGTTCAGTTTAAGGATAATACCCTTAAAACTGTGACGGACTTCGCATTCTTTGAAGCGTGTAATTTCGCATTGACTGAGGGCTATGGAAATGGTCAAGGGTTTCGGGAATTGCATCAGATCTTCGAAAATGATCTACTTTACCAATACCCCGGGCAATTAAACACTTTTGTTGATTGTGATTTTTCAAATCGAATATTTTCCGAAGTCGGTGGAGGAATAGATAAATGGAAAATGGCCATGATGCTTCTGCTTACCACAAGAGGTATTCCAAGCATATATTATGGAACAGAACTTTTGCTAGACGGAGCAAAAGAGAATTTTCATGTAGACTTTCCTGCAACTCTTGAGAAGGGTTCTACATCTCTTGTTTCTTTAGACACCTATCCAAAGGAGAAGAAAGAGGCATTTGAATATTTAAAGAATGTGATTCACTTGAGAAGAAATAATTCTGCAATTTTTAATGGAAAAACATTCAGCTACAAGTGCAGAGACAATACATTTGTATACTTTAGGATGGATGCTCTCTCGAAGTTTATGATTGCATTTAATCAAGATTCAAAGAGCAAAATAATTGATTTGAACCGGTTTGCAGCTCAGATAACAGAAAAAGATACTTTGATTAATATGCTTGACGGAGGGCAAATAAACTTCTCAGGTAGTTCCTCACAATCCTTCGACTCCTCAACTATTTTTCAGAAAGCCCCATTTCAACTGAAACTAAACCCAAATTCAGTCTGCATTTATAAGGTGAAATAGGCCTTAAACCTTCTTATATTTGCCTCATTATAACAAGTCAAGCATTAAATATTCTCAAGCAATATTGGGGGTACAACTCTTTTAGAGATGGCCAGTTGGAGATCATATCTAATATCCTAACCAACAAAGACGGCCTCACTCTTTTGCCTACCGGAGGAGGAAAATCCATTTGTTTTCAGGTTCCTGGAATGATTAAAGAAGGGTTAACATTAGTCATATCACCCTTGATTGCTTTAATGCAAGATCAAGTAGAGCAATTAGCAGCTCGAGATATACGGGCCTTGGCTCTGCATAGTGGAATGTCTTGGAAAGAGGTTTTGCTAAGCATGGAGAACGCTCTGCAAGGGCATTATAAATTTCTATATGTGTCGCCGGAGCGATTAATGAGTGATTCTTTTCGCGAGTACTTACCCAACTTAAATGTTTCGATGCTTGTAATTGACGAGGCCCATTGTGTATCGCAGTGGGGATACGATTTTAGACCTCCATATTTACGCATTGCCGAAGTTCAAGAGCTTTTTGTTAAGCCCCTTCAGATGGTTGCTTTTACCGCTACAGCTACTCCAAGAGTAAAAGACGATATAATTGATAAATTAGGCTTACAAAACCCCTTTGTTAGTCAAGGAGATTTCACACGGTCCAATCTTAAATATGGATGCATCAATGCAGAAAATAAGAATGTAAAGTTGCTTGAAATTTGCAATCAGATAAAAGGTTCGGGTATTGTTTTTACGAACAGCAGAAGAGAAGCAGAAACAATCGCTGAACTGCTTCAGTCCCATCATATATCTGCAGATTTTTACCATGCAGGCTTATCAAATCAGCAGCGCAGTTTAAAGCAAAATTCATGGATGAAGAATAAGGTACGTATGATGGTTTGTACCAATGCATTTGGGATGGGTGTAGATAAACCAGATGTTCGATTGGTTCTTCATATGAAGCCTAGCTTGACTCCAGAAGGCTACTATCAAGAGGCAGGAAGAGCAGGTAGGGATGGCAAAGAGTCTTGGTGTATTCTTTTTTATGAAGCGCATGATTTTAAAGTTATTCAAGAAAGATTAAGCATGAATGATTTAGATGGGCCAGAATTGGGGCGCATCTACAATGCAGTGCTTAATCATTTATCCGTTCCACCCGGCGGTGGATCTGAACAGGTGTATAAACTGGACATTAGTGAGATCGCAAATGCATACAATACTATTCCAAACCGAATTTACCATGGAATTAAAGCACTTCAAATTTTAGATATTTGGACATTTCAAGATTCTTCTTGGAGTCCCAGTAAGGTTCGAATAATCGGAAATGCAGCATCTATTTATGAAATAAAAGTAAAGCATAAAGAATTTGAACCACTTCTAGACTTCTTAATGAGGTCTTTTGCAGGGATTTTCACCTCCTATGTTCAAATTAATGAAGCAAAAATGGCGAAATACCTCCACTCAACGGAGGCGGGTATTCAAAGGCTGTTAAAAAAAATGATGTCCTTGGGCTTTCTTGATTTTCAAGAAAAATCGGAGAAGTCGACGCTTTTCTTGCATGAGGAAAGAACGGTTTATACAAATTTTAATGCCGAAAAATTAATAAAGATTCAACAAGATAAAAAAGAGAAGTTTAACTCAATGATTAGCTATTGTAGCGTAAGCCAATGCAGAAATAAATTTTGGATAAAGCACTTCTTAGATGAGGAATCTGCAGACTGTGGCACATGTGATTATTGCAGCAAGAAACGTAAAAATAGCTCCCCGAGCAGGAATGATGTGCGAAGAGCTATAGAGAAGGAAATAAGAGTAAAAAAAAATACACCACAAGAGTTTTTAAATATGGTTCCCAAACGTAGCTTTGACCTTTATCAAAGGGAGCTGCGCTGGTTGATTGATCACAGGTATATTAGCATAGGCAAAGAAGGAGAAATGAAATGGAAAAACGAATAGCTTTTACTGTTTCAAATGATTTGGTTTATGATCAAAGAATGATTCGTATTTGTACCTCTCTGCAAAATGCAGGGTATCAATGTACTTTAATAGGAAGAGAAAAAAGAAACTCGCCCGCCCTTCAAACGCAGAATTTTCGACAAAAGAGATTTCGATTGATTTTTAGTAAAGGCAAACTATTTTATCTAGAATTAAACCTGAGACTAATTATTTATCTCTTATTTACAAGATATAGAGCCATTTGTGCTATCGATTGTGATACCGCTTTAGCCGGAATTTTTTGCGCTCAGATTAAACGCAGGCCTTTTATTTTTGATGCCCATGAGATTTTTGCTCATACACCCGAAGTTAAAGATCGAAAATGGATTCAAAAATTCTGGCTGTGGGTAGAGAAAAAAGCATTTAAGAACGCATTGTTTTCTTATACAGTGGGCGAAGAGCTCGGGAGGCACTTTAAAAGTCTCTATGGAAACACCCTGGGAATAGTTAGAAATGCCCCCACAAAAGAATCAAAAATATCACCTGCGTCAACCTCAGAAAAATTCATTCTATATCAAGGGGCATTAAATGCAGGTAGAGGATTAGAACAGGCCATTTTGGCCATGAAAAGAATCCCAATAAAGCTTAAAATAGCTGGTGAGGGAGATTTAAGCCAAAAGCTTAGAAAACTGGTTAAAGACAACAACCTAGAGAACAAAGTGGATTTTCTGGGATTTGTAAAGCCTGCCGAATTACCAAAGCTTACCCGAGAAGCTTGGCTTGGATTAAATGTGAGTGAAAATATGGGATTAAGTTATTTCCTGTCTCTGAATAATAAATTTTTTGATTACATGCATGCCGAGCTGCCCTCACTCATAAACCCTTTTCCAGAATATGTTTCAATAAATAAACAATTTGAAATAGGGGTGATTGCCAAAAGTAGTGTAGAAGATATTGTGACCAAGACAAACTATCTTTTAGATCATGATGAAAAGTATCTCGAGCTCCGAGCAAATTGTGCTAAAGCACGAGAAGTGTTTAATTGGGGCACCGAAGAAATAGTATTAAAGAATCTTTATAGCCAACATTTGGGTGAATAAAAAAGGCTTGCATATTGTAGCATTTGATGTGCCTTTTCCCGCCAATTACGGGGGAGTTATCGATATTTTTTATAGGTTAAAAGCATTGGCTCATCAAGATGTAAAAATAGTTCTGCATTGCTTTATTTATGGAGGGAAAGAACCTCATCCAGAATTGGATAAGTATTGTGAACAGGTTTATTACTACAAGCGTAGAAGATTCAAAAATCCATTTATTGGAGAGCTTCCATACATTGTGGCAACAAGAAATGATCCAGAGTTGCTTAAGAATTTAAGACAGAACGATTGGCCCATTTTCTTTGAAGGATTGCACAGCACTTATTTTTTGTTGCATCCAGATTTAGAAAAAAGACAAAAGCTGGTGCGCATGCACAATGTAGAGCATCTGTACTACAGAGGATTGGAACATGCCGAAACCTCCTTTTTCAAGAAGTACTTTTATGCAGTAGAAGCTGATCGCCTCGAAAAATACGAGAATGTTCTCCATGCCAGCGACGGTATTGCAACCATAAGTCCAAATGAAACCAACTATTTCAAAGACGATTTTAGAAATGTGTTTTACTTACCTGCTTTTCATAGCAATGATCATGTAGTAAGTAAAGCAGGAAGAGGAGAGTATGTTTTATATCATGGCAACTTAGCGGTTGGAGAAAACAATAGAGCAGCCATTTATTTAGTAGAACATGTTTTTTCAAAATTGGAGATTCCCTGCATTGTTGCTGGAAATAATCCATCCGCAGCACTAAGAGTAGCTGCCAAGAAATATCCTAATGTAAAATTAGCATTTAACATTGCAGCTCAAGAAGTCCTTCGACTCATTGAACATGCCCACATAAACATATTATATACTTTCCAGAATACGGGCATTAAATTAAAGATGCTAAATGCCCTATACAGAGGAAGGTTTTGTGTAGTTAATGATTTGATGGTAGTAAACTCCGGTTTAGAAGAATATTGCCAAGTGGTTGATGCCAGAACGGTACAAGCCGAGATGAAGCGCTTGTGGAATCAAGAATTTAGCGAGGATGATGTAGTTCATCGTCAAAAACTCGATATCTCTGAATTCAACAATACAGTAAATGCAAAGAAACTGATGGATAAGTTTGACCTAAGTACTGCCCAAATGATGCAAACAAAGGTGTAAATTTGTTGTTAATTAAGATATGACAAAACTTGCAATTGGAGACAAAGCACCAGCGATAGATGGTGTTTTAGAAAATGGGAATCCCGTTTCGCTTAATGATTTTAAAGGAAAGAAATTAGTCTTGTATTTCTACCCCAAAGACGATACCCCCGGATGCACGGCAGAAGCCTGTGATCTGAGAGACAACTATAAACGTTTTATAGATGAGGGATACGCCATTATTGGAGTGAGTCCAGATTCTGAGAAGAAACACCTTAAATTTATTGAGAAGTATGATTTACCCTTTTCACTTATTGCAGATACAGAAAAGACCGTCTGCGAAAATTACGGCGTATGGGTAGAAAAAAGCATGTACGGCAGAAAATATATGGGAGTAGCTCGAAGCACTTTTATTATTGATGGAGAGGGTGTTATTGAAACCATTATTGAGAAAGTAAAGACCAAAGAACACGCTGCTCAAATTTTAGATTAAAAAAAGTAGAACAAAATAAAAAAAGACCTGAGTAACAACTCAGGTCTTTTTTTTGCTTCTTAAAGTTTATACAAAAAGCCTACTCCTAAAATCCAGCTATTTTGCCATGCATTTTGTCCAGCCAGACTTAAATCCTTGTCAAAAACGGAAATTAAGGTGTAGTTGAGATTTACATATTTACCAATTTTTGCAGAAAATCCAAAATCAATTCGACTATCCAAAGGACTGTTTGATTTAGAAAATTTATAAGGTGAAAATCCAAGATAATTCATTTTTAAATTATAAATATCCTTGGGGCCAAAACTCCTATCTAGACCAAACTGTAGGTTGAAACCTAATTCGTTTCTGATGATTTCTCCTTTCTTAACTCCGTAAAGAGTTTGATCGGTATTTTCATATTTGAGATTTGGATTGCCTTTAAAATAAAGATTCTGGTTTATAACCCAGGTTTGCTTAACGGCTCCTAAGCCTAAACGAATAAAGGCCCATTTTTTTGGTTTTGCTTCAAAACCTAAAGATGGCATCGTTGTTCCTTGACTCAAAAATGAGCTTGTTCTAATGGAAGAATCTCGACCAATTGAGCTTTTTAGATATGAGTTTCCTGCAAGTAATTGAGTTTGAATATTCAACGAAGCAAAGGCACTTAACCAAGCTGGGTTTTTGAACTTGTAGCCAAACTTAGAGTCAAAAAAGAGATTGTCAATATTCTTTTTTGTACTCCTATACTTCCTTTCATTATTATCTTCGAGTAGCGTGCTTATTGCACCGATATTAATCTTTAAACTATTATCCCAATTTATTCTACCCCAATCTCCCTTAGCTAAAGCGTTAAAGAAAAAATTGCCACTTAAATTGTTGGCAACACCCCCGCTCCAATTGGGTGAGGTCCCTGATAAAGCTGCATTCAAGCCAAACTCAGAAGATTTAGTCCAAATGGCTGTTTCTTTCTTTGTAGAATCTGATTTAAGTGCATTTTGTGCTTGACTTGTACTAAGGAAGGTGAAAACCCCTGCCAGTAAAGTATATTTCATGTGGTATGTAGTTTAGCGTTTTGACTTTAACGATAATGCAAAACCCTTGCCATTTACTTTTTTGATTTATTTGCAGATTTTACAATGATAAAAAGAATGAAGCCAACTAGAACAAAATAAATGATTGCTGAAAGGAGATTCCCATAGGTGAATGGTCCTTGTTTCAAATCTTTCACATCATCTAAATTTGCAAATAAGGCGATTAAAGGCATAATAATGTCATTTACCACACTATCAATAATCTTTTTAAATGCACCAGCAATGATAACAGCAACAGCAAGGTCCAGAACGTTTCCTTGGTTGATAAACTCTTTAAATTCTTTTATTGTTCCCATATTATATTATTTTTAAACAAAAAAACAATAAAATGAACAATTAATCAAATAAAACAATTTTTTTGAGGGCCACTTTGACTGTAAATAATAATATTTTTGTCTTTCTGCACTAAAAACGCGATTTTTGTGACTCATTTCACATGTCAAGTAAGTCAATT
This sequence comes from uncultured Bacteroidia bacterium, assembly GCA_938086785.1. Taxonomy (GTDB): domain Bacteria; phylum Bacteroidota; class Bacteroidia; order NS11-12g; family UBA955; genus CALKCM01. The sequence continues at coordinate 149,491 of CALKCM010000004.1, forward strand.
TTAATGCCCAAAATGGGTGAGAGTATAGCTGAAGCCACCATTACTAAATGGTTAAAAAACGAAGGGGATAGAGTTGAAAAAGATGAACCTCTCGTAGAAATAGCAACAGATAAGGTAGATTCTGAAATCCCATCCTCGGAGGAAGGAATTTTAAGCAAGATTCTTTTTCAAGAAGGGGATGTTGTGCCCGTGGGGGAAGTAGTAGCCTATCTTGATGGAGAAGGTAATGCAGCCGAATCCAACATAAGTGCTACACCTGTAAAAGAAGCTATAGCAGTAACAGAAACTGCCAAAGTTGAAGCAATAATTAATTCAAAGCCAGAAGCCGTAACCAATAGTGGAGATCGATTCTACTCTCCCTTAGTGATGAATATTGCGCGCACCGAAGGCATCGGAATGGCCGAGCTGGAAACTGTTGCTGGAACTGGAAAAGAAGGAAGAGTAACCAAAGGGGATATTTTAAAATACGTGGAAGGTAGAAGCGCAGCGGCTCCATCTGCAGAACCTGTAGTCTCTAAACCTAGCGAGCAAAAAACAGATGCACCAAAAATTCATAAACCAGCAATTCCATTGAATGCCGGCGATGAAGTGGTGGAGATGGGGAGAGTTCGTAAACTCATTGCAGACCATATGGTAATGAGTAAGACCGTTAGTCCACATGTGACCTCCTTTGTAGAAGCAGACGTAACAGAGTTGTTCCTGTGGAGAGAAAAGATAAAACATGATTTTAAAGCCCGAGAAGGTCAAAATATCACATTCACTCCTATTTTTATAGAGGCGGTAACCAAAGCTATCAAAGATTTTCCAATGATTAACGTGAGTGTTGATGGTGATAAAATAATTAAGAGAAAAAATATTAATGTTGGAATGGCTGTTGCCCAAAGCAATGGTAACCTAATTGTTCCAGTAGTAAAAAATGCAGACAATATGAACCTGATTGGACTTACGCGTACCGTAAATGATTTAGCAGTAAGAGCCCGAGATAACAAATTAAGCCCAGATGAAATTCAAGGAGGAACCTACACATTAACCAATGTGGGTGGCTTTGGAAATGTTATGGGTACACCTGTAATAAATCAACCTCAAGTTGCTATTATGGCAGTGGGGGCCATTCGCAAGAAACCAGCTGTTCTAGAAACTAAGCATGGAGACGTAATAGCCATTAGATATATGATGTACTTGAGCCATAGTTATGACCATAGAGTTGTAGATGGTGCATTGGGAGGTATGTTTGTGAGGCGCGTTGCCGATTACTTAGAGCAATGGGATACTGAAAGAATACTGTAACCAATGTTCTTAAAATAAATTTCATTTTAATGCACAACAAGCGCGTGTTAAAACTGTTTGTTCGTGTGTATATTTGTTATCCCGTGATAGACGTCATAAAGCTCCTTCCTGATAATGTAGCCAATCAAATTGCAGCAGGCGAGGTGGTTCAAAGACCCGCGAGTGCTGTCAAGGAAATGCTCGAAAATTGCCTCGATGCAAAAGCTACTAAAATAAAGCTCTTTATTAAAAATGGGGGAAGCAGCCTCATAAAAATTCAAGACAATGGGATTGGAATGAGCGAAACAGATGCTCGAATGTGCTGGGAACGGCACGCAACAAGTAAAATCTCGAAGGCTCAGGACTTATATTCGCTCAACACCTATGGTTTTAGAGGCGAAGCCCTAGCAAGTATTGCTGCCGTTTCTATGGTTGAAATGGTTACGCGAAGAAAAGAAGATGATGCAGGAACCAAAATTAGTATTCACGGTTCCGAAATTAAGAATCAGGAATTTTGTGCAGCTCCGGTAGGCACTTCAATAACAGTAAAGAACTTATTCTATAACATACCGGCGCGAAGAAACTTCTTGAAATCTATTGCTGTTGAAACAAAGCATATTATTGAAGAATTTCAGAGGCAAGCTATCGTTAACCCTAGTATTGAATATGAACTTTATAACAATGATAATGAAGTCCAAAAATTAAGAGCATCGGATACCGAAGGCCGTCTTAAAGATATTTTGATTGGGTTCAAAGAAGGGGATTTAATTCAGCTAGAGGAAAATACAGAAATCATTCAAATTGGTGGCTTGGTAGGAATTCCTAACAAAGCAAAAAGAACCCGGGGAAATCAATTTTTTTATGCAAACGGTCGTTATATCAAGAGTGCTTATTTTCATCATGCAGTTATGGCCGCTTTCGAGGGTCTTATCGATACGGGTTCGTTTCCAACCTATTGTATATTTTTAAATGTAGATCCTGCTAAAATTGATGTAAATATTCATCCAACTAAAACAGATGTAAAATTTGAGGATGAGAAGCATGTTTATACCATTCTTAAATCGGCAGTTCGAAAGGCAGTCGGGAGTTTTGTTGTTCAGCCAGATATGAGTTTAGGTGGCTTAGATGGTTTAGATGATTTACTGTCAAAACCCACCTACAAAAACGAAATTCAACTAGACAAGTCAGCGGGTGTTCCTGCTCCAAATAAATCGTATAACCCCTTTGATTCAGGGTACGATTCATCCAAGCGGCACCAGGATTGGGCAAAAGTCTTAGGTCCGATCGATGTAAATTCCGGAAATGCTAAAATAGAATCTCCCTCGACCAAAGAAGAATTAGTCCCAAGGGAAGGCATTGAAGCACAGTTTTGCTTTCAACTCAAAAACGGATACCTAGTTGCTAGCATTAACGGCGAATTACATGTGGTAAATACCCACAGATCGCACAAAAGAATCCTTTTCGAGAAATACATGAAGTTTATTGAATTGGGTGATGGCCCCAGCCAAACCTTATTGTTTCCTAAAAGTGTAGAGTTAAATAAAGGCTTATTATCTGTTTTTGAAGATTCTAAGGAAATCTTAAAGAAAATAGGATTCGATTTAAGCCATTTTGGCGGAAATGCCATTTTGGTCAACGGTTTGCCTCCAGATATTAAGAACAATAGCGAACAAGAGGTGATTGAAAATATGTTAGATGATATTGCAAACGCTACAGGAAATATAGCGGAATCACACCACGAGTTTGTTGCCACTAGCTTGGCAAATAACGCTTCTGTAAATGCCAACGTGATCATGGAAAAAGAAGTGCAAGTGGCTTTTGTAAATGAATTGTTGAAATGTAAAAACCCTAATTTTTCACCAGAAGGCCTACCTACAGTGGTTCGCATAAATGATGAAATGCTATTTGATATGTTTAGAAAGGGGAAAGTATAATGCAATTTAAAATTCAACACGGAACATTAAACCTTCTCATCCTATTTATTTTGGCTTACTTATTTCAAATGGTCAGTCCTAAAATGGATTTTGACTATCTAGCAAACATGTATGTCTTTTATCCAGATAGCACTTATTTTAAACCATGGCAACTCATTACTCATATTTTCTCACATGGCAATCACATGCATCTGCTTTTTAATGGACTGGGTGTTTTGATGTTTGGAAATGTAATCGAGCAAGAGTTAGGAACAAGGAAATTCTTACTCCTGTTTTTTTTAAGTGCCGCAGGAGCCTTGCTCATGCACTTTGCCACAGATGCCTATCAATTGCAAAAAGCCTTTGGTTCATTTTCCCCCGTAAAAAGTGGTATAGTAACTGCTTTAAACTATAGCCCTATGTGTGGGGCAAGTGGAGCCCTATATGGAATCATCGTCGCTTTTGGATACTATTTCCCAAATCAAAAAATGTACTTCATTCTTATTCCCTATCCCATCAAAGCAAAGTATGTAGTGCCCGGCATTATTATTATTGATTTGTTTTTAGGTTTAGGTGGCTTCGAAGGAGACCCCATCGCCCATTTTGCTCACTTAGGAGGAGCAATTACAGGTTTTATTATTGTTAAATTCTGGTTTTCAAAGTATCTTAAAAGAGGTTGGTAATGGCTACAAAAGAAGATTTTATACCCTTTAAACCCCAACATACAGCAGTGAGAAACTTAATGCTTCTCATGGCATATGTATTTGTTTTTTCATGGATTATCGATCGAATTCTCCCAGGGTTTACCAGTCGGTTTTTAGCCTTACATAGCAACCCTAAAGATGTATTATTTACCCCATGGACCATGCTCACTGGATTTTTAGGAAGCAATGGAATTTTTGATTTAATTGGTCATTGCGTATGGTTATATTTCTTTGGAAGAATTAGTGAGGACCTCCTTGGAAAGAAAAAGATGTATAACTTCTTTTTCGTGGCAGGTGCGATTGCATCCATATCTTATATTTTAATTGTAGGTGTGGCATTTGGAAAGTCTTATGCCATGTATACAGCAGCGCCAGCGGTAGCAGCCATTGTATATGGGACAGCTATTTTCAGACCATTCTACGAAGTATACCTCTTTGGTACATTTAAAGTTCAGCTCAGATGGATTGCTGTATTTAAATTGTTTTTTGATGTCGTGATTGTGTTTAACCCGGTAACCTTTGGTTCCGGATTAGTTACCTTAATTGGCGGCTTGGTCGGTGTTATTGGAATGATGCATGCTATGGGTTCAATTAAAATTCCATTGCTAGATACGCTTTCTGGTATTCAACTAAAGAAAAAGGAAAAAATGCCCAAGAGGTCAGCATCAGTAAAAATTAATCCTAAAAAGTCAAAAGTCAAACAGACAAAAAAGGGTGATGTGCAGGCAGAGATAGATGCCATTCTAGATAAAATTAATAAAGCGGGTTACAGCAGTCTTACAGATAAAGAAAAGAAAACCTTATTCAATAATAGCAAAGAAATTTAGTGGAAATAGGAAAAAACACAATACGAAGGTTAGTTTGGATAGGTACCATAGTGAACAGTGTTCTGCTTGGTGTCTCAAACTTGTGTTTAGTGGTCGACCCTGAGTTATGGAGTTTCCCTCAATTCTTGGGCTTGGGTTTCCCATTCCTCTTATCCTTAAATATTATTTTCATAATCATCTGGTTGTCCGTGTTAAATATGAGGTTTCTCCTGCCTTTATTACTCACTATTTTCAGCTTATTTCATGCCAGTAAATATTTGCAATTCACAGTAGAACGAGTTTCAAATTCAGATAAAAAACAGCTCAAAATAGGATCTTTAAATACGAAGTTGTTTGGTCATTGGGAGGGAAGAGAGTTTATCGATACAGCTTTATTCACTATCCGTGAGAAAGATCTCGATATTATTTGCATGCAAGAAGCCTATATTTTAGGAAGCAACAAGGATTCAATCCTAAGCAATGTTTTAATAAATACCCAGTTCAATGATTTTAACTACCATCGGCTTAATCAGGATAAACCATTCGGATTAATTCTTTTTACGAAGCATACTATTCTTAAGGCCACCCCTATAGATCTGCCCAATACAAAGGCAAACATGGCTATGGCCTATGACCTACTCATTCATCAAGACACAGTACGTGTATATAACGTGCACTTGCAATCCATTCGATTTACTCCCGAAGACTATGACTTTTTAGAAGGAGGAAATAGTCATTCTAAAATTAAGAAGTCATCAAATATTTATAATCAAATGTCCTTGGCCTACGGGAATAGGGTAAAACAGGCACGCATTGTTAAAAGTCACATGAACAAGAGCCCCTATCCCAATATACTCGTGGGCGATTTAAACGATGTTCCCATGAGTTATACCTATCAATTGTTACTAGGAGAGAATAGGAGAGACGCCTATAGGGAAGCAGGAAAAGGCATGGAATCTACCTATATTGGCTTGATTCCCAGTTTAAGAATTGATTACATTATTCATGATAAGTCTTTTTATACATTGAACTACAGCAGTTCCAGTGAGATTCCATCTGACCATAAATTGGTTTCAGCAGAACTAGAGTATTAGTGATTTATTAAAATGGAATGCAAGTTCCATGTATTATGGCTTCTAAATAGTATTTTTGCAAACAGTGCAGAAAGAAGAAATGCGTAAAATTCAAATGGTGGATTTGAAATCTCAATACCAGAGATTAAAGACCGAAATAGACGCAAATATTCAAGAGGTGTTAGACCACACATCCTTTATCAAAGGCCCAGCCGTTCATGCTTTTGAGAAAGAGTTGGCCGATTATCTTGGTGTTAAACATGTAATAGGGTGCGCAAACGGAACAGATGCCTTGCAAATTGCAATGATGGCCTTGGATTTGCCTCCTGGTTCTGAAGTAATTACCCCCTCATTTTCATATGCCGCTTTGGTGGAAGTTATATATTTACTAAAGTTAAAACCCGTATACATCGAAGTAGAGCCCGATACTTTTTTAATGGATCCCGAAAAGCTAGAGGCCTTGATTACGGAAAATACATCCTGTATAGCTCCTGTTCACCTGTATGGACAATGTGCAAATATGGAAGCCATTAATGCCATAGCAAAAAGACATAAAATTAGAGTAATAGAAGATACAGCACAGGCCATAGGTGCCACATATACGATGAAGAATGGAGATATTCACTCTGCAGGAACAATGAGTGATATTGGTACTACCTCGTTCTTCCCAAGTAAAAATTTGGGCTGTTTTGGAGATGGTGGAGCCGTAATGACCAACAATGATGAACTCGCCAGAATAATGCGAATGGTTGCAAACCACGGTCAATCAAAAAAATACGTTCATCAAATAATTGGTTTAAATAGTCGTTTAGACTCCATTCAAGCTGCTGTTTTAAGAGTAAAACTAAAAAACCTTAAAGATTTTGAGAATGCAAGGAATAGGGTCGCTTACCATTACGATAAAAATTTGGAAGGACTGCCTTTGCAGGTGCCAAACAGAGTATCCAATAGTACACATGTTTTTCATCAATATACCATAAGTTTAAGTCATATAGAAGATAGGAATAGACTCAAAGAATTTTTAGCAGGACAAGATATCCCAAGCATGATTTATTATCCCATTGCGCTGCATAAACAAGAAGCATATTCTCAAAATAGTACATTAAATACCACCGATGATCTTTGCGATAGAGTATTGTCCTTGCCAATAAGTACGGAAATGGATGAAACGCAGCTAGAATTTATTACAAACACCATTAAGAATTATTTTAACAAATGAAAATAGCCGTTATAGGAACAGGATACGTAGGATTAGTTTCGGGAACTTGTTTCGCAGAAACAGGAAACCAAGTTACTTGTGTTGACATTGACGAAAATAAGGTTAACAGCCTTTCATCAGGTAAAATAACCATTTATGAGCCTGGTTTGGAAGTGTTGTTTCAGAGAAATTTGAGAGAGAATCGCTTGCGATTTACAACCAATTTAAAAGAGGCTGTAAAAGACGCTAAAATAATCTTTCTTGCCTTGCCCACCCCTCCTGGTGAGGATGGAAGTGCAGATTTGAAATATGTATTAGGTGTAGCCGAAGATTTAGGTAAAATATTAGATGACTACAAGGTAATCGTAGATAAAAGTACAGTCCCAGTGGGCACTGGTGACAAAGTTGTCGAAGCAATCAAACGCAATTATAATGGAGCATTTGATGTAGTTTCAAATCCAGAATTCTTGAGAGAGGGAGTGGCTGTTGACGATTTCATGAAACCTGATAGAGTGGTTATTGGCGCCAATTCAGAACGGTCAAAAGAAATCATGGGCGATTTGTATGCACCTTATGTGCGGCAAGGAAACCCTGTGATATTCATGGATGTTCGAAGCGCCGAGCTTACTAAATATGCGGCCAATAGTTTCTTAGCCACTAAAATTTCATTTATGAATGAAATTTCGCAATTGTGCGAGCGCTTAGATGCAGATGTCGATATGGTGCGTTTGGGTATAGGAAGTGACGCCAGAATAGGAAAAAGGTTTCTTTTTCCAGGAATCGGGTATGGAGGCAGTTGCTTCCCAAAAGATGTAAAAGCATTGATTCATTCCTCAGAAAATGCAGGATATGATTTTCAAATACTTAAAAGTGTGGAGCAGGTAAACGAAAGCCAAAAGAAGGCACTAATACCAAAAATAGTGAGTCATTATGGCGAAGATCTTAAAGGCAAAGTTATTGCACTTTGGGGCTTAGCTTTTAAGCCAAATACCGATGATATAAGAGAGGCGCCAGCCTTAGAATTAATTCAGGATTTGCGCAATCGTGGAGCTATTATTCAAACGTATGATGCAGAAGCGATGAATAACGTTAAAGGCCTACTAGGTCAGCATGAGGATCTCGTATTCTTTGATACCCCTTATGAAGCCTGTGATAACTCAGATTTTTTGATTATCGCTACCGAATGGCCAGAATTTAGGAGCCCAAACTTTGCAGAGCTTCTTGCACGAATAAAAGATAAAGTTATTTTTGATGGGCGCAATGTTTTTGATAATGCCTTAGCTAAAAAACACGGTTTTTCATACTATAGTATCGGAAGAAGTAGCCATCAGATGTAAAGTACACATATATCTAATAAAAAAGGCCTTTGAGTATCAAAGGCCTTTTTTTTATTTCTAATTTTAAATTTACTCAAGAATCAATTGTGAACTCTGAATTCCTTTGGAATTAAGCACAGTGAGCAAGTATAATCCTGCCTTCAAACCTGATACATCTAATTGTTCAGCCTTATTTGCTATTGTTTTACTTAAGAGTAATTGTCCGTTACTACTATACAAAGAGGCTTTGCTTCCTTTGCTCGCCAATATGTTTACCACATCTTTAGCAGGGTTTGGATAAATAGAAACCTCTGAATTCGTAAAAGCATTCGTGCTTGCTCCAAAATTTACATATATGGTGTAATCTAGGGTATCTTTTAAAGACGGATTATCTTCATCCCAAAGTGCGTATTTTATATAAGCCGTATCCGCTAAACCTTTGGCGTCAATAGATATTTTCATTTCTCCATATTCATTATCTTTCATAGGAAAAAAAGTTCCGGTATCAACCAATTCAGTGAAACAATTAAAATTATCACAAATGGTTACCTCCCATCCACTTGGAAAATCAGCACTTACTTTAGCATATTTTAAGACTACTTCCTGCCCTTTAATATTCTTTAATTTAATTTTACAATCGTAAAAACCTGTATTGGGCGCATACCATGAATGGACTTTCCCATCTGGATATTCTACAGATTGACCGAAACCCAAAGAAACGATCATCATTACAGCTAAAAGAGATAGTACTTTTTTCATTTTATTTGATCTTTAATACAAATATAAACTTTTTAAACATGCTTTATATGGTGTTAACTGTCATTTTTTAATTAAGCCCATTACATAATCCGTAAATTCATCCAAGAGCGTATATTCACCAAGAAACAAAGGATGTTCAACTTTTGGCCCCTCTGATTGCTTAAACCAAGCTGTTTTTATTCCAGCATTTAAGCCACCTATAACGTCCGTTTCCCTATTGTCACCAATATATATGCACTCCTCATGAGTCATGCCAGTCATTTCAACGGCCTTGTCAAATATTTCTTTGCCTGGTTTCGGAATTCCAAAACTTTCCGAACTTAACATAAAATCAATGTGTTGATCAATGCCGCTGCATTTTATTTTAGTTTGCTGTGTTTGTTCAAAACCATTGGTGAGTAAACCTATTTTAAAGTGCTTTTTCAAATGCGCTAAAGTGCTTAAGGCATTTGGAATTAAGTTGGGAATTGTAGGGCATATATCTAAATATTCTTGCCACAGGCCCTTGGGTTGTAGATCTTCGCTCAATCCTAATTTGTTGAGGGAGTCAATAAATCTTCGAGTCCTTAAGGTTTCTTTATCCACTTCACCTTTCTCATAGCGTCTCCAATATTCAGCGTTTGTTCCCTCATATATCTCAATAAAGGCTAAATCTGTTTTGCCCGTTCGCTTTTCAAGATTATGTTGCTGATATAATTGGCTAAGTGCTATTTTAGCATTCCCATCAAAATCCCATAAGGTATTATCCAAATCGAAGAGGATGCACTGAATGCTATATGGTTTTTCCATTTTATAGTTAATTCTCTGGCCCATTGCTCTCATTCATTCTAGAACAGAGGCGTATGGTCTTAAGAAAAGAGTATTATTTTTTAAAGTCCAGCGGACCCATTCAATTTAAAGATTGCCTTGCTTAAGTCTTCAAATATTCGGTCTATTTCACCCATACCATCAACACCCGTGTACTTATCCTGAGATTTATAGTAGTTTATTAAAGGTTGAGTTTTCGCATTGTATTCAGAAAATCTGTTGCGAATGGTATCCTCATTTTGGTCATCAGCCCTTCCACTTTCTTTGCCCCTAGCCAAGAGTCTTTTAACCAACTCATCTTCATCTACTTCAAGCCCTAATACAATAGCGATACGTGTTTTATGCGCTTCCAGTAAGTGGTCAAGAGCATCTGCTTGCGGAATAGTTCTTGGAAAGCCATCAAAAATAAAACCTTTACTCTCCGTATTTGCAGCCATGAAATTTTCAACCATTCCTACTACAACGCTATCAGGGACCAATTCACCCTTGCTAATAAATTCACTTGCTTGAATGCCAAGTTCTGTCTCTGCTTTTCGTTCCGCTCTTAATAAATCTCCTGTTGAGATATGTTTCAACCCGAATTTCTCAATCAATTTAGCACTCTGCGTGCCTTTTCCCGCCCCTGGAGGGCCAAATATGATAATATTCAACATTGGAGCAAATATACAAAATTTGGGGATGAATGTCAATGTCATCATCCATTCAATCCGTCTTCAAGCACTTCTAAAACAGCAAGCCTAATCCCAAAAAATTTCTGTGTAGTACCTACCAAATTCTTTTCCCCAATCCAGCTCATCTCTATTTAACTGAGGCTCAGTACCTAAAGCCTGTTGTATACAAATATCTGGTATATTAATACCTAAACCTTCTGCAGCTACTGTTGTTCCCTGCAAACGTGGGTTAATCTCAAGCATTTTAGGTATCCCATGCGCATCTTCTTTAAGCTGCACACCAATGGGGCCATGCAAATCAAATAATTCAATAATGCGCTTGCAGTAATTAATAATGCCATCGTGCTTCACAAACTTCCCACGCGTACTTATTCCATTAATCATTCTTAGTCGTTCTCTCGGAAGAATAAGTTTGGCTTTGCCGCGATGCGCAATACAATCCACCGTGTATTCTTTGCCAGGCAAGTATTCCATAACTAGGATTTCTCGGAATTCTGTACCTAAAATATGCCTTAATTCCTCCATAGTACAATGCATGTTATTCGGTTTTTCATTCCAAAATAAATCAGCACGATTTATGGAGTTATTTATAACTCTAAACCCTCGCATTCCATTGCTCTCCGAAGGTTTTACGCAAATGGTTTTCTCAGGATAGTTAAGTTCTTCGCTCGCTTTAACTAAGCCATCGGCATCTTTTACTGCCATGTATTGCGGTATTTCAAGACCGGCCGCCTCAATTTTTTGGAGTAATTTATTCTTGTTATTGCAGATTTGGAGATTTGTTAGAGCATTCACCACCACAGTGCAATTGAGTTTCTCAAAGGCCAACATATGAGATGAAAAAAGTTCCAATTCTTTGGTTACCAATGGGATTAATACATCAATATGATGCGTTTCAACAATGGCTAAGAGTGCAGGGATGAAATCGCTATTCGTCGCTTTAGGTATGGAATGAAAAACAGAGCAGAGGCCTTTGCCTGTAGCTTTTGGATCTGCATCTGCTCCATGTACAGTGTATTTTTCATGAATCGATTTTATGATCCCTGGTCCTCCAGGAGAACCCGCACCGGTAATCAAAACATTTTTCATCTTGCGAAAGTAGGAAGTATAATTTGAAAGAGTAAATTTGTTGCACCTACAAAATGATAAAACGAAAAAAAATAGTTCATGTAAGCTACTACTTTCATCCTGAAATGGGCTATGATATTAATTTGATAGGGAAGCATCATTCCAGAGATTTCGATTATGTAATTATTACCTCAAATATATTAGACCCATGGAATACCAGTGCACAGGAAATAAAAGAGAAAGATTTCGAATTTGAGGAGAAGTTTAATGTCAAAATAATCCGATGCTCCTCTATGACTCCTTTTAATAAGCATTCCGTCTATATGAAAAGGCTTCGAAAGACTATTTTAGCTCACACACCAGACCTTGTTTTTTTTCATGGGGTGGAAGCCTATACTTATTATTTTACCTTACTCACTTTACCCAAGAACATTAAAATATTTGCCGATACGCATACCCTTCGTTCCCAATTTAAAGACATGGGCTTTATGGGAAATATCGTCTTCAGTTTCTTTAAAAAGATTGTTGTTCCTCGAATTAATAAAAGACCAAATGCTTTCTTCTATACCGCTCCAGAAAACAAAGACATGCTTACAGAGGACTTTGGATTTGACCCTCAGTTAATCGAGGACAATGAAATATCTGTAGACCACTCCGTCTTTTATCCTAAACCAGCAGATAAATCCTTGATTCCAGGTTTAAAACAACAATTAACCATTGGATATGTAGGGAAGTTTGATTCGCATAAGGAACCTCACCTTATTATAGAAGCACTCAAAAAAATGGACTTAAAGCAATCCATAAACCTTCTTCTTATTGGCCCTAGGGATGAAAAATACATGAATAAATCTTGGAATGAAGATGGATTGAACTTGAGAATTTCTGTTTTTCACAAGGGAAGTGTTAAGAACACTGAACTCGCAGATTATTACAGCTTATTTGATTTTCTTGTAATTCCAAAGTTTAACTCATTAAGCAGTTTGGACATTCAGGCCTGTGCTAAACCCCTTATTATGGAAAATGACGCAACCAATGCCTTGCGATGTAAAAAGGGTGGTGTTCTATATAAATCCAATAACATAGATGATCTTGCAAGAGTAATAACCAAGCTTATAGAAGACGATACACTTCGGGAATCACTTTCAAAGCATGGGTGGGAATATGTGAAAGAGAACTACAACTACCTAAGCAAGTTGAAAAGAATAGAAAATATGTACTAAAACTATTTTGTAAGCTTCACCATAAGAGGTTCTAAAAAACCAAGAAATTTAAACTTCTGGACAAATGCCAAAGATTGCTGATTGATATCTACTGAAATCTTAAATTTAAGCATAGTGGCAAAGAAAAATGGAAGCAGTAGGGTGGATTTAACAATGCTGTCAAGTAAAGGATTGTAGAACCAATCTCCAAAGAATGGAATTGCAAAAAATAGCAAACTAACGAAGAGTAATTTAAGGTGATTTTTGGTGTAAGGAATCATTTTAAAGTATTTCTGAATCACTAATGTGACCAGAAGCATAATCATTAGAAAAGTGAGACTTGTAGCAATGGCAGCTCCATTAATGCCATAAATGGGTATTAAAATCACATTTCCAGCAATGCCTATTGCAGCTCCAAGAACAAAACTAATAAAAGCAACGGGGTAGAACTTTGAAGTTGCAATAATTGGGCTTGCAGCTCCCGTACTTAAATCTATTAGTTTACCTATCCCTATAATTAGAACCACGTATTTTCCAGTTCTATAAATGTCTCCTTTGGGCATAATCTCATAAAAAGTATCCAGGTTCAACCAAATAGCAAAAAAGAGGAAGGTCCCCATGAAGAGTTGGGTAATGGAAGATCGTTTGTAAAGATTTGAGAGTTCTTTGAAATTACTGTTTTTAATATGCTCAGATATAATTGGGGTAAGGATTTGAGACATACTTCTTCGCGGAATTTCTATAAAAGAAGCCAAATAAAACGCCACCGTGTAAATAGCAGTGTAGTCCAAAGATTTCATATGGCTAACCATTACAAAATCAATTTTATTAATGAATAGACCACTGACTCCCCCAAAAAAAAGAAATGCCGTATACTTAGTCATATCCTTAAACAAAGGTTTGTTTTTTTGATAAAATGGCGGATTGGGCTTTAATGATAATTTACCGAGCTTGCGAAAGAAATATAAGTTAAGAAGAACCGAAAGGGAATAAATACCCACAATGCCCCAGGTGCATGCTATAAAATCTAAAATGCCTAAATAAAAGAGGAAGGCAATGGAAATAATGCCAATGCGCTGAACCACTTCTCTTATGAGATATGGCTTGGCAATTCGCCCAAAATTGGCACTAGAGACCTCGATAATTGTGAGGCAAACGGTGGTAAAAATCAAACCTCCTAAAACAGAAATTAAGTCATTCGTGATTAAATCACTTTTGGTATTAAATAACTTCAATAGATCCGTCTTGAAAATAAAAAGCGCGCCAAATACAAGGATAAGACCCAAGGCTGGTGCCAAGAGAGCGTAAAAGAAAAATCCATTATGCCCGTTCGAATCATTCTTAAAATAGGTGAAGTACTTATTAATCGAATAATTGGTACCCATGAGTGCAAAGCCGCTTAGAACAGCAGATAATTCAATGAGCAAGCGTATCGCGCCAAACTGTTCAGGCGTAAAAAAATAGGGAAATAAAAAGAAAAGGCTAATAAATCCTATCCCAATTCCAACATAATTGGAAACACTTGCCTTAAAGCTCTGTCGAAT